>CANJQC010000025.1 GCA_947476295.1 Planctomycetaceae bacterium | reverse complement strand
GGGATCGGGATTCTGCTGAGGCCCGATGAGTACGATCGTGCCGTGGAGCATATCCTGCGACAATTTTCGCAGCGATGCTGAATCCATGCGCCGATCGATCACACCCCAAAATACGACGCTCGGACGTTGTGACTTTGGCGATTCACAGGATGGTGCCGAAGTCGAGTTCCAAAAGTTCAAATCAACACCATGAGTCAACAATGACGCTGAACGCCCTTCATCGGCGATCATCGTCTGCAATGTTTCGCTGACGGCGACCAATGAGTCCGCCTGTTGAATCATCTCGCAATCCATCCGACGTAGCGTGTCGTGGTCAAGACCCGGCCACTGCGAGAAATCATCGACGCAGTAGTACACCCAGCGATCGACCGATAACGCATCGGGGAGATCGGCTGTAATGGGAAGCGTCGTCAGCCCCACAACAGGTTGCGGCATTTGCGCAATCAGTGATTTGAGTTGTATTGACAGCAGCCAGCGATTGAGCCGTCGGTCACGTCCGCTGCCAAACCACGGCCACATTTTGGGATTGATGACAGTGAGATTCGGATGAGTCTGTGCCACGCTGGAGGCGTGCGATACTCTTGAAGAGTCAGGCTTTAGATTCTTTGAAAACGTGGAATTTCCCCACTGACAAATTTTTTCGGTGATGCGTTTCATCGTCTGCACATCAAGATGCGGCGCGCGGGTGCCTATGGTGTTGACCCAAAGAACCGGGTATTGATCCAGCAGATTTCGAACCAGATACTGGCACGACGACGGATGACGGCCCCAGTCGTCAGAGAAGACGAGGAGTGAGCCAATGGTTTGTGACTGAGGACGCTCGGCAATCATGAGTGGCCTCCAGGGAGTGACGGAGACGTCGTTCTCAGACCGTTTTGTTCACGGAACGTGCCACGACGGCTGCCGTTCAGAACTTCGCCGTACACATCACGGTAGCCGTTCAACATGCCGTCGAGGGAAAAATTATCGAAGGCGCGTTGGGCAGCGACGTTGGCCATGCGTTCGCAGAGAACGGGATTACGATAAAGTTTGATCAAAGCCGCAGCGAGTGAAACATCGTCGCGAGACGGAGCCAGAAAACCTGTGACGCCGTGTTCAACGAGTTCCGGAATTCCACCGACGGCGGTCGAAACCACTGGTCGTCGCGCTGCCATCGCTTCGATCACGGTAAGCGGAATGCCTTCGCTGATGCTGGACATCAGAAACACATCGGACGCAGCCAGCAGATCGGCCACGTCTTTGCGAGTCCCCGCCAAAGTGACAGTTTGTTGGAGCCCGCGTTCTCCGATAGTTTGTTCAATCGCCGCGCGCTGATCACCGTTGCCCGCCAGCAACAGTCGCAGACCGGGGATCTGCTTTCGTGCAGCATCTATCGCTCGCAGCGCCGTTTGATGATCTTTCAATTCATGCAATCTCGCGACAAGCACGGCGACGAAATCCGTCGAGGCATAACCGAACTCAGCACGAATTCTTTCACGTGCATCGTCGGACGGTTTACCGAGCGACTTAAGATCGATGCCATTGTAGATGACTTCGACGCGGGATTCGGGCAACCCCTCGTTATCGATCAATGCCTGACGCACGGCACCGCCGCAGCCGATCAGTCGATCGCAACTGCGGAGCATCAAACGATTGACGATCCATCGTTTGCGACTTGGTAGGTCCGGATAATGGCGTCCGTGTTCAGTGAAAACCACCGGACGGCGTCCAAACAGGCCGCGACTGAGCATCGATTGAAAGAAAGGCGTGTATTGATGGGCGTGCAGAATCTCCGCGCCTTCGCGATCGGCAAACTCCTTCAGTCGCTTCGCGCAACCGCGATCGATACCCGGCTGGCGATTCAGATGTTCGACAGTAAAACCATCGAGTCTCAGGCGTTCGCCGATATCACCGATTTCATCCAGCACGGCAACGACACAGTGAAATTCGTTGCTCAGTAATCGCACCATCTGATCGACCAGCACTTCCGCCCCGCCGACCCCCATCGCATGGATAACGTGGCAGATCGCAGGACGATCGTCGATCGAAGTGATGCGTAGATTTGTGGGTGTGGCTTGAATCATCGTAATGAATTTGAGGTTGAGTTCTTATGTTCTTATGCAGGATGGACATTCATGTCCGTCGCGTTCAGTCATACTGCGCGTGATCCAAATTGGCCTATTAAAACCTTAGTCGAAGACCAGGCGGCATTTCGCTAGATCTGCCTCCGCAGTGCCCTCCATGCACTGATTAAACGATCTGGACTAAACACCCCGATGCTGGCCTCAATTAATCGCCTCGGTGAATGCATCAATTTCTTAATCCGTTGCTTCTGCGGCACGAACATCGACCATGGACCGACATCGTAAGTTGCCGGACATGCCGGAATCAGCATCGGTTCGCATGTACGGTGAAAGATGTCACGATGGCCTTCAGTCATCAGGATTGACAGGCATCGAGCGTTCAGTCGAGCAGGCCCAAACGCTGACATGTCCTTCCATGCGGCCTCGCTGATGGCATTGGCTCTAGTTCGCATCGCGACAGCATGCGAGACATCATCTTCACACGAACTGGCGATGCGCAGTACGTTGGCTTTGCGAAAATCCTGAGCGGCCCAAGCTTCGGTCGGATACTGCAATTCTTCGGGGCGATCAAGCGTGCGACGTTCGTTGGTGGCCATCCAGCGGCCGTAGGTTTTCATCACATCGCGGGAGTACGAATACATGGCATCGAACATCTCGGCATCGCGTTTGGCGAGCAGATATCGTCCGAGTGAACTCAGGAACACGGTGTACGACCAATGATCTTCGGCGTCGAGTAAATGCAGGTCGTCGGGATCCTGGCGTGGATGCACGCAGCGACGGATGAGTTCTTCGAGCTTATGCAGATAGTGGCCTGCGTTTGTAAGCAGCCACGCATCAAGCAAGGCATTCATGGAATTGCCGGCGCCGCGGCCTGGTCCGTGGAAATTTTCAGACACGGTTGCGGAAGCAGCGCCGGTCGGCCCATTGTCGAGCAGTCCGAAAACCGTGTTGCGGCCGTCGTCCATCTGGATTACCCAATCGGCCAGCGACAGCACAGATTCCCGTGCTTCCGGGTTTCCGGTCAGATAATAATAGTGCAGTAACCCGGTCGTGTAGTTGTGTTCGCAGCCTGGCCCGCCGCCGTAGGGTTGGCCGGGCTTTTGATTTTTCCGGGAATATGTGCGATGAGTACTCGAATGTGCATCGACGTAATGATCGGTGTGCCAGAACAAACCGCCATTGAAGGCCGCTCGATCTTCATTCGTGTGATAGATGTCGATATCCATCACATGTCGAGCCAGCGGATCAAGCATGTCGAACCACTTGAGGTCGGAGGTCGATGCCAGTTGCAGAATACTGCCGAAGATCATGTCGAACTGATTGTTGTAGTGAGACACAATCGTCTTAGAACCAGCGTAATGAGTCTGTTCGTGATCGGCAGGAACGTCACCGAAATTTCTCCAGCCATATTCGTCGATTGAGTCGCGCCGTGCTTCCAGGCTGAAGTCACCGGAAGTGGCGTCGTGCAGGTAGTCGGCAAGACGTGATGTTGCGTCGGCTATCACGGTGCCACCATCGGTGGGCCGGCGCGGCGTTGCCGCTGGTCCCACCCTACGATGACCGCCAAACCACGGAAAGACCTTTGCATCGGCGATCGATGGGGCGGATTGCAGCAAGCGCGGCGCGTCATGCACCCAATCAAGACCATTGATGTTTCCTTTGCCGGGACCTGTGGCCAGCCAGAATGATAACGTTTTTTGTTCACCGCCCTGAAGTTCGTACGTGACGGGAGGCAATGCCGGGAACAGGCCCACTTCGAGAATACCCGTTGCGGTTGCGATGCTGCCGGGGGACTGTTGCCAGAATTCCGGAACGGCGGCTGCGAGGAACGATGAATCACCTTCGACCAAAAATGTGGGTTCCGCGCGATTTCCCTGCGTCGAATGACTGTCAGTCGTTACTTCATAGCCTCGCCCCGGAACATCAATTTGCCCGGACGCAGTGACGTGATTTGCGCTGTTCCAGAACGGACCACCGCTGTCGAATTGCAGCAACCGGATATCAGACGACGTTGAACAGAGTGAATGATCAGGTTCGGCCTTCCAGTGCGTCGCAGCGTTGGCCGAAATCTCATCGCTCGCGACGGCAATTTCTAGGCTGCAAAACAAAAATGATCCGGCATCGCCAAGATCCCACAGTCCTCCGACATGTTTGGCGCGTCGCGTATTGCGGAGGCGAGTTTCAACATGTAACAGTCCGGCTGACGCCCAGTGCGTGAGACGTAGCTGGAGTGTGACGAACGGTACCGACGGAATTCGCACTGCGACAACGCAGACTTGCCGGATCGCGCCATTGACCTCTTCGCGGATTCGGTCGATCTGCAACGGCAGTTCCGCGCCGCTGATGTCGCGAAGACATGGCGTAAGACGCAGAGTTCTCTCAACCGGCGAATCGTTAATTGTATCGCGAGTGATGACTTGGATCTCACTTGGAATAGACTTCATGGTTGTAACGCAGTTGGAAGCAGGGCTTTTCTGTGATTGTTTTTCACATAAGGCGACAACACTCAACTCGCAACCGTGACTGCTGACTTCCGGAGCGATTAAACTGGTCAGCAACCAGCGAACACTGCCGTCGTGCCAGCGATTGAGCACTTCAAACTGCGCGGCGATGTTGGCTTCAAATCCTGCGACATGGCCGATGGCTGCGGTGGTCAGACGGCCTTTTGGCAGGCACAAACTAGCAACGACCGGCACGTTGCGCGCAGCGATCGATCGTGACCGCAACACAGCCGGGATCGTGACCGATGTCTGGGTCCTGTGAAAGGTTGTGGTTGAGAGCTTTAGAGTCATCAGATCGGACTTCCTGCTTTCAATTCAAGGAACCGGCCATGGCAGGGCAGGAGATCAGTTCTGCGAATTCAGTTCGCGGAATTCCTGTCGGTTTGCTCCATGCGTCCAGCCAGCGGGCGAGGATCAGCAGACTCCAGATCAGCTGACCATGGCGTCCGATGCCTTTGCAATGGGATTCAAACAGCGCACGAGCATTTGCGACGTTAATGAAGTTCGCGATGGCACCGTGTGGATTGAGTACATGGACTCGTACCTGCTCGCTCAGAGGGCCCCGGAGCCATTGATCGATTGGCAGTTCGAAGCCCTGTTTACGACGATTGACGAGACCGTCCGGCAAACGAGATTCAAACAGTTGCTTCAGTATCCACTTCTTCGAACCGTTGCGGATTTTGAATTCTGACGGCATCGAAGCTGCAAGCTCCATCAACTTCCAGTCGATCAGCGGCGCACGCACTTCCAGACCAAACCCCATGCCGGCTCGATCGACTTTGGTCAGAAAATCATCTGGCAACAGGACGTTCGTATCCGCCGACAACATACCGCTCAACGCATCTCGATGACCGTGTTCGAATGCAGCAATTATCGAGCGCTCGGGACAGTAGCCGTCGAGCAATGAAGCAAAATCGCGGTTGAGCAAACGTCGTCGCATTGTCTGCCGACAGACAGACACGGTATTCGCGTACGCTCTTGCCGGGCTACAGGATAAGTTCTGAATCAATGTTTTCAGACGCATCGGGCGTGGCAGCCAGTCAGCCTTTGGCCAGATGGCCGCCATGGGTTTCAACACCAGCGAACGAATCATCGCCGGGATGCGGTCGCGAATCTGAGCTTCTTTCAGGTCGTGGGCGTATCGTGAATAACCGCCGAACAATTCGTCGCCACCGTCGCCGGAAAGCACGACTTTCACCTGCTTTGCCGCCAGTCGCGACACGGCCATCGTCGGCAGCGCAGAAGCATCGGCAAAGGGTTCGTCATACAGATAAACCAGATCATCCAGATCGCGGGCGGCTTCCGGAGTCACGATTTCTTCCGTGTGATGGCATCCGAAGTGTTGTGCGACTTCGCGTGCGAATGGTAGCTCGCTGAATTCTTCTTCATTGAAACCGATGGAGAATGTGCGCACGGGATCGCTCCGTTGTTCCGCCATCAACGCGAGAATCGCGCTACTGTCCAGTCCTCCGCTCAGGAATGCACCGACAGGAACATCCGAGATCAGATGCGCATTCACGCTTTCGCGAAGGGCCGCATCGATGCGCTGCTTCCATTCATCGACAGACAAACGGGCTTCGTGATCAAACGACAGTTGCCAGTATCGCTTCGGCGATGTTTGAAACTCAGTGAGTGATATTCGCAGCCGATGCGCGGCGGGAAGTTTTGAGACACGTCCGAAGATACTCCTTTGTCCGGGGATAAAGCCAAACGTGAGATAATCTTCGATAGCGGCCGGATCGATGGACCGATCGATGTTCGGATGAGCGAGCACGGCTTTGAGTTCGGAACCGAAAACCAGTTTTTCGTTGTCGCGATAGATGAACAGCGGTTTCTGGCCGAGATGATCGCGAGCCAGTAACAATTCGCGTCGGCGTGCGTCCCAGATGGCAAACGCAAACATGCCTCGCAGGTGCGTGCAGAGTTCCGGGCCGTAGTCCTCGTACAGATGGACGAGAACTTCCGTGTCTGAGTTCGTGCGGAAGACGTGTCCTCGCTTTTCCAGTTGTCGTCGAAGCTCAGGATAGTTGTAAATCTCGCCGTTGAATACGACGTAAATCGATTCGTCTTCGTTGGAAAGAGGCTGTCGCCCGCCTTCCAGGTCGATGATGGCCAGACGACGATGTACAAGGCCGATGGGCCCGGATCGAAAAGTGCCTTCCCCATCGGGGCCTCGGTGCGCAATCGCATTTCCCATATCCGTCAGCAGTGATGAGCTGACCGATCGACCGAAATCTGCGTAAAGAACACCTGCAATGCCGCACATGGAACGTCGTAGCCCCTTTTTTGTTCTGGACGAACAGGACGGTTCATCCGGGGAAAAGGTAGGTCACATCCAGGTGCAGCGCAGGGCGAATAGTTGAATCACTGTGCCAAAAAGGAAACAAATGTGCGGCCCGAAATGCGTTGTTGTGTTTTTGCACCCGTCGGTTAGTTCAATTCATGACGAGCGGACACTCAGTGTGGTCGCATTTCTGCGGCCTGTGCCCGATCGAGTCGCGCCAATCTGCTGATTGATACTGTATGTCAGCGGAGCAGGCAGCAAGTTCGTTCGAGAACGATTCAGGAATTTCATAAGAGGCGTCGCTGGGATCTCTCACGGATTCTGCCGAACTGACAAATTCTGGCGGACAATCCTGCGGCGAATCAGAGTCACTCATCCGCTCAGGATCCGGCAGTTGAGTGGTCGCTTGAGAAAGCCGATACTGGACGGTGATAGAACCAGCTCCAAGCAGCACGACGTAGTAGGGAATTTCCAATGCCTCGAGGCTCACGAATTGTGCGGCCACCATGTATGCAGTCAGAGAGGCAATGGTCATGCGTGCCGAGTCTGCGAACCAGGCATCGGGATCGTTTTTTGTGCGTTGCAATAAGAGCCAGCATCGCCAAATTGCAGTGAGGAAAAAGCTCATGTACATCAGGATGCCTGGGATGCCAAGTTCTACCGCTGTTTGAACCCACAGACTATGTGCTTCCTTGCCTTCCGGCCAGCCAAATTCGTGTGCATGAAGCGGCCAGTGATCGGGCCCGCAGCCGAAGATCGGATCCTTGGCGAGCAGAATGGCACAGTCGCGCCACAAGTCGAGGCGGCTTTGGGCGGAAGCTTCGCGAACGCCGTTCTCCTGTGCAAAAGTGTCGAAAAATCGATCCCGAACCTGCGGTCCAGCGAGCAGGACAGCCATGAGCAGACCGCCGCCGAAAACCGTGTAGTGCAACGTGGTCTTGCGAATAATGAAGAACGAGACCACCGCAAAGATGACAGTTGCCAGCATCGCACCTCGGGAAAATGAAAACAGAATCGCGTGACCGATGAATGCGGCGCTGGCTGTGATGACGAAACGGCGGGTGTAACTGGTTTCGTAAAAGAACAGGAAGAACGCAACTCCGAGTGCGGTCACAAGGCCGATTGCCATTGAGTTATTATCAAGACTTCCGAATCCGATTTCCCACAGATAATTGAATCCGCTGAAGTACCAGCCGTTCAGTTCGAACGCGACGTATCCCTGACAAACGACGATAACCCATGCAAGCTTTCGCAGGTCAGCAGGCGTGCGAACCGTAGTGATTCCAACCAAAAACGGAAGCAGAATCTTTGACTGCTGTTCAACGTAGTACCACGCATGAGGCGGACTGTCAGCGCGGAATGCAAGTAGAACGCTCCACAGCCAATAGCCCAGAAATAAGAGTGTGATACCTCGCGACGGACCCAGATTCCAATTACCGCAGCATCGCACAAACCAGTTGAGCAGCATGGCACTGGCGACATAGAAGCTGAATCGACCCTCTGCAATATGGCTGCTCCACAGACTGTCCGGGCGCAGGATTGCCAAGGCTACGTAGACCAGAAACCCATTGTACGGATTGAAGCACGACGTCGAAACGCCAATGGCCGTGAGCAGCCACGTAAAGATCAGTCCCTTCACGCGGATTTCCTCCCGCAGATCGCATCGGCCAGAACGGACCGCCGCATTTGACGGTGGCCCCATATCCAGCGTCGCAGCTTCAGACCTGCGGCGTGAGAGCCGAGTACAGCGTCATGAATGCGTCCATGCTGCTGCATGTTGAAGTTTGCTGCGGAATGAATCATGGGATGCGATGCCAGACCGGAATGACAGACGCGGGGACGCAGTGTCAGTGTGCGCGAGAACTTATCCGTTGTCGTAAGGATGCAACATCTGCATCGATCGGGCAGCACCGATGTGGTCATCCCGTTCCGGAAAGCCTGCATTCAATGCCGCAGGAATCAGTTGAATGGAACGGCAGAGCGATGTGGATTCGTCAGATCGTCCGGATTTTGAGGGTTCAGCACCTGTCGCAGCCAACTCTCGTCCGCGAAGCGTGTCAACACCCAGATGAATGACTCAAGCGGTTTCTGAAGCTCGTCATGCGTCGGCGTGTTGCCGTCGAGGCGTTCGAAGCCCGTTGAGGTCAGCCGCACGGTCCATTGTTCGCGACGGGCGAATTGATTGACTCGATCCTGCACGCGGCGAGTCCATGCGAAGCCATAGAGACTGCTGAATAATTTCCAGACGGCGTGCGTCCTTGCGGATGTCGTCACTGCGGTTCGAAGTTGATGCTGGCGGAATCTGACGTTTCGACGGGCAATCCAGGTTGCTGTAAGAATCAGGATGTAACCGCACGCTGCTACAGGTGACTGTGCCGATGTAAACCGGGCGGCTGATGTTAAAAGAACCACAATGCCAAACGAATACACCAGCGCGAAGCCGGTGGCATTAGTACCCAGCAATGTTCCAGCGCTCATCACCAGCACCACCAATACGCCCATCGTCGCCGGAGCGTTGAGCTCTATGGGTACTCGCCAGTGGCTTCCGAACAGCTGACTTGCGGCAGGCCATTGCAGAACGATCACCATTGGCAGTACGACAAACCAATGCCATGGGGCAATACCCGGACGTCGCGCTCCAAGCGTTGTTACCAGCGGCGTGAGCAGCATGGTCGTGGCAAAATAGGCGGCGGCTGATGTAACGGCATCGCTCGTCTGGAGTGCAGGTATAGTCAGAACTGCGTGCAAAAGCACTGTAAGCAACGCCGCAATCATCCAGTTCCATGCTTGCCCGACGGTCCATGCGCTCACCATGGATCGGATGCACACTGCCAGCCAGATGGCGACTAAAGCGGCGGCGACAGATGTGAGTCCGATAATGGTGATCATCTTGAATCTGGTGCATTATGAGATGTCTGGCAATTGAATCTTCAATCGGCGCTCACATCCTGGGCTTGAACGCATCGAAATTCGACTGGCTAAGAGACTTGAATCGTTTTTTTCCTGGATCGCAGTATTTGAGCACGTTGGTGCCATTGTAGCGGTTAGGTAAATTCTCCGAAAAATGCCAATGTTGCCGACTATAACGATCCGATGAATGGCAGGGGGTAAAGACCATTGCAACGCGATTGGCTATGGTTCTGGATGGATCGGTTATCCGGTTTTTTCAGGGGGGTTGCTGTCGTGGCTGACAGCGAACTTGTTCATTACGGTTCATTCCGTTGGGCGGAAGTCGATCCGAGGCTGATTCCGGGAGGATCCAGCAGCGATCGAAAAGGGGGATTCAGATGAGATTCAGACAGCCGCTTGTGCTGCTTCTGGGGAGCGTCATGTCGGCGTCCAGCATTGGCTGCTCGGCAGTCACTGCAATCATCAGCGATTCTCGCCCGGTCAATCGGGCAAATCGCAGCGATGCGGATCGTTTGACAGCGATCGGCCGCGTCTTTGAAAATCAGGGACGCTACGACCAGGCGGAAGTCATGTACCGCAAAGCGCTTAGAAACCGCCCGCAGGATTTTCAGATTCGAAATCAGTTGCAGCAGATTGCTGCGCGGCGAAAAGAACAAAAATTTGGGCCTGCGGGAACTGCAAACGCGATTGCGAAAGCGGACAACGTCAGTCCACCCAAGTCTGGCGTGTTGCAGGTTCACGAAACGGTGAATGCGAAATTGCGGGTGAGTGCAAAGCCGAGTACGCCGCCATCGTCGAAATCTCGCGACGTGACTTCAATTGCCGCCGCAACATTTGTACCGCAGCAGCAGCAGCAGACCAAGTCAGTCACGTCATTACATGAGGCACTTCCTGTAGCGCCTGTCGATTTGCCTAAGCCGAACGCCACGCCAGAGATCGAGTTGGCGTCCGGTGGAGGTCAGGGCTGGCGAAGCAGTCGGCATCATTTGGTCAAAAGCGACGATCTTCTTGCGGCATTGGAACGACCTGACGACCATATCGACATGCTGTTGGAAGGGCTGAGCAGCGGAGAAAACGTCGAAACGAAGTCACTTGCAGCGACGCTGCTGGGTGACTGCGATCCGTCGAACACACTGGTTCGAAACACACTGATTGAACATCAGAACATCCAGTCCGATCCTGAAGTTCTGATTGCGATCTGTGATTCACAAATCGAACGCGGAGAATCGGATCGACAGACTGTGAACTGCCTAGTACATCTTTGTACCCGGTTCACCAGTGAAACGCAGGTTCAGGCAGCGTCGCAGCTAAGAAATTTTGCAGGGACAGAACACGAATCGTCCTGCCTGACTACTTTGAATGAGCTGCTCACCAATGCAGAACCGGACGTGCGAGCGATCTCTGCGGCAACCCTGGGCGACTTCAGCCCGCTCGAAACCAACACGCTTACCCAACTTCAGAAACTGGCGGACGCAGATGCCAGTTCCAATGTTCGTGATGCCGCCCAGGCTGCTCTGACTCGCCAGAGATCAGATGGACTGCAGATCGTTCCGAGACTCACTCCGAAATCAAAATGGTAGCAGGTCTCTGTCTGAGCGAGACATCAATTCAAAGACTGTGGACTCAGCACACAGGCTTCCGGATCAGAAGACGACCGCACGGAGACTGACAGAAATGATCAAGAAATTTCCACTTGTCGGCCTGGCATTGATGCTGTTCTCGACAGCAGGCTGCAATTCGATCTCGGATATGTGCCTTGAAACAGAAATGTCCTGCCGAAACCATGTCCTTTCCTGCAAAGCCTGGGGAGAATGGTCGTGGTGCTACGACGAGCTGAATCATCCCTACCACTTTGCCAAGGGCTTTCGAGCTGGATATGAAAATATCCTGAGTGGTGGAAAAGGCTGTCAGCCGACATTGCCACCGCGCCTGTACTGGAAGCCGTGTTACCAGTGTCCTGAAGGTCAGTCCAAGATTCAGTCGTGGTTCGATGGGTACTCCCACGGAGCACTTGCTGCCCAGCAGGACGGTTACGGCAACATGCAAACGATTCCAATGTCGTCCACCGCCCGACAGAATTTCCTGACGTCGAAGATGCCGGTGTCGAATGCGTGCTTTACGGAACCAGGCGAGCCAGCGGCTTCTGGTCAGGACGGGTTGCTGGAAATGCCGGGTCCGAGAATGGACGGTGATCTGTCGCTGGAAGTACATGACGGCGAAATCATTGAAGGCCAGATTCCTGGTAACCTAGAATTGGCCCCCCTTCCTTACGACGAACGGTAACCAGTCAGCTCAGCCCGAATCTCTGAGTGGACTGCAAAACTGAAGATTCCATCGTCCTCATTTTCTAAAAACATTCGTTCGAACCTGATGCAGACTGGCTGATGATGCAGCCGATTCGGGCTCACGGAGGGTGCTCAGATGTCGAAGTGTTTGTTGATCACCGATCTTCAGGGTCGTAACTTTTTTGCGGGAGCAGCTCGCGTGTCGATGCCGTTCGTCGCACTGGCGATGGCCGGTTCGTTCCTCACGGGATGTTCAACGATCAGTTCGATCCCCGTTTCGCGTGTTCCGGGAGAAATTCTTGCTGCGGAACGGAAAGACGATTTCATCGACATCTCCATGCTCAGACTGCGACAGGACCCGCCGGAAGTTTACCTTCTGGGGCCTGGCGACGTGCTGGGTGTATACATCAAAGGTGTCCTTGGTAACGAACAGGAGCTGCCTCCGGTCCATTATCCAGAAGACTCAAACCGACCACCGGCGATCGGATACCCGGTTCCGATCCGTGAAGACGGAACTCTAGCACTTCCGATCGTTGATCCGATCAAGGTCGAAGGGATGTCACTGGTCGAAGCCACCAAGGCCGTCCACAATGCCTACACGTATCCGCGTCAGATTATCAAAGAAAACGAAGAACAGATCATCGTAACGCTCATTCAGCAGCGTAAGATCCGAGTGCAGGTGATTCGTGAAGAATCGGGCGGCAAAGATGGAGTCAGTAAACGCGGTACTGGTCATGTTGTTGATTTGCCAGCTTACGAAAACGACCTGTTACATGCTCTGAGTGAAACCGGCGGAATGCCGGGCACCGACGCAAAAAACGAAGTGATGATCTATCGGGGCATGTATGACAAAGGGATGGACGCCGACGTGATCCTTGATGAGCTGAGCAAGTCGCAATGTCAGGACCAGTGTGCGGACCATTGTTTTTGTGATGAACGTCCGATTCCGGATCCGCCGTATGTAACTCGAATCCCGCTGCGATACAGTCCTGCGAATCCTCCGACATTCACGAAGGAAGACATCATCCTGAATGAAGGTGACATTGTTATCATTCGCAGTCGAGATCAGGAAACCTTCTACACTGCGGGCATGCTCGGTGGTGGTGAGCATCCGCTGCCACGAGACAAAGATCTTGACATCATCGGTGCTATTGCCATTGCCGGAGGATCGCTGGGAAGTACCGGATCAGGAATCGGTGCGATTGGTATGGGCGGTGGTGGTGGTGGCGGCAGACGCCAACAAGGCTGCCAGCCTTCGGAAGCCATTGTCGTGCGAGAACTGCCGTGTGGAAGTTCAATCTCAATGCGAGTCGATTTGAACAAGGCCTTGCAGGACACATCGCAACGGATTTTGATTAAGCCGAAGGACGTCGTCATCCTGCGGTATACCATCACCGAAGAGATTGGAAATGCACTGCTCAACATGATCCAGATCAACTACTTCATGAACAGTATTGGTCGCAACTGATCGTTATTGGAAAATGTGGCCGTGCGGACGGCTGGGGCCGGGATGACTTCGAAGGGAGCGTCTGTGGAGATTGCGGTCCCTGAAGATACGGCATGGACCGGGGTGCGTTGCTGGTTCAGTGTGGCCAGTTCCTGCTGTACTTCCTGAAGCCGCGTCTGTGCGTCAGTCAGTGACGGATCAGCCGCGACCGCCTGGCGCATATGAGCCGCACAGGATCGCAGATTGTCTTCATATTCAATCATGCCCAGATTGTAGTGGGCTGCCGCTTTGCCGACAGCCTGAGTCAAATGCGTTTTTGCCGCAGGCGAGTCCCCGGAGCGAGCGAGCGCAACCCCGAGGGCAAGTTGAACTGTTTGAAGTTGAGGATCGACGGCGGCGGCAGTGCCGAGGATACGCACAGCCTGTGGCCACTGTTCGCGGCTCGAATATACAGTCGCCAAGAGCACAGCCAGTTGAGGCTGTTTTCCAGCCAGCTCAACAAGTTGTTCCAACTGCGTATCGGCTGTGGCTGGAAAAGTCGGAAACGCTACTCCACTCTGCGACGGCACTGGTCGCAACGGGACAGCCGCCGCCGGTGGACTCAATTGATTTTCTGCTTCTGTGACGATCAAGCAGTCCGGAAGCGCTTCCTTCAGCGTCCGACTGCCGTCTGCCGTCACATTTGAATGCAGCAGACTTAACCCTTTCAGTGTCTTAATGGACGTCAGATATGGAATCGAGGCATCTGTGACCGCAGTGTTGTTCAGTGAGAGGTATCTAAGACTGGTCCACTGCGACGCATGTGCCAAGCCGTCATCCGTGACAGCGGTGTTTGAAGCGTCAAGGAGAACAAGCGAAGGAATCTTAGAGAGTGACGTCATTCCCACACTGGAAATTCGAGTGCCCTTCAGTTTCAGAGACTGAAGTTTCGGAAGTTGTTGCAAGACGACGAGCGAATCATCGTGGACATGGGTTCCCGTCAAGTCCAGCTCTCTGATCTCCTGAAAAATCTCAATCGAAGCCAACGCTTCGTCCGTCACATCGCTGTATGACAAATCGACTTCCACAACTGTGCCATTGTCGTTGGTACGCAGTTTCCCTCGCAATCGACGAAACATTTCAGCTGCGTCGGTGTCTGCCAAAACGACGGGACGCACTTCCGGAGCGGCCGCCTGTGACGCGGCAATCTGATCTTCCGATCTGTCTGACGCAGATGGAGTCGGTCCAGATTGGGATGCGTCGTGCGCCGCACGGGGTTGAGGCCGTGATACACGCTGTGCATTTCTGCGATACGCAGCAGCCTGGCATCCCATGATCGTGAAAACGCTGACGGCAGCCAGAAGGTGCCAGGCCAATAGTGTTCGTGCGCGCCGATTGTGAGTTGCTGACATCCGTGCCGCCTTGCGTAATCCGTCGTAAGTGAATCGAGCGTTACACGTTTCCAAACGTGAGCTTGATATTTCTCTAGGACCAGTCTTTGAATCGGCCAGAACCGTCAGCAGCAAAAGGCTGAACCGTGCAATGTCGCCGAAGGCAGCATGGCAGAGCCAGATGAACCACGGAAACGTATTGCCTGCAACAGAACGATTCTGCAGTTCGCACCGATGACAATGATCACTACTACGCAGGACTACTGGCAGCACGAACGCGCAGGACTACTGGCGGCACGAGTATGCATCGGCATCGATATCGACCGTTTTGTGCATTTCAACCAGTCGCTGGCAGCACAACCCCTGCAACCGGAAGGAATTCACAGTTTGTTGCGTTTTGGCATCAGCCTAGGGGGTATCGCTTCAGGTTCATTTGCACCGAGTGACCTAGGTTTTGGCAGGATGTGTTGCAAACCGTGGTACGGAGATTGTTAAGTCGCGGCACCGTACAATTTTCCTGTGACACGATCAGAATTTAACGTTGGCAGGTAAGCATCAAAATGTCGCAGTCGATACCCTTTAAACATGACGTTCGTGTCAGAATCCGTCTCGCAGCGGTCATTGCTTCATCATTGTCCATTTTGACGATACCGCTGACCGGGACAGTGCTGGCCGAAGAGGCCGCAGTCCTGTCAAGCCGCCGTGTTCTGGTGATGTACGACCTGAATGAAAATCTGTCCGCAGGGACTCGGATTACACGATTGCTGGACCATAATCTGACGCTGAGAAATTTTTGGCTTGCCGAGCCACAGGATGATGCTGTGTTCACAGTGGACTCACACGATGGTTCCGTCCGCATCAATCGTGACGATCAAATGGATTTTGAGTCGCAGCAGAAAATTCGGTGCCTTGTGATGGCTGATGAAGACCTGGCTGAACAGGATCAGTTTCTGGAAGAATTCTCTGCCGGCCTGTTGGAAGACGGACTGACGGCTGGTGCCTTGAAGTCGCTTTCGACAGGGACAGTGACCTTTGACATCACAGTCCGACTCAGAGACGTGCCGGAGCCACCGGAACTTTCCGATGCAAATCTCTTGGTTCAGGTGCTTAATGATTCTTCCACGGAATTCGGGACGGTCTCGACAGGCAATCGTCAGTCCTTTGAAGAGCTGCATTACTTTATCGTGAGCGGCAATGAGGACGACGTCTTCAAGATCAATGCCGACACGGGCACACTGAGCCTGCGAGGCAGTGAAGCCCTGCACTTCGACATGTTGTCAACGCACGAACTGGTGATACTTGCTGAAAACGCGGCGGGACTTTCGGCGACGGCAAACGTAGTTGTGTCAGTCTTTAACGAAACACCTCAGTTGAGCCCTCTGTCTAAAACCGCCACGGCGCAGGTATCGGAACAGAATTCTTCCGAGGACCCTTCAGACGCCAAATCTTTGTCAGCGACTGCGTCAACACTGCCATTTGCGCTGCCCTTCGGACTGAGTGTCAAATTGCGCTACGAAGCGGAATCCCGTGTGCCGTTGATTGTTGTTGAGAGCGATGACAGAGCATCGACTCCTCCAGAAAGCATCACTGAACACACGACAGTCACAAACATCGATACCGATTCAGCCATCAAGCAACCGGCAGAGTCAATCCTGAACACTGATACGATTGACACCGCTGAAGTCAGGAAATGGGTCGCTGCAACTGAACACGCCGGTCAGACGGGTTCAACATCTGCCGCCACTTCGGCAGTCACGAAGATGGAGCCATCTCTGCCAGCAGCAGAGGCGAAATATGTATCGAAGGGAATTCTGACTTCCGTCGTGGCATTGATTCTCTTCGTACTTTCCTGCGTGACCGCAGCTGTCGCATTTTCGCGTGCCGCGTCTGCCCGTCGAGGCGTCCGCGGAAAAACAGCCTCGATGAACGCCGAGTCGGCTGCAAAGGAAGCTTTGCGACCGTTTGATATGGAGTCTGAACAGGAAACTGAGTCAATACAGGCAGCGATGCAATCCCCCGTTTCCGATGCCGCAGCAGAACAGAACGGGTTGATCGAGAAATCCGCAACACTTCAAGATGCAATCGCTGGCTGCAATTCAGAAACTCAGGTGATTGATACAGAAGCGACGAAACGCCTGCCAGCGGCGATGAACTCGGCGCAAACTTCAGAAGAGATCTGTCAGCTTCAGGACCAACTGGCATCCCGCGATCAGTTAATCACTCAACTGAGAAAAGAACTCCTCGCGATGGGTCGAGGTCTTGGCAAATCGGCAATGTCGGATCGCGATACGGACTCCGGAATCAATGATGAGTCGTGGGCCAGTCACGGTACGTACAACTCGAACGATCCTCAATTGACGCACAGTGCGACTTTGCGGCCGCAGATGTCACAATGCGGTGAATCTGAGACGGACGTGCGCTCCAGTCTGACGACGGCTCGTGAGCGATTGAAACGGGAATTTGTTCGCGACACGCAGAAGCTGCCAGTCTCGCACAACAACGATGAATCCGAAACGGATTTCTCGTGCGAGTCAACCGCATCCGCCACAGCAATTCTTGGTGAGCCTGACGACCTGCGTCAGGAATTGGCCGATTTGTTTGCATCGCAATCTGTAATAAGATCGGGATCTGCTGCACCTCTTTCCGAGGTAGCCGTCGATTCAGCAACAACGAATGCTGACGAAGTTATTCAGGAAGACGAAGATTCGCATCATGTTTCTGTCAAGCGTTACCTTTCGCAACTGCTTGAACGCACAAAGGAATCGACATCACCGGACGCCATTGTGGCCGACCGCCCCAAGCCCGACGACCTGCACCGTGGCGCAGATCGACGATCATCCTCTCCTGAACCGACCCGCAAACCGGTCAAATCTTTTCTGGAATCTTACATGTCAACTCACGGCGGAGATCTTGCAGAGCCTTCTGAAAACCGTGCTGCCGCGATGCCTGCAGAAGAATCCGAGGTGCCATCGCGGCCTGCGAAGCCACGTACGCCTGTCGATGTACAATCCATTCGTGAATCGATGAACTCGTTCCGAGCCGTGGCAATTCAGTCCGTTGAGAATGCCGTCCTCTCACACGACCTGCGGCTGGCCAAAGGGAAAGTCGCCGTTCGGACGATGATGATCGCGGGACTTATCGCCGTGACCATCGTCGTTTTTCTCGCCAATATGGTGCAGGCGGTTCAGTTCAGTATGCTCAACTGGTTTATGGTTGCCATCGTCGCGCTGGCATTAGTCGAACTGGGTCTGCGGATCCACAGCATTCGCAAACAGCGTAAAGGCCTGACCTCAGCTACGCTCACGCCACGACCGGAAAAACACGTTATCGGTGCATTAGATGATGATGACGATACGCTGTTGGAGTGATCACTGCGTGGCAATGCCGGCCTGACCCCGGTATTCTGCCTCAGTCTTGGCTGGCGAGTCTTGCTGAAGTCCACAACGGCGTTGATGCAGACTGCCAGAGTCGTTACCAGAGGCGGTTCAGTTATGACTGGCAGAATTACGTGGCTAAATCAATTTTTACGAAACATGCACACGATCCTGCTCTCACTTCTGACCGCTGTTGTCGCCACCAGCGTCGGTGACCACGCCAACGCAGAAGAAAAACCAATCACGATCACTTCGCCTGCTCCGTTCCAGGTCATTCAGCGGGTTGGTTTTGATCCGAAGAGCATGGCGAGTGCAGAACCCGGCAGGGCGGCTTTCGGCTACGCACAGATTAAAGTTCAGGGAACTCTGCCCGCCGGAACGCCCGCCACAGCCACGCTTCAATATCGCGTGGCGTTGATGGTCGGCGAATCAGGCAAACCAATAGACTGGACATTGATCACTTCAGCGGCACTCAATCTGCAGGACGGTGCATTCCACTTCCCGATCATCGTCCCAGCGGGTGGCTGGTATCGCCTTGAGCTTGCAACGACTGAAGACACAGCCGCACACCGGTCCTTTGGTGCTGTGGAGCCATTTGGGGTCGGCGAGGTGTTCGTCATCGCTGGGCAATCGTATGCCACCAATACCAACGAAGAACGTCTTCGCATCAGCGATCCGCAGCAGCGAGTGTCCGCTCTGAACGTTGCGAATTCTGCCTGGGCTACAGCACACGATCCGCAGCCGGCACCCGACGGCAGCGATGGCGGCTCTATATGGCCCGCGCTGGGTGATTCGCTGCTGCAACAGTTTCAAGTGCCGATCGGTTTTTCCAACGTCGCCGTCGGCGGAACTTCGTCTCAGCAATGGATGCCGGACGGAATACTGCATCAGCGTCTGAAGGAAGCCGGTAGGTCGCTTGGTCGATTCCGCGCGGTGCTGTGGCAACAGGGTGAGTCAGACGTTATCGGGAAGACATCGATTGAAACGTACGTCGCAAATCTGCAATCCATTCGCAGATCCGCCGTTCGAAGCTGGGGGTTCGAACCTGTCTGGCTGGCCGCGAAATCCACACATCATCCAACCGTTTACAATGACCCCGAAGGTGAAGGCCGCATTCGCCAGGCGACAGAACAGTTGTGGGCACTGCAGGGATTCGGAACTGGTCCGGACACTGATACGCTTACCGGCCAAAATCGCGGAGATCAGAATTCCCGCCGCCACTTCAGCGCTATCGGACAACGTCGAGCTGCCGCGATGTGGCATGACGTGCTCACCAGCCGCCTTAACGAAACACCGACCGGCATTGATGCGGCTTCTTTCCTGCTTCACGATCTGCATCTGCTGTCACTCGTGTGGAACTCTGACATTGTGTATCGCGAAAGCTGCATTCTTCGACGTCCTGCTGACGGAGGACCGATCGAAGCGAATCTGGCATTCTTCCACAAGGACATTCTCCAGATCACAACTGCTGATGGACGACATCAGTTTGCTCCGTCGTCCATTTCATCCGGTTCCACATGGACACGCAAGATTCGCTTTGAAAATCCGGAACCAGTAGATGTGATTCATGAAACGGATCTGTTTCCGCCGACGAATTCACCGAACAGCTACAAGCATCGTGTCGGCCATCCCGAACAAAATCTGCTCTACCGACCGGGCCGCTGGTTTCATGATCGCGATGTCGAAATCACCTACCGCCGACAGCACGTTGACGAGGAAATCGGAATTGAAGGACCGTGCTATGGAAGCCTGCCGCACACAATGGCCAGACTCCACGCCGGATCTCCGCTCACCATCGGGATCAGCGGTGACAGTATCTCAACGGGGCTGGATGCGTCAGTGATGACGGCTGCACCGCCATTTCAGCCAGGATACCCGGATCTTGTGACGGCTCAGTTGCGAGTCCTGTACGACAGCGAGATCGCTCTCAGGAACCGCGCGGTCGCGGGCTGGAGCGTGGCGAATGGCGTCGCGGATCTCGACACTCTGTTGTTGGAAAAGCCCGATTTGATCATTGTCGCATACGGCATGAACGATGTCGGACGTAAAGATCCGGATTGGTATTCCGATCAGACACGCATGATCATTGAACGTGTTCAGGCAGCAAGTCCGGAAACTGAAATTCTGCTCGTTGCCACGATGTTGGGTAACCGGGAATGGATTCACACCCCGCGCGACATGTTTCCACTTTACCGGGACAAATTGAAGGCTCTCGTCGCCCCTGGAGTTGCACTTGCGGACGTCACTGCTGTCTGGGAATACTTAAGTCAGCACAAACACGATCTGGATCTCACCGGTAACGGCCTCAACCATCCCAACGACTTCGGCCATCGACTGTATGCCCAGACGATTCTTCAGCTTTTGATACCTCAGACGGACTGATGACCGGCTCCAGCATCCAGCACGAATCGTGCGGCAGCATTCCAATGTGCGGATAGTAAGATCGAGCTTTCGGTGCGGCGAGCAACACAAGTCGAGTCACTCGACCGGCTGCTGCGTGAGTCCTTGAAATCAGCTCACGGCCAATCCCCTGCTTCTGAAATTGGACATCGACTGCCAGATCCGAAAGATACGTGCAGAAACTGAAATCCGTAATTGCACGACTCACGCCAACCAGTAACTCTCCCGATCGAGCCGTCACAATCACATCGGCATTACGCAGCATCACTCAATGCGTTCACGATCATCCACAGGACGTCGTTCCGCCAGTGTCGATCGCAGCAGCACACTGAGAAACTCAACGGCGGACAGCGAGCGTTCCAGTTGATAGTCAATGGTCATGGGAATTTGATACCTTGCTGCCGTAGCGGTGGAATCTGTAGGCCGGACCAAGCGGAGCGCCGTTCCGGCAGGTCGGTAATGTGCCAGTGTCGTTGCCGACGTACAAACCCGGCAGCGTGACGGAGAAGTTGTTGCGAGACATTGCGACGCTCAGTTACCTGGATTCCGGGCCTCAATTGGCTAAAGAGTTTCTGAATAAGTGCGGTATTCACGTCATCATTGAGCGACATCTTCCGAAGACTCATCTGGACGGAGCCGCTATCAAGCTGCCGGATGGTTCACCAGTTGTCGCTCTCACGCTGCGTTACGATCGTCTGGATCATTTCTGGTTTACACTGTTCCACGAACTGGCCCACGTGTCGCTGCATCTGGACAAGAACGAGATCGATGTGTTCTTTGATGATTTGACTGAAGTCGGCAAAGATAAGTATGAACGCGAGGCTGATCAGCTTGCTTCGGATGTACTGACCGCTGACGCGACATGGACAGCTATCGCGTCGAGAAGAACGCGGCGATGCAGATTCTGTTGCCGGATCAAAATGCGGAGATTGAACCGGTTCCAACGACAGGCGGAGGGCACAAGTCAGAGCCACAGCTGGAAAAACTGTCGAATATTCTGAAGTCGTTCAATGACCAGTTCGGCAATATTCCGTGGACCGATGCCGATCGCATCTACAAAAAGATCATTGAGGAAATCCCGCCGAGAGTTGCCGCTGATCCGGCGTTCCAAAACGCCAGGAAAAACTGCGACAAACAGAACGCTCATATTGAGCACGACAAGGCTCTCGGGCGCGTAATCGTCGGCATGATGAAGGATGACACTGAGCTGTTCAAACAGTTCAGTGACAACGAAGGCTTCCGACGCTGGCTGACGGACACGATGTTTGGCATCACTTACTCAGACAATGCGGTTTGATGATATCGGCTTGGCGGTCGGCTCGCATCATTGTCGGCGGCTCGATACGATGTTGAGCTTCGAATCGCTCGGCCTTCCCAAACCCCACCCGGAGAGAACTCGTGATTGTTCGCCTTTTGCCAATGCTGATGACGCTCGCTCTGTACTGCCCATCGAGTGCCACTGCCGGAGACTGGAGCCAGGAGCAGATTCCGAAATTGCCGGCGGGGGAAACTCCCGTGCAACTGTTCAATGGCCAAGATCTTGATGGCTGGGTGGGTTACATCGGCAAATACTACGCGGTGGAAGACGGCATGATCGTCGGTCGCAATTCCGCCGAGAACGCTCCGAAGTCGAGCACCTATCTGATGACGCAGAAGTCCTTCCGCAATTTTCGACTCATCCTCGAAAGTCGACTGGTCACCAGTGAAATGCATTCCGGAATTTCGCTGTGGGGTAAAGCGATCGAGAAAGACGAAGGTCCGTTTACGTATCAGGGACATCTCGTGATGTATCCTTCGGCCTACGGATATCACGACCTGTTTCGCCGCAACAATGTGCGGCAGGACACGTTAGGAATTGCCCAGAGTGTCGGAAAACAGCACGACTGGAATCGCATGGAAATCCTTGCCATCGGGAACCGCATCCGGCACGTTGTCAATGGGCGACTTGTCGCCGACTGGGCAGATCCTCAGCCCGAACTTTGCGAATCTGGTCCGATCGGCCTGCAACTGCATTCCAATAAGGTTGCTCAGGAAGTTCAGTGGCGTGGTCTGGTTCTGACTGAAAATCCCGTGGATCAGTTAGTCACAGCGGAAAGCTACGACGCCGGTTTAATCGTCGCTGGCAAACCGGCCGAATCGGGTGTCGATGAAGCGGCTCTCAAGCAGATAGACACGCGCATGCAGGAGTTTGTGGCGGCCAAACAGATCTCTGGTGCGGTAACGCTGGTGGCCCGGCGTGGGCGCGTGGTGCACCTAGGAGCCGTTGGCAAGGCGGACGTGGCTAGCGGACGGGATGTGGCGGTCGATACGGTCTTTGCCATCGCGTCGATGACCAAACCGATCACCGCTGCCAGTGTGATGATTCTTCAGGATGAAGGTCAGCTAAAGCTGGATGATCCGATTTCAAAGTACATCCCGGCGTTCAAGGATACAAAGGTCACCGGCGGCAAGATACCAAGTCGTGAAATCACAATTCGTGACTGTCTGATGCATACGAATGGCCTCGTGAGTGATCAACGCAATGTGGGAACGCTGGCGAACACGGTTGAGCTGTTGGCAAAATCAGAACTGGCATTTGAGCCGGGTTCCAAATGGCAGTACGGTCCGGGGCTGAGTGTTGCTGGTCGTGTTGTCGAAATTGTTTCCGGCAAACCGTTCGATCAGTTTCTGGCGGAACGGATCTTTGCTCCGCTCGAGATGAATCAGACATCATTTCATCCGACCGCAGAGCAACTCCAGCGACTCGCTTTGTTGTATCAGCCCACGGCGGACAAAAAGGACATCGAACGCGGGAATCACTGGCTGTATGAAGTGAATGCGGAAACATCTCCAAATCCTTCGGGAGGCTTGTATTCCACTGCCAGTGATCTGGTGCGATTTTATCAAATGATTTTGCATGGCGGCGATCTGAATGGCAAGCGTATTCTTTCGCACGATGCGGTGCAGCAAATGACCTCCCTGCAGTCCGGAGAACTGGAAACTGGGTTCACACCAGGGAACGGTTGGGGACTCGGATTTTGCTTGGTTCGTAAACCACAGGGAGCGACCGACATGCTAGCTCCTGGTGCGTTCGGGCATGGCGGCGCGTTTGGAACACAGGGCTGGATCGATCCGCAGCAGGAGATGATTTTTGTCCTCCTGATCGCGCGGCAGAACTTTGCAGGCGGCGACGCGTCTGATCTCCGGGCTGACTTCCAGCGACTGGCGGTTGGTGCGATTCGGGATTAAGCGGCCACGGGCTGGTCGGTAAATCTGCCTTTCTTGTTCGCGTCTAGTTGGCGGCGCCGCGCGATTATCCACGCATCTGATTTTCCGCCGACAATTTGACGAACGCGATTGTTCGCCCGAATTTTATCTGCTGAAATGTGGTGTCGGAGGATGCCGGTAAGTGCTCCGCGGCACCCAGCAGTAGCAGGCCATCGGGGTTTAGGCTTTTGGCCAATTTCTGGCACACATTGAAGCGGGTCAATTCATCAAAATAGATCAACAGATTTCTACAGAAAATCAGGTCAAATCCGGCCAGATCGACGATGTTTTGCAGCACATTCACGCGACGCAAATCGACCATGTTTCGGACGCGTGGAGAGATCAGCCATTGACCCTCATGCTGCGTAAAAAATTTATTTTTTTGTTCCCATGAGAGTCCTCGATCAATTTCCCAATCGGAATACTGGCCTGCGCGGGCAGCCTGGAGGGCTCGTGCAGAAATATCAGTGCCCAGAATCCAGAAGTGATCGGCCGTCCATCCTGTTCTGGGGTTCGCTTCCAGAAAATCAAGAATCGCCATGGCGATGCTGTAGGGTTCCTGTCCGGTGGATGCCGCAACGGACCAGATTCGAATTCTAGGAAACGGGATACCTGATCTGGTCTTTCGATCTTGCAGCGTCTGCATCAGCCGAGGCAGGATCGTGCTGCGCAATTCGTCAAACGGATGGCTGTCGCGGTTGAATGATGTCTCGTTCGTGGTCATCGCGTCAATGACTTCATCACGAAAACTGCCATCGTTCCGTTCCTCAAGTCGTCGAATGACTTCAGCCAGCGAGAGCAGACTATGCCGTCGCGCGACAGGTTCAAGCCTTGTCTGCACGAGATACTGTTTGTCGGCAGACAAACAGAGCCCGGAGGTCTCGAGCAAGAACACTCGGATCCGATTGAACTCCTCCTCCGTCGGATTCACAGCGTGGCTCCTGCCGTGACGAGTCCGACAAGACGGTCGGAGATTTTGGACAGAGGTAACACTTGATCTACGGCCCCGGAATTCGTGGCGGCCCGAGGCATGCCCCAGACGACACTACTGGCTTCGTCCTGAGCAATCACATAGCCACCTGCTCGTTTCACAATTCGCGCACCATCGGCGCCATCTTCGCCCATGCCGGTGAGGATTGCCGTCACCAGTCGGCTGCCATAAACAATCGCAGCAGACCGCAGAAAGACATTCACCGCAGGTCGGCAGCCAATTTCAGGGGGTGAGTCCAGAAGGCCGATGCGCGCCACACCATCGTCAACTCGTACAACCATGTGATGGCCACTCTTAGCCAAATAAATACCGCTAGGCTGGACAACCAGATCATGTTCCGCTTCGACGACGTGGCGACCACACTTGCGTGACAGGCTCTCTGCCAGATAACCACTGAGTCCCTCCAGAATGTGTTGCACAATGAAGATTGGCGCGTGGCAGCGTGGCACTAGGGACGGCAACAAAAGTCCAAGTGCCTCAGGGCCACCTGTTGAGGTACCGATGGCAATGGCGCGACAATGTTCGTGCCGTCTTGGCATGGTGGCCGTGGCTGTGGCTGTGGCCGTGGCCGTGGGACGCGGATTGACATCCGGCCTCCCGTGCCTTCTCATGCCAAATCGCCGCTGCCTGACCACTGCGAGTTTTTGCTCCATCGACCTGTGCAACTCATCGCGGTTAGCTGCTTCACTGGATGCGTTGGGCTTGCAGACGAAATCCAGCGCCCCCAGTTGCAGGCTTTCCACTGCGATCACAGATCCCGCCTTTGTCAGCGCGCTCACGAGGATCGTATCGACTGGGGGTAGCGGCTTCGCCTGAACATTCCGTTTAGAAATTTCGCGGAGCGTATCCAGCCCATTTATCCCCGGCATTGCAATGTCGAGCGTCACAAGATCGGGCGGAGACTTCGCAATAAATTCTAGGGCACTCTCGCCACTAAAAACCGAACCAACGACCTCCACTCCGGGTATTTCTTCCAGCACAGATTGCATCATGCGCCGGAAAATTCTGGAATCATCGACGATCAAAACGCGAATTGGTTCAGGGGTGTTCATTTCAAGTGATTTTGAACTTTGCGATTAAATTTCGCAACTCCCCGGCGATCTGATCGAGTTGTTTTGCCGCATTTGTGACACTAGTGGCCGAAGTGTTTGTGTCTTTTGCAGCTGCGCTGACTTGCGTGATGCTTTGGGAAATTCCACTGGACGCCCGTGCTGCTTCACCCACATTTCTTGAAACATCCACAGCCCCACGTGAGGCTTCGGCAATATTTCGGGCCATCATGTTGGCAGTGGAAGCGACTTCTGAAATTGACCTTGCGATATGGCCTACGCCCTTATTCGCGTCGAAAATATTTTGTGAAATCGTTTGAGCGGCCCGGTCTTGGTTTTCTACCGACAGTGAGATGCGATCGGCTGACTGATTGATGCTTTTAATAACATCGGCAATTTCGCGAATCACGCCAACCGCTTGGCGTGTCTCGTTCTGGACACCGGAAATTTTCTTAGCGATGTCCTCCGCTGCTTTCGCACTCTGGCTAGCAAGTTCCTTAATCTCCTGAGCAACCACGGCAAACCCCTTGCCGGCTTCACCAGCAGAGGTCGCTTCGATCGTCGCATTCAACGCTAGCAGATTTGTCTGCAGGGCGATCATCTTGATCGTCTCGGTGAATTTGCTAATCTCAGTACTTGACTGATCCAAGTCACGCATCGTGCGCCCGGCTGACTCCGCCATTTGCGATGCCTCACCAGCAACCCGCGCGCCTTCCTTCACATCATTCAATACGTCACGAAACGAACTCGAGATGTTGGTGACCGCACCGGCCACGTTTGTCACGTTCGACGAGGTTTGTTCGGCAGCCGTCGAGATACCGCCTACACTGGCACTTAGTTCTTCTGTAGCCGAAGAGATCGATGAAAAATTCATACTCATCTGCTCAGCTGCTGCACTCATCGTGTTAATGTTGGTCGATAATTCTTCCGCGGCCGCAGCAACCCCGCTCGATCGCATGGATGTCTCCTGACTTTGGTTCGCTAGGCTAACCGAGATATGGCCAAGGTTGGATGAAGATTCGGCTAGAATTGTCGAGGTGTTCTGGATCTGCTGAATTATATTGCTGAGGGCATCTGCCAATGCGTCAGTCGCGACTGCCAGTTCGCCGACTTCATCCTTTTGGGTGAGCCCAATCCTTGATCCTAAATCTCCGGCCGACATCTTCCGTGTCACATCCCGCACCAAGGAAATAGGTGTTGTGATCGAGAGGGAAATCCACCACGCCGTGGCGAAGCCTAGAATCACTCCGAAAATGCTCGTGCCAATAATGTAACGCAGACTCTGGTTATATGTCGCAGTGCTGTTAGCGACATCGCTGTTCGCTGCCGTCCTGAAGACGGCAATTAATCCATCGATGCTTTCGATCGCTGTGTCAGAGGTAGTCTTCGCTGTTGACAAACTGAGCTCTGCGCCTTTATTATTCGTATCAAGTCTGGAGAGTCTCAGCACTTCCGCAAACCCTGATCGGATCGCATTGACAGAACTCGACAGATCACCAGTTGGGATACTTGCCGTCTGGCAGGCCGCCAGAGTTTTTTCCGCGTTTTGGGGAAGCTGTTCAATCAGTTGGCTGAATAGCAAATCGACTTCGCTGAAACGGCTATCGCTGACTGGGGTCGCGATGTGATGGGCGGCCGTCTGCATCAACTCGTGTACGTGATTGGCGAATGCGTTGGTCGCAGCGGCATTTGCCTCGATCACAGGCGTGCGCGGCTCTTTGGCCCTGAACGCGACTTCTATCATGTGGAGCGTTTCTAGTGTCCTGTGTGTCGCATCGTAAGTCTTTCCGAATAGCTCATTTGTCGCCTTGACAATGCTGTTTTGCAGAGCCAAACCCAATATCTCTTCGTTAACTTTACGAAAATCTCCGAATGACTCTCCGAAAGAATCAAGGATGCTCTTTTGCTTTGCGTCACTAATTAAGGCTGCCAGCGTGCGAAGCTCCTGACTGATCTCCGTCATGTATTTTCGAGAAAGTTCTACTTGCACGCTGGACTCCTCATCCGATGGTGAGATAACCGCATTTTTCTGCGCGCGAATAGCCATCAAGAACTTCGACCGGATTTCCCCTGCCGAGATCACGCTCTGCAACGTCGGACCTCCAAGCTGCTGAACCTGAACATCGAGTGTGCCGAGCTGATTCACACCGACGTACGCGATCAGTATCGTAAGTAAAAGCAACACGATAGTTAGGCATATCAGTTTGCTGCTCAGTTTAGCATTTTTCATAGTGACACTTTTCATTGACAGATTTAGGGGGAATTATTTTGATGACGAGGGAAAACGGAAACGCTAACCACACGTGTTAAGGATTACGTCAGTGGAGCGACGGGCATGCATCACCAACATGGCAAACGCTATCCGTGATCATTGAGCTATCACACATTGTCAAGGGCTCCACGCGAATGCTCCACACACGCCAAGAACTTGTGTGGATCTAGGATAATCAAAATCTGGCCGTCCAGTTTGCCTACGGATGCGACCAGCGAAGATCGGTCGCTGAAATGCAGTTGCATCTGTTCGCCATTCGTCAAGGCTTCCGTCTGCTTGTCCGACACGGACACTATGTCGCCGACCTGATCGACAACGATTCCAAACGCAGGGCCGACTGATGATTTGAAAATGACGAACTGGGCATCCGCAGGCGTAGGGTGATTCCGCACGGCCAGCAGTGTTGCCAGATTCAGAGCCAGAAAGATGTGACCGCGAATGTTGACAAGGCCAAGGACTTCCTGCGGCGCATGGGGAATGCCGGTGAACCGCTTTTCTGCGGTGACTTCCTTGACATCCAAGACTGGCACGCCGAAAAGACGACCGGCCGACAGGAATGTGCAATATAAGGTGACATTGTCGCTCATTGCGGCACCTGCATTTCTAGACTCCGCTGCAGCCAATGAAGTACCTTTTGCTGCAGACGATCGTGATCAAGTTTCTCTTCAAAGTCGTCGAACCCACAGGCCATGGCCTTCTGCTCATATTCGTTTTTCGCCAGCGACGTCAGCGCGACAAACGGCATCCGATAGCCTTTTTCTCGAGCTGCCTTACAGAACTCCCAGCCGTTCATGTTTGGCATTTCGATGTCGGAGACGACAAGATCAAAATCTTGGCTCGCCAGTAATTCCAGCCCATCCCGACCATCGACGCCGGTGACGATCTCCACATTTTCAGCGGAAAGATATCGCTTGACGATCTCGCGAAAGAAAGGTGTATCATCAACTAGCAAAATTCGCTGTTTTGCTTTGAATCGAGGGGACGTGCTCCGCCATTTGTCGTTTGCCGCCGTGATCCCAGAAGGCTCACCGACACCACTCGCGTCCGCTGTGACTCCAACTACAGACTCGCGAATTTGCTGCACATCAAGAAAGAGTGACAGTCGCGAGCGCACGATAGCAGTCCCGAGGACCCCACGGATGTTACCGCTCGTCTGCAGGTCAATCGCGAGCGACTCTGTGTCGATAATACGCTGAGCAAGAATTCCCATGGGTTCAGGCACAAAGCGCGGGAGGATGAGGAACATAGTCGGCGATTCTTCACACTGCGACACGTCCATGAACTCATTCAGCCGCAGGATTCGAGTGGAAACTCCGTCGAGCGTGACAAACTCTTGTGCGCCAATTCGCTCGACGCGGTTCATGTCGAGTAATTCAACGCGACGCACCTGCACGAGCGGCAATGCGTATTGTTCATTGGCACCGTATTCAAACAGCAGCACGCGGTGGACTTCATGAGGATTGCGAGGGATCGACTGTGGCACATCATCGGCCATCGCCGCAAAGCAGCGTGCGTGTTCGATGATGCCGACGGCATTTGCAATCAAGGCAACTCGTCCGTCGCCCATCAAGGTAGCGCCCGAAAAAATGGTTACCTTTCTCATCGCCGCATGGATGGGCTTGACCACAATTTCCTCGCGGCCCTGAACTTGATCAACGAGCAGTCCAAATCGCTTCCCGTTGGAACGCAGCACGAGGATGTATTCAATCTCTGCCGGATCTCGTTCTGCAGGCGGATATTTGGCAAGGATCTCGGCTTTGTCGTCAGCAGAAAACGGCTGCGAACGTGCAAGAATTTCGGAAAACCGAATCACGGGAAGCAGAGAATCTCGCAGGCGAAAGACTTCCGTGTCAAAAGCGTGTTCCAGCTTCCGTTTGCCGCCGGGATGCAGACAAACAATCTCCTCGAGTTCACGCTGAGCCAACGCAAAACGGTCATTGCCAACTGTCACAATAAGGCAGGGTACGATCGCCAGAGTCAGCGGTACGCGCAGATTCATCGACGTTCCTTGGCCCAGCTTGGAATCAATTGTCAGATGCCCTTCCAGTTCGTCGATGTTAGTTTTTACGACATCCATGCCGACTCCGCGGCCGGAAACGTCCGTCACCTGCTTGGCCGTCGAAAAGCCGGGAAGCAGGATCAGCGAGAACAATTCGCGATTGCTCATCCGTTCTAGTTCGGACTCTGTTCGCAGACCCATGGCTGCGGCTTTCGCTTTTACGGCCACAGGATCAATTCCGCGCCCGTCGTCCCGAATTTCAATGCAGACTTGCCCGTCGGTCGGCGTGGCGGACAAGACGATCTGACCGATCCGCGATTTACCAACGGCTTCCCGCGCCTCAGGTGACTCCAGTCCGTGATCAATGCTGTTGCGAATGAGATGCGTCAGGGGATCTGACAGCCGTTCAATCACGGTTTTGTCGAGTTCCACATCTTGGCCAATCGTAATGACTTCCACTTCCTTGCCCAGCTGCCGTGCAAGATCACGCACCATCCGCGGAAATCGACCGAAGAGATTTCCAACCGGCTGCATCCGCGTCTGAAGCACTGTGCCTTGGAGTTCCGACGTGACACTGTTCAAACGTTGAATCAGGTTTCGAGATTCTCCCTCCTGCTCTGAAAACGCAACTTGTGTCTGATTACGAATCAGGGTCAACTCACCAATCAGATTCATCAACCGATCGAGCAATTCGACGTTGATGCGCAGCGATCGCAGTCTCTCGGTGTCTGGAGTTGCAGCTGTTTTGGGGGAGGCTGGACGGTCTTTATCGGCTGTGCTACCGTTGCTGATGTGCGCATTCTCTACGGGTGACTCCGGTCGTGGCTGCGGCGTTCCAGCAGAGTCTTGAAGTGTCACCACATCAGTCGTCTCAGGAGGCGCGACGGGCTGAGCAGCACGGTAACGTCCCTGCCAAATGATTGGCTCCGTCGGAAGTCCCATGGTCAAATCGGTCGGGGAATACTTCAAATGCTGATCGAAGATCTCACCGGCTTGTGTAAGCTCATGGAACAATTCTACGAGTGACAGTTTATGCTCGGTTTGCCATTCACCAAGATCAACACGCCGTTCGAAGCCATCTGGCGTGAGAAAAGGAGGGGGCTGCTGAACGCCCACTAACACGGCAATCTCATTCGGAGAGGCCTTCGTAATCAACACGCCCGAAAAGTTGACGTTGCAATTTTTAGTCCAGGTTTCTGAACCAAACGCGGACGGATCAGGCAGGCCGATGATCTGCGGGTCCTCAACAATTCCAAAGGCGTCCAAGCGTGCGAACAGATCAGCCAGCGGACTTCCGCTGTGCTGAGTCTGCCAGTCCCGCAGATTGATGTTCAACGGAATGGCGTGCGACATTGTTCCTTCGAGGCTGAGCAGTCGGCGAGTCAGATCATCGACCGCTGCCTGCTGATTCTGATCTAAATCTTCCACCAAGGCGGCGAGTTGATCACGAGCTGCCAGCAGCGCTTCGACGATTTCCGTCGATGGCAATCGAGCGCCGTCGCGATAATCTTCTAGCAGGCTTTCCATGGCATGCGCCAATTGGCGAATCGTGGTGAAACCCAGAAATCCGGAATCACCTTTCATCGAATGCACCGCGCGCAATCCATGCTCAATCAGGGAGCGTGATTCATTGCCACTCGCGGCTTTTTCCAGAGACAGCAGCGATTGCTCGAACACGGTGAGGTGTTCTCGTGAGACAACGATGAACTCCGAGTGAGTGTCGTTCATGGTTGCGTAATCCCGGAAACTCGCAGGACAAATTGCATCGTGTCAGAAACCGGCAGAAAACTCAGTTGTGCAGAAGAATTTTGCTTCACATGCAACCTAGCCGCAGCAAGAAATGCTAAGCCAACCGCATCGATGTCGAGCGTTTTTGAAAGATCAAACCGTACCTCTGAGATAGTTGGATTCAATTCACGAAGCAGAAGTTGACGGAGTCGCTCTGCATCTTTCTCACCCAGCAAACTGCCGCACTCGATCACGAGACACGGCGTCTGATGCTTTGCCACAGCTTTTGACAACTCTGACGCGCTAGGGTGAAGTGGCGAGTCGATTCTTTCTGCGACAGCAATGACCGGCGGCGAGATCGGGGCCGCATGCGGCCGACCCTCGCGCAAGCCTGTGAGTTGCGCAACACAGTTATGAACGTCGTCGGACAGTTCGCGAAGCTGCGATTCCCCTTCCTTCGTTGCCTCGGAGATGCGACTGAGCAAGTCGACACTCCGGAGGAGCAGATCGAAATCCGACGGCTTGATCTGTAACTCGCCCCTTTGCGCAGCAACGAAGCAGTCTTCCATAACATGGGCCACTTCAACGGCTGCTTTCACACGCACAATTCGAGCCGCACCTTTGATCGAATGAGCGGATCGCATCATTGAATCATAGACACTGGTGTCCGACGGATCACGTTCCAAACGCAGCAGCGAATTTGAAAGAAGTTCAGAATGTGATTCCACTTCCGAGCGAAACAGATCCAGCATTAAATCATTTCCCACTGAGCTCATTGCTCATTCTGAAGTTCTAGGTTGATCGAATCCTGAATGTCGCCGTTACAAGTCTCTTGTGTTGCCTAATCTAACTCACAATAATCGTAACACTCGTTATTTCCCCCCTGTGGGTCCAATAAGTCGACGTTTCATTTGAACATCACCCGATTATACCAATTATCCCGCGTAGAACTTAATCTGCTGCGTCCACATTTTTTTTCACAATATTGAGCAAGCCATGCAAGCATCTTCTGGGTTAGTGTCAAAAACTGTGTCGCGGAAAGCGGTTGTGCTACTTGTCGATGACCAATTGATCGTCGGGGCGGCTGTGCGCGAAATGCTGGCCGAGCAGTCCGATATTGAGTTTCATTTCTGCGCAGATCCATTTGAGGCTCTGGATAAAGCGATTGCCCTGAATCCGACTGTTATCCTGCAGGACCTTGTCATGCCCGACATCGACGGGCTGTCACTGGTTCGCTTCTACCGGGCGTGCCACGCCACGCGAAATACTCCGATTGTCGTGCTTTCTGCGACTGAAGATCCGGTTGTCAAAGCAAACGCCTTTAGCTTGGGTGCGAATGATTACGTCGTCAAGTTGCCGGACAAACTCGAATTGATCGCTCGTGTTCGTTATCACTCGCAGGCTTTTGTCAATCTACTGGAACGCAATGCGGCATTTGCCGCGTTGGAGGTCAGCGAAAATCGCATGGCACACGAAATGGAAACAGGTGCCCGCTATGTCGCATCGCTGATTCCTGCGCCGATTGAAACACCGATCAAGATCGACTGGCGGTTCATCCCCAGCGCCGAGCTTGGCGGTGACTCAATGGGTTACTTTCCGCTCGACGAAAAACGGTTTGCTTTCTTCATGCTGGATGTGACGGGCCACGGCCTTGCGTCTGCCCTTCTGGGCGTGTCGGTCTGCAACGTCCTGCGTAGCCGAGCTGTGGCGGGAGCAGACCTCGCGAATCCCGCTCAGGTGCTCGCAGCTCTGAATCGAAGTTTTCCGATGGAGGAGCAGGAAGGCCGAACGTTCACGATGTGGTACGGCGTGTTTGAACACGAAACGCGCAAGCTGACATGGAGTGGCGGCGGGCATCCATCGGTGTTGTTGTTTCGTGGCGGTGCGGGTGCTCCGATTGAATTGGAATCACAAAACCCCGGCGTCGGAATGTTTGAGCTGGACGAATTTGAGCAGCAGGAAATGGTGATTCCACCAAACTCGCGGCTCTTCCTGTTCAGTGACGGCGCATTCGAAATCCACAAGCAGGACGGTGGAATGTGGACGTTCCGCGAATTCATGCAATTCATCTCACAGTCTGACGACACAGCCGACTATATCCTGGACCGCCTGATTCACTACGTGCGCAATCTCAAAGGAGGCACGGTGCTGGATGATGACTTTACGATCATGGATTTGAGGGTTTGATGCAGCGTTCACTGCACAGCCCGGCGTCGCAGTGTGGCACCTCCGGAGAGATTTGCGACTGAAGCAAAGCCATGTTGCTTCAAAATTCTTTGCGCCACATGACCGCGCAGTCCGACGCCGCAACTGACGACAGTCGGCTGCGACGCATCGAGTTCGTGCAATCGCTCACGCAGTTCATCCACGGGAATGGCGATCACGGCGGTGCATCCGGTCAAAGGGGCTTTGGTAATTTCCGCCGCCGTGCGAACATCGACCACCTGATATCCTGACAAGTCCGCGTCCGGGTCCAGTAGATCCCCCAGTCCGTCCAGTTGATTGCACGCAGCAAAGGCTGCTTGATGGACTGGATCTTTCGCCGATCCGTACGGCGGTGCGTAGGACAGATCCAAGCCAGCAAGCTCGCGGACTGTCGCGTTGAACGCCATGGCCGTCGCAATCACGTCGATGCGCTTATCGACCCCGTCCTTGCCAATCGCCTGAGCCCCCAGCACACGACCATCGTCGGCAGCATAGATCAGCTTCAGCGTGATAGGTGTAGCGCCGGGAAAGTAACCCGCGTGTTGGCCTGCCACGACCGTCACGCAGCGAAACCGGAGTCCCGCCCGCGTCGCGGCCTTGGCCGATAACCCTGTCATTCCGACAGCATACTCGAACACGCGCACGATCGCGGTGCCCAGAACGGCCGCCATCTTTGCCGATGTGCCTGTCGCTGCATGTTGACCTGCCAGACGTCCCGCACGATTGGCGGGGCCAGCGAGAGCAACTCGCATCGATTGGCCGAGCGGTGCTGTCAGATATTCCGCCGCATCACCGACCGCGTAAATATCCGGATCAGATGACTGACAATAGGAATTGGCTGCGATACCACCTGTCTTGCCAATCTCCAGACCCGATTCAATCGCCAGCCGCGTGTTTGGACGCACGCCCATGCCAAGGATGATGAGTGAGCCCGACAGTGTCTTACCATTCAGCAATTCGACGCCTGTGGCATTTCCGGCAGCATCTTTCGTGATACAACGAATGCCGCTGCCGAGTTCCAGAGTAACACCGCGACTTCGCATGTCATCCTGCAGCGGTACGACCATTTCCGGATCCATCGGCGGCAACACCTGGTCCAGCAATTCCGCCACTGCGACAGCGAACCCGCGCCCCACAAGTTGTTCAACCATTTCCAGCCCGATAAACCCCGCCCCGATCACCACAGCTCTGCGTTCGGCCGGCGGAGCCTGATCCACCGCCGCGCGAATGCGATCCATGTCGGCGATATTGCGAAGTGTGAACACACCTTTGGCGTCAGTGCTATCCATCTTTGGCACAAACGGTGCGGCACCCGGGGAAAGAATGAGTTTGTCGTACGGTTGCGCGTATTCACTACCATCTTTGACTCGACGTACAATCACGTTTTTTGCCTGGCGATCAATTCGCACGGCTTCACTTTGCGTACGTACGTCGAGTCGAAATCGGCGTTCCAGAAGTTCTTTCGTCGCCACCAGCAATTTACTGCGATCTGGAATCTCACCGCCGATGTGATACGGCATGCCACAGTTCGCGAATGAAACATACTCGTCCTTCTCTAGCAGAATGATGTCTGCCTGTTCGTTGCACCGCCGAGCCCTCGTCGCCGCAGACGCGCCACCTGCAACGCCACCGACGATCACGATTATCAATTTTTGTTTCGCCATATTGTTTACAATTCCTGGTTGCCAGCGGCGACTTTCAGTCGCGGATCAATGGAGGTCGTAGAAGTCGTGAGACTTCGGGCCCAAATTCTCACGAATCCGGCTACCAGCCAAAACGCATGTAACAATGCACGCGAGTCAAACCGCTCATTCATGCCTCTTTCACACAGCGCACCACGAGCGCGCGTCCGTCGAAGCACAGAGTGTGGAGCAAATTCAAAGCCGCGTCTATGACAATTGTCGTCACAGGGAATGAGCTCGTGGGATTCCCGGGCGGGCCACTCGTTTGCCGTTCATGTCCTTGGACCGTAGCATTCCGACCGCGCCGTGGCGCTGAGACCAAATATGCAAAGCCGTAAACAACAGACACTGCCTTTTTTCGCTTCGGTTTCAAAGCCGCCAAAACATTCCGACGTATCCAACGCTGACAAGAGGGGCGTTGGAGTGCTAGATTTTCGTTTTATCGACCTGTTTGCCGGCATCGGCGGGTTGCGGATTGGCCTCGAGAAAGCTGGCGGTCGCTGTGTTTTCTCCTGCGAGATTGACCCCTATGCTCAGAAGACGTACGCAGCTTGGTTCGGTGAAGCGCCGGTGGGCGACATCAATGATTTTGTGGATGGTCAGCATGTTCCGGAACATGAAGTGCTCGCTGCTGGATTTCCTTGTCAGCCATTTTCCATCGCCGGCGTTTCCAAGAAAAAGAGCCTAGGGCGTGAACATGGTTTCAAAGACAAGACGCAAGGCACACTGTTTTTTAAGTTGGCGACGCTGATCGAAGCCCGACGTCCTGCCGTCCTGCTGCTCGAAAACGTCAAGAATCTGCGATCCCATGATCGCGGCAATACGTGGAAGACCATTTTGCAGACACTGGAGGAGCTGGACTATACGGTCTTTGCGCAGACCATTGATGCGCAGCATTATGTGCCGCAGCATCGGGAGCGAATCTTCATCGTCGGATTCCGCCGCGATCTCTATGGCGATGAACCGCCGTTTGAATTCCCGCAGTCGCCGCCTAAGCCCGGGCCGAAGTTTCGTGACGTGCTAGAACCAGATAACTCGATTCCGCCACGTTACACACTTTCGGATCTATTGTGGCAATACCTGCAGGACTATCGCGCCAAGCACGAAGCGAAGGGAAATGGTTTTGGATATGGACTTGCGCCGCTGGATGGTATCAGCCGCACGTTGAGCGCCCGATATTACAAGGACGGTGCGGAAATTCTGATTCCACAACACGACGGCAAGAACCCCCGCCGCCTCATGCCGCTGGAAGCCGGGCGGCTGATGGGATTTCCCGAGGAACTGATCCGCAACCAGGTCGTCTCCGACACACGCGCTTACAAACAATTCGGGAATGCGGTTGTGCCCCTCGTTGCTCATGTGATCGCAGAGCAAATCGTGCTGACAATGCAATGGCAGCGAGGCTCAATGTCGGAGTGAGCAGGAATTCGCCAGCCATGTAAAAAAATCTCTTTTGCAACCGCAGTCGAACGCATCCGACATCGCCTGCCACAGCACGAATCATGGCTGCAGTCGAATCGCGTGCTGCTGATCGCGAACTTGAAAGCGGTCGATGGCCTGTTGAATGTTGTCGAATATCAGAAACTGCATCCGCGGCCCGGTGTGTTTGCACGCGAGATCCCGTTATCAGTCGATACGAAGTTTATCGAACAGAATGCCGGTATTCTGGAGCCGTGGCTGAACATCGTGTTGCCTCCGGAAACGATTCGCGCCGACGAACGCCATTTCGAGCGCCGCTTCGGCCTGCGTTACGCAGAACCTCAAGTACTGCTGCGATTTCTGGGCCCGGCGTTGCAACGATCTGCCGGCAGTCCGTGGCGTGAATGCAGTGTGCCTCTGCATTCACTGGCGGAATCGCCGATCGAAGCAGTGACCGTAATCATCGTCGAAAACAAAGTCAACCTGTTGACGTTACCGCCCATGCCTGTGGCGATTGCCATCGGCGGACTGGGCAACGGTATCGTTGATCTGACATACGTCCCGTGGTTGGCCAACTGCGCAGTGTGGTACTGTGGCGATCTGGACGTTGAAGGTTTCGAGATCCTGTCGCGTCTGCGAATTCGGTTTCCTCAGACCCGCAGCTTTCTGATGGACGCCGCCACGCTGGAGCGCTGGAAAGACAGTCTCACTGTTCCGGGCTCAAAGCGTCAACCCTCTGTTCCGCCACTGCTGACCGATGTCGAAATGGCTGCTTTCAGTCTGTGTGTTGCCGACAACCTGCGGATTGAATAGGAGCGAATTCCACAGGCAGCCGTGATTGATGCTGTATCGAGATTCGATTTGGCAAACAAGTCCGCCTGACCCCATTTCTAACGTAGCCGTCACGCTCCGCCGTGACGAGCCTCTTTGTGCCGACGTGATGTCCGGAGACCGGTTGCATTGTATTGAACTGTATTGACGTGGCTTTCAGGACGTCGTTTTTTGAACGTGGAGCGTGAGGCTGTCAGTGGTGCGGGCCAGCGTGTGGGCTCATCACGGCGGAGCGTGATGGCTGCTTTGGGCCGCATTTTCCGCGTAGATGCCAGATTCTTGTCTCAGTTGATCGACACTGGTCGGTATGATAGGAGTCGCAATTCTGAATCAACAGCCCCGACCATTCAGACTGGCGGAGTCTCATCGTGAATCCTACCAGCAGAGAAGTTCATCATTACTCTTCGCCGGAAGGCAAGATTGCGCTGTTTCGCTCTCTGTTCCGTGGTCGCGAGGATGTTTATCCTCGGCGCTTTGAAAGTCGGACATCCGGAAAGGCGGGTTACTCCCCTGCGTGTGGCAACGAATGGGTGCGAGGCATTTGCGAGAAGCCTCGCGTGAAGTGCGCGACATGTCAGCATCGCCAGTTTCTGCCGGTGACAGACGACGTCATTCGCTGGCATCTTTCCGGGAAGGATGCTGGCGGAGCCGACTTTACGGCGGGCGTGTATCCGATGCTGCTTGATGAAACGTGCTTCTTTCTGACGATGGATTTCGACAAAACGCACTGGGAGCAGGACACAGCGGCCGTGCTTGAAACATGCCGCCGCCTGGACGTGCCGGCAGTGTTGGAGCGATCACGATCAGGAAACGGCGGACATGTCTGGATCTTCTTTGATGTCGCTGTTCCGGCGACAATCGCCCGTCGACTGGGATCTCATGTGCTGACGGAAACGATGGAACGGCGGCCGGATATCGGACTGGATTCATACGATCGCTTCTTTCCCAATCAGGACACGCTGCCACGCGGTGGATTCGGCAATCTGATTGCGCTGCCGCTGCAGAAGCAACCGCGATCTCGCGGCAATAGCGAGTTCCTGGATGAACAGGGAGTGCCGTATCCGGATCAATGGCGATTCCTGTCATCCATCCGACGCATGTCGCGATCAGCGGTAGAGGAAATCGTGCAGGACGCCGGTCGGCGAGGGCGAATTGTCAACGTGCGTATCGCGATGCCTGATGACGACGAGGGAGAACCCTGGGTGGCTGCTCCTTCCCGGCAACCGCGCGAACCGGCGATCCAAGGAACATTGCCGAAACGTGTGACGTTGACCCTGGGCGATCAGATCTACATCGCGAAAGCATCACTTCCCCCGGAACTGCGGAATCGGTTGGTACGCACAGCGGCGTTTCAGAATCCGGAGTTCTATAAGGCTCAGTCGATGCGGTTGCCGACATACGACAAGCCTCGGATCATTGCCTGCGCGGAAGAACATGCGCAGCATATTTCTCTGCCGCGCGGCTGCTTCGACGATGTTCAGACGCTGCTCAGTAACCTGAAGATCGAGATAGACATTCAGGATGAACGTGTCACGGGAGAGCCGCTGAACGTGACGTTTCGCGGCGAACTGCGGCCGGGACAACAAAAGGCCGTTGATGAATTAATGCGGCACGAAACCGGTGTTTTGTCGGCGACCACGGCCTTCGGCAAGACGGTCATCGCGGCGTGGTTGATCGCCGCACGCGGAGTCAATTCATTAGTGCTGGTGCATCGGCGGCAATTGCTGGATCAATGGGTCGAACGTCTGGCCGCGTTTCTAGATTTGTCGGCTAAAGACATCGGCCGCATCGGTGGAGGACGGAAAAAGCCGACAGGCCGAATCGACGTGGCCATCATTCAGAGCCTCGTGCGGAAGGACGTGGTCAATGATTGTGTCGCGGACTACGGACACTTGATCGTGGACGAATGCCACCATCTGTCGGCGCACAGCTTCGAACTAGTGGCCCGGCGGGCAAAGGCAAGATTCGTGACGGGGTTGTCTGCGACCGTGACTCGCAAAGACGGACATCATCCCATCATTTTTATGCAGTGTGGTCCGGTGCGACATACGGTCGATGCAAAGTCCGAAGCAGTGGCTCGGCCCTTTCGGCATTCGGTCTTTGTGCGGCCTACTTCGTTTCGACCGATCACCGAAGCCGACCCGGATATGCGATTGCAGTTTCAGGATCTCTATCGAGAACTCATCGCCGCCGACGACCGTAACCGCATCATCTGTGACGACGTTGTGCAGTGCATCAGAGATGGTCGTTCGCCGCTCGTGCTGACGGAACGAAAAGAGCATTTGATCGTACTGGAAGCCTTGTTGAAGCCACATCTGTCGCACATCGTTGTTCTGCACGGTGGAACGAGTGTCAGAGAGTCCCGGGCAACTCAGGAACAACTGGTCGCCATCCCGGACGGCGAACCGCGTGTGTTGCTGGCGACGGGACGCTACATCGGTGAAGGTTTCGACGATTCGCGACTGGACACGCTGTTCCTGACGCTGCCCGTTTCCTGGCGCGGCACCATCGCCCAATACGTCGGACGTTTGCATCGGTTACACGACGGCAAAACAGAAGTGCGAGTCTACGACTACGCCGATCTGAACGTGCCCATGCTGTCCCGCATGTTTGATCGCCGTTGTCACGGCTACGAAGCTGTCGGTTACACCGTGCTCTTGCCCGGAAGTGCGGTCCCCGGCTGGCCGTCGGAAGTTCCGTTGCCCGTCGATCCTCAATGGAAGAACGACTACGCGGCGAGTATTCGGCGACTGGTGCGAGATGGCGTGGACGAACCACTGGCCAAACTCTTCGTGCATACAGCTCGCAATGTCGAGCCGGAGGCCGACGGCGTGCAACGAGCCCGCAGTACCAGCGAAGCATTTTTGTTTCGACGACTTGAGACGCTGGCAGAAACAGTCGGGCGGTTTCGCATGAACGCCGAGCTGCCCATCGCATTTGATGGCTGGGGGAAGATGGAAGTGGATTTTCTGGACGCGGAGACTCTACTGGTAATCGAACTGGACGGCGGCCAGCATTTCGCAAACGAAGACGCTTACCGCCGCGACCGTCGCAAGGACGCCTTGCTTCAGGAACATGACTACTTCGTGCTTCGATTTTTGGTTCAGGATATTGGCGTCAAACTGGATCACGTGCTGGACACGATTTTCCGAGCGCTCACGCATCTGCGGGAACGCCGGGGCCGCCGTTGATGCGAGTTGATGCAGCTTCGTCTCAACTTTCCGGCTCAATCAGCCCCGGGAGAGTTCCGATATCAAGTGGCTGTGAATCTGCTGACGGAGTGGCGGCAACGGACTGCAGAAACGCGATCAATTGAGTCATCTCTGACGTCGTTATTTTCTTTTCGAATCCCTCCGGCATCAACGATTTTCCGGTGGAGATCTGTTCGTCAATGTTCGCGCGAAGAATGGTCTCGGTCTTGCCTTCCTGTTGGCTGAGCGTGATGCTGTTGGCGGTTTGGGCGCTGATCAGGCCGTTGTGAGTGCGGCCGTTGGTGTCGATCAGAATATATGTTTCATACTTTGGCAGCAGATACTTGTTCGGGTCGAGAATGTGCGTCAGCAGTGCCAAAGGGTCTCGCGCTGGTGATGAGGCAAGATCTGGTCCAATGACATGGCCGACATTTCCTATTCGATGGCATGTCGCGCAGTCGCGCGCGAATATCTTTGCACCGCTGGTCGCATCTGTGTCCGCTGTTGAATTGATCGCGGCGGAGTACGCTTGAATAACGTCCGACCGCGCTGCATTCTGAGACGCGCCGAAAATCATTGCGGCAGCGCTGCGAATCGATGGCGCCGCATGGTTTAACAAACGATCACGCTGTCCCGGAGTGATGACTGCAGGGCTGATTGTCTCAGCCCTGATCGCGGCGAGCAACGTTGGAATCCAGTTTGCTCGGGATAAAGTGACCTCGACCACGCGCTCGCGAGCGGCTGGAGTATACCGGCTCCATTCCGCGATCAATGACTCACTAATGGCCTGTTCGGGAAATGTTGCCAGTGCATCAATCGCGGCAAGCTGTACGGTTTCTGGTTGCTCAGGCGACGTTAACGGCAGAAAGGTGTCGCCTGTCTGCGAGTACGGCCAGCAACTTAGCAGGTCGATTGCAGTGGCACGCTTCGCATCCGCTGCCGAGCGGTTTTGTGCAGTGGAAACACTTCTGATGCGAGTTCTTCGCAACAGAGCAGCGGCTTTCTCAGAGACTGCGTTCTCGCGAAACCGTGCACCGCTCGACTGGAACGCATGTCCCAGTGTTGCCAGTAAAGGTTCACCAGCCGATGATGCGTCCGTCTGACTTTCGTCAATTCGCAGCAGCGTTGAGTCAATTTCATCCGGATCATTGCGTGACCCGATCAAACTGACAAGTTGACCCAGCACGACATTGCCGGCGGGCGACGTCGCGAACTCTTTGTCCTGCAGCAATTCGGAAAACATAGAGACAGCGACGCGATTCGAAGAACTCAGGACGGCGGTCCGCAGCCACGGATCATTGTCGGGCTGTCGAGCCAATCGTGACAACGTTCGCGCAGCGATTTCCGATCCAGATTCGCCGAGTGAGAATGCGGCCTGGAGACGCAACCGAGCATCGTCAGACGTCGTTGCATCCGCGACGTTCGCAAGGAGTTCGGGCACTGAATCGAGTCTGGACTCAGCCAGCCGAATGGCCTGTTCGCGAACGCGGGGATCAGTCAATTTAATGGCTTCAATTAAATCGGCATCGGCGAGCGATCTGCGGTGGACTGCCGACGAGGACTTCTCTGCGATCGGGACACTCAGGCCGTCGAGTGCCCACAGTGCATAGACTTTTGCCTGCGGAGTGGTTTCACTCCGCAGCAGATTTCGCAGTGGTTCGACTGCCGCCGGGTCCTGACGTTCGAACAATAATCGATGAGCCGTGTCACGATACCAGCCGTGAGAACTTGTCAGATGTTGCACAAGTTCTTCCGTGGATGCTTTGCTCAGCGAAGGAGAACCGGGGTATTGGAATCCCGCTGGGGCGATGCGATAGATTCGGCCCTGCTCTCGTCCGCTCTTGAAATCGATGAATCGGGTCACGTCCAGCGGTACATGAATCGTTTCAAGAATTTCGCGGCTCATGTCGAGTACATACAACGTCCCATCCGGAGCATTTATGAAATTGACGGGACGAAACCAATTGTCGGATGATCTCACGAATTCGGTCGCGGCATCCGCGCGATGCGACGAAAAGCTGGCACCATCCGGGACAAGTTTGCGACGATGAATGAGATTTTCCTGAGCTCCGCCGACGAAGACATTGCCATAGTATTCTACCGGATACGCGCCACCTCGATACACGGTGACGCCGGCCGCCGCATCGATCACGTGATGGCTGGCTCCAGCAGCGTCGGGCGACCGGGCCCCATGCGCAATACGGCGACTGGATCGAATCATCCGCCAGCGTTCGAGCGGACTGATGCGAAAACACGGCACGGGTCCTCCTGTTAAGTCATGGATGGCGTTCGTCACCGGCAGCCAGGGGTTTCTTTCCAGGTATTGCTGAGGCAGCACGGCGTGCAGCAGTGGTCGTGATTCACTGCACAGAAAACGATTGCCCCAGTCGTCGAATGTAGTACCAAACTGCACCGTGCCGGTGATGGATTCGAAGCGGTCATCTGCAGGACTGAATCGAAAATCCCGTCCACTCACAGAGACCGGGGCAGAGCCTGCCAATGGCGAATCAGCGTAATGCACATCACCGCCGTTGCCTGCGGAAGAACCGTAGATCCGATGATCCAGCCACCACGTCAGATTGTTCAGCATCGCCTGTTGGTTTCCGGTGCCGAAACCCGTGTATACTTTACGTCGGACGTCAGCTTTGTTATCACCATCGGTATCTTTCAGATACCAAATATCCGGTGCCGCAGCGACATACACGCCACCCTTCCACGGTGCGACACCACCCGCCCACAACAAGTGCTCGGCGAAGATGTGGCTTTCGTCAAAGTTGCCATCGCCGTCTGTGTCTTTCAACAGCCGCAGAGTGCCAATGGGTTCTTTGCCCTCTGCCGGCTTGTAAGGATAGTCTCGCATTTCGCAGACATAGAGGTTTCCGTCTTCGTCAAAACAGGCCGCGACCGGGTCATTGACCAGCGGTTCACGGGCCACAAGCTGCATCTCGAAACCATTATCCGTTTCAAAAGATCGCAACACTTCAGCGATCGGTTTTGCGGGCAATGGTTTGAGGAATTCACGAAGTTCTTCGTCCGTATGCTCGCGTTTTCCGGGATCGTCGAGCATTGCCTGAGTCACGCTGAGGTCTGACGGATGGCCGTGCGAGCTCGCGCTGCCATTTTCGCGAATCTGCATCAGGATATCGCGCGACTTCTCGAAATACGCAATCACCTGTGCCCGTTCAGCAAACTCGCGTTTCTTGTGAAAGTCGATCTGCGTGTCGATCGCCGTGACCAGCACGTCCAGCGACTCACGTTCGTACGGGGCCTTTTCGTTGAGGTAGACGTAAACAGGATTTGTGTGCGCTTCGGCGTCCGGAGTTTCCAGCGCAGACAACGAAAATGCTCGCGCGGCAATCCAAGCGGATTCGGTGAGCTCCAGAGGTATCTCAAAGTCCAGCCAGTTGCTTTTACCCTGATCCTTCGGCACGACAATTTCGTGCAGAATTCGACCGTTGCCGATCAGTTGGACATTTGTCACAGGTGCCACGTCGGACCGGACGCGAACTCGTGCCATCACGGACGTTGAATCAGTACCGGTTGCTTCGATCTGCTCGCCGGGTCTTTTTTCGTTGACTGAAAAAAGCACCATCGGACCGTTCGTGAAGAAGCTTTGTCCCGCCGCCATCTGGCGAGTCCAGTGTTCGAAAGTCGGCGGCGTATCAGGTTGCTCGTCGCCGCAATACACGTACGTTTTGCAGTCGCCCAGTTTGCGGCAGGCGGGATAATCGCACGCTCCCATGGCTGGAACACGGAAACCAGTATTGAGCATGTGGTACCAGTGTGTGAGACCGATGCCGCGATAAACGCCGAACTGCAGCAGCTCAACGCCGTCTACATTTCCCTGTACGACGTCGGCGTAGATTTCCTTCGCGTAGCCCCCGTGAGCGTAAAACGAAACGCCGCCACCTTCACGAACACGCTGCGACACATGGCCAAACGGAGGCCAGTTGTCGGCGTTGTTGTCACGTCCGTTCATGACCAGTTGATCGAGCAGATAAAAGTTGATGTGCCCGTAACTGGAACTGCGGTATTCCTGTCCCGACTGGATGACGTAACTACCGCGCGAAGCAGTGGAAGGTAGTCCTGTCCCTTTGTTCTGCGGGGCATCCATTCGCTTCATAAAACCGGAATACGGTCCGGCCGGTTCGTTATAAGCGAGAATCGAACCATAATGAATATCTTCGGCCTGCATCAGCCCGAAAATGCGATCGTCATCGACTTCGTCCAGTCGCTGAATGTGGATATGCGGATCGCCCGACCAGTAACCTTCCTTTGCCATCGGGATCGTTTGTGAGATCGGCACCGTCACGTCGCGCGTATCGCCGGGTGTTACGTGCGTCGTCCGTGTGACAGGCGCAAACTCAAAACCTTTCCAGACTTCAACGCGTGCGGTCCCGGCGGGCACGACAACGGACGCTGTTCCGTTGGAATAAAAGAATCGGCCAAGATACCGCACAGGCGCTTTGCCCGTACGATTTCCCCAGCCGGATGTCGGCCAGACCCCGGTAAAACTATAGAGCTTGAATTCGTTTTTTTCCGGTTCGTAATAGTTGCCGTCTGATCCGACAACGTTGATTCGGCAATGGGTGGGTTGTCCCGTGGCCAAATCGCGAACGGAAATGTTCAGCGTCGCCGTGTCGGGGCCTTGAGCGACTTTAGGGACTCCAACCTTGTCGAACCCTGGTGGCGTAAAGATCAGAGATTCGTCCTGCGTGCCGGCTTCCTTGAACGAATACTCAACCACGGGTGGCCGGGCTGATTTTGAAACGGCGTTGGATTTGGAATTGCGAAGTTCCGCCAGATGACTTCGAAAACTTTTACCAACGGCGTCCGATCCCTTGAGCGAGTCAGCCGGAATCGGGTGGTCCGCAGTAAACACGGTCATGCGTTCGGGCGGTTCAATCGTGATGCATTCGAGATCTTCAGGCATGGCCTGAAACTTTCCGGCGGGCAGCTTTTCAGGCGCATTGAATTCGTTCGGAGTCAGTTGCAAATGTCGCGCGAAGAATTCGTAAACCGCTTTGCGCTTTGTGATACCGAAGTCATGTTCTTCATCCGGAAGGTGAATGTTTTCAACGGCGTCTTTCGCTCCGGCCAACTCGTACATATGCTGCATAAACGGAAACCCAACGACTGGAAAATCTTTGGTTGAGTCGGCTCCGACAGAAATCAGCAACTGTGGTTTGGGAGCGCATGCGGCAGCCAGTTCAATCGCATTCGTATCGGCGGGCTTCATAATTGGTAAGCCGCCTTCGCACAGACACGCCTGCTCTTCAGTCCAGGGATAAATGATGACGAGTGGGGCGAGAGCCGTGATGCGGTCATCAATCAGACTCAGATACATCGACTGCGTCCCGCCGCCGGAAGCGCCAGTCACGCCGATGCGCGCGGTATCGATCCGGGGCAGGGTGGTCAGGAAATCGACCGCACGCAGGCTATTCCATGTCTGCAGTGCAAGAACCAGCGGATCGTCATGCGTTGTCTGAGTCGAATCCTGCCAGCCCACGAGGCTGTAAGAAAAAACAGTCGCACCCATCCGCGCAAAATGGGCGCAACGAATCTGCTGGTCTTCGCGAAAGCGCCCGAGCGGACGAAAGTGACCATGCGGACACAGCACGATCGGACTCAGATCCTTGCGACCAACCGGACGATACAGATTACCCGTGCAATAAAACCCGGGCAGAGTTTCGAGCGCCACGTTTTCGACTGAGTAGTCGTCATACACGCGCCGCTCATTGACAATTGCCTTGACGGCGGGACGAACAGGAAGGGGCCAAAGTCTTACACCTTTCAGGAACGTTTCCCGCAGCATGCTTTGCCGCGCCGCCCATGTCTCAGACGTTGTATATTTCTGTCGCGACTGTTCCAGCTGGCGCAGAGCTGTCTCTCTGTCGCCAAAGGCCGCTGAACACCAGACAGCGAATAGAAACGTAACGACAAGCAAATGACGACACTTCAATGCACCCATATCGCGGCTCACATCCCGAACTTAGACTGCGTATCAACCATTGAGATTGTCGCAGCCTGACCCGGTTTTGAAAACCTTGCGGTATGTGCTCCGCAGGGCCATGCTGATGTTCAATCTGTGCAATTCTGTAACCCGACCCGAAGGTTCTGAAGTGCCGCATTTCGTCAGGGCTGGAAGCCCGACAGATCGCCACCGGCATTGGATACGTCGGTCCTCCGGACCTGAAACACGCAACTTCAAAGGTTGCGGGACTCAACCGAAGTCGCTGTTGTGGCAACTTTGTCGCTGCCAGGCACTCAGAAGCCGAAGTTATCCGTCGAGATGACTTTTTGGCGCTGCACTTTGATGCTCCGGAATGTCGAACCATTGCGGCCCATCCCGGGGATATAGATCTGTTCAATGTCTGGCCAGCCGGGCAGCGTCATACACATCCCGTTTGGCAGTACATCCCGGTACTGAGTTGACCCCCTTCCCACATACACGTTGATATCGTCGAGCAAATACGCTTTGATTGACACATCCATGTTGCTCCACGAAGGCTGTACGGCAGCAGCGCTGCGGGCGACTGTCCCGAGCGACAAATGACCGGTCTTAAAACGTTCGATGATAACCTTGTAATCCGCTTCACGAATCCACCATGCCCCCCGCGCCCACTGGTCGGACGGAATGCTCTCGCCGGTCGTTTGTCGCTTGGTGCTGGCAAAGCGAAAAATCACTTCGCCGGCCGGAAGACAAACAACGGTCGGACTGCGCTTTCCCTGACTGGCCAAGGAAAGCTCGTCATGCGTTGTCTGCAGATTGGGATTGATCGTCATGGTCAGTCATTGCGTTCGGAATACAGCCAACCAACTCGGATTGATCCGAGCCGATCCGGGTTCTTCATCGCCAACTATCTGGAAGCCGCCAGGCCGAAAGTAAAATCTATACGGGAGTGATTCTTTAATTCGGAGACCAGGATAAAGCCGTTAGACTGCTTCCGAAATTCAAACGACCTTGTTCCGTACGGATCTTTAATCGTAGCGAAATCCGGTCGGTCAGACAGAAGTTGTTCGATCACCGCTCCGACCATTGCTGCACGACACATGCCCTGCGCATGCTCTCGATAGTCGGATATCGGATCACTTAAACCGGCAACCAGCGGGCACATGCTGGAATGCTGATGATAAAGTTCGGTAAAGCGTTTTTCCACACCGTTGTGATCGCCTTCGATCAATGCTGCAAGATCACTTAAGAATGAGGCCAGGCCTCGTAGTTGATCGGCGGCGTTTTTGCTCGGCATCGCACTAAACCTTTGTTCGTCCTCTTCGTTTGCGAAGTATGGGTAGATAAAGTCGAGTGATTTGTTCGTCGTCACCGATTCTGCCTCAATGCTTTCCGCGAGGGCTTTCAGGCGTTTGGCTTCAGCCGCCAGCATGCTTGCCTTTGGAGAGAAAGGACCCAGTCGTTGATGGCGTTCATGGAAGTCCGTAAGTGCTTCTTTGGGAAACTGCAGTACGTATGCCGCAGCCGTTCCCATTCCGATGTTTTCGACCATAAAGCATTGGTGCTCATAAGGTCGGGCTTGCAAAGCCATGTGTCGGGCCATGATTCTTACTCGCTCCACACAACGATTTCCTTCAATCCATTGCCCGGCTTCGTAGTGGAGGCGCGCCCGAAGCGACGCAACTCTGGCCAGTCTGTGGAGACAATCGTTGAGGTGCGCATCAGACCAACTGGCTCCGGAATAGCGCGACCAAACACATTCATGGCAGGACGTGGCTGCGTCAAATCGGCTCAGCGCAGATGTGGATGATCGAAGTTTGAGGTAGGATTTTTGTTGATCAGACAGCAAAACCGAGAAACCGTTATTCGGATCGTCCGTGGTTGCTGAGTCAACGTAGTCAGGAACCCTTATGCCCAGATCAAGCGCGGCGAAAAGATAGTTTGAGGCAGCATCGTTCGAATCGGCAGGCGAGACAGATTCCACAATGACTGCCGGGTTCCGTTCTGCGGCTGCGGGTTTTGCTTCGTCGTTCGACAATGGACTCGCGAGTAACTTCGTTGCCAGGACAGCGGTCATCGCAAGTACCTGCGACATCGTACGGACGAGTGCGAATTCTGCGTTGGAGTTCATGTTATTTCTTTTCACAGTGGTAAGCGCGATTCGCTGAAGTCAGGGTTTATGAAATCGAAAGAGAGGCTCGCCGCGTGTTTTGTCTGCTGAAACGTGATTTCTTCCGCGATTTGAGCGAATTGGCGAGCGGCATGCGTCAGCTTGCCGGTACAAAAGCGACCTCGTTAACCGTGAGCCAAGGGATTTGGAGTTGCGCATTGCTTCAGGGCTGAAAGCCCGACACCTCGTCAGCCGGTGGTGCGAGCCACCGGAAAATGGAAAATACAGCAATTCAGGCCGGGAGGATCGATATAATCCCCCGTGTGTCGGCCTGTCAGGCCTTAAATTCCTTTAATCTCACATTCCGGTGGCTCGCGCCACCGGCATTGGATGTGTCGGTCCTCCGGACCTGAAACCGAAGAACGTCAAATCTTGCGCCGCAGGCTGTTATGACGTGTGCAGCTTTATGAATAAGAAATCGGGGAATTAAATCGGCAGAATGCAAGCAGGATGGCTCAACTACTCGCTGGCTTCAGATAGAACATCAGGATCGCGATATCCGCCGGCGTGATACCGCTCACGCGGCTGGCCTGGCCCACCGTGGTGGGACGCAGGCGGTTGAGTTTTTCTTTCGCCTCGTGGCGGAGTTGCGGGACGGCCAGAAAGTCGAAAACCGGCGGGATGTTCACTGCGTCCACTTTTTGCAGTCGAGCGATATCCGTTTCCTGCCGTCGAACATAACCAGCATATTGAGCCTCAATGATCATCTGCCGCCGCGTGTTGGCGGACAGGTTCATTTCCGCAAGTTGAGGAAACTGCTGGTAGACTTCATCCCATGTGATCGTGTTGCGACGCAGATGTTCTTCGAGTGTTGCTCCCAGGGATCGCAGTTTGCCCATCGCTGCAAATCCACGCTGTAATTCTTGGTCGTAAAGTCGAAACCGTTCTGCTCGCGCGGAGCAGACGCTGCCGATTTTGATTCCCAGCGGTGTGAGTCGGCGGTCCGCATTGTCTTGTCGCAAAAGCAGACGGTATTCAGCCCGCGATGTAAACATGCGATAAGGTTCGTCAACGCCTTTGGTCACAAGATCATCGATCAGCACACCGAGATACGCCTGGCTGCGGTCAAGCACAAATGGTCCCTTGCCTTGTACCTTTAAGGCGGCATTAAGTCCTGCGAGCAGACCTTGTCCACCGGCTTCTTCATAACCCGTCGTGCCATTAATCTGGCCGGCGAAGTACAGCCCTTCGACAAGTCGAGTTTCGAGTGTCGGATACAACTGTGTGGGCGGCGCGAAGTCGTATTCGACGGCGTACCCGTAGCGCATGATCTGGGCGTTTTCGCATCCGGGAATACGTCGCACGATTTCGTCCTGCACATCGCGCGGCAGGCTGGTGGAAATCCCGTTGACGTAAACTTCCTGCGTGTTGCGGCCTTCGGGTTCCAGAAAAATCTGGTGCGAGGTCTTGTCAGCAAACCTCACAACTTTGTCTTCGATGGATGGACAGTAGCGTGGTCCTGTCGACTGGATCTGGCCGGAGTACATCGGCGCGCGGTGCAGGTTGGCGCGGATGATTTCGTGGATCTCGTGAGTTGTACTTGTAAGATAACAATGAATCTGAGACTGCTCGATCCGGTCATTCATGTACGAAAACGGCTCGGGATTTTCGTCGCCGGGTTGCGGTTCGCAACGAGAAAAATCGATCGTACGACCATTCAAACGTGCGGGCGTGCCGGTCTTGAATCGGCGGAGCTCAAAGCCCAGTGAAGTCAGGGCTCCTGAAACCCCATGCGATGCCTTGTCACCCGCTCGTCCGCCTTCGGCTTTCGATTCACCGGTATGCATGATGGCTTTGAGAAACGTGCCGGTGGTCAGGATCACCGCGCGGGCTTGATAGAACGCATCACCGGTGACTCGGATGCCGGTGACTTTGCCGTTGTCGGTTTCAATCGCTTCGACGGTTTCCTGGCAGAGCGTCAGATTGTCCTGCAGCTCAACCCGGTTTTTCATCTCAAACTGATACGCTTTTTTGTCCGCCTGAGCCCGCGGACTGTGCATGGCAGGACCTTTGCCACTGTTGAGCATCCGGAAATGAATCCCGGTGGCATCAATCACGCGGCCCATTTCGCCGCCGAGCGCATCGATTTCGCGGACAATCTGGCC
>CANJQC010000024.1 GCA_947476295.1 Planctomycetaceae bacterium | reverse complement strand
GTACACGACTGGAAGCAAGCCAGAATTTTCGTGAGACTGTGCGTCAGGTACATGACACGCTGATGGGTGCCTACAGCCATGCCGACCTGCCGTTCGAGCAGATTGTCGAGTTGGCCGTGCATGACCGGCACGCAGGACAGCATCCGCTGCATCAGGTGATGTTTGTGCTGCTGGAGGGAAGTCTGCAAACACTGCACCTGGAAAATGCCACGGCACAGCCAGTCTCAGTGGACACCGGCACCAGTAAATGCGATCTGACGCTCAGCGTTCTGAATATCGACGACCAGTGGATCTGTCAGTGGGAATATGACAGCGACCTGTTCCTCCCGGAAACCGTCAGTCGGATGTCCGGTCACTGGGCGCAGATGCTGAGTTCTGTGACTGCCGATCCGGATCAACGCATCAGCCACCTGGAACTCATGACGGCCGCCGAACGGCATCAGGTTCTGGTTGAATGGAATCAGACGTCTCGCGACTACCCACATGACAAGTGCGTGCATCAGTTGTTTGAAGACCAGGTCGTGCGGACCCCCGATGCAGTGGCCGTCGTGTTTGAAGACCAGAGCCTGACGTATGCGGAACTGAATGCCCGAGCCAATCACCTAGCCCGGCACCTGCAATCGCTGGGCGTCGGCCCGGAAGTTCTGGTCGGCCTGTGTGTCGAACGCTCACTCGACATGATTGTTGGCCTGCTGGGCATCCTGAAGGCTGGCGGCGCCTATGTCCCGCTCGATCCTAAACTGCCGGAAGAAAGACTGCGGTTCCTGATCACCGACGCACGACTGGCAATAATCCTGACAGAAAGGATTCATGCTCCGCTGCTGCAACGAGCCCTCTCTGGAACCGAAAAAGCGACAACGGCCTCCTCGGTTCAAGATCGCCCGTTCGTGGCTCAAGCCTGCTGTCTCAGCTTCATCAACGACACCCAGTCGGACTCCCCGGTCCCTTCTCCCCCGAGATCGGGGGAGAAGGTGGCCGAAGGCCGGATGAGGGGGCTTGACAGCCATCAGCCGACCGCAACCTCGCCCGCGTACGTGAACTACACGTCGGGCTCCACCGGTGAACCTCGTGGCGTTCTGGTTCCGCACCGCGCTGTGGTGCGTCTGGTGAAATCCGCCAACTACGTTTCGCTGACCGAAGCGGACACGCTGCTGCAGTTATCGACGCTGTCTTTCGATGCGTCAACTTTTGAGATCTGGGGAGCCTTATTGAATGGAGCACGTCTGGTTCTCATGCCGCCCGATCAGCCGTCACTTACAGAAATCGGCAGTGCCATTTGTCGATATCATGTCACGACCCTGTGGCTGACGGCGGGACTGTTTCATCTGATGGTGGACGAACAGCTCGACGCATTGCGTCCATTGCGACAACTGCTGGCTGGCGGCGACGTGTTATCTGTGGATCACGTCATCCGGGCAAAGCATGCTTTACCGAACTGTCGGCTGATCAACGGCTATGGCCCCACAGAAAATACGACGTTCACTTGCTGCTACACGGTGGGTGACGAATCTGACCTGATTCCATCCGTGCCAATCGGTCGTCCTGTCAGCAACACACAGGTCTATCTGCTGGACTTGTCACTGCAGCCTGTCCCTTTGGGTGTCGTGGGTGAATTGTATGCGGGTGGAGACGGGCTGGCATGCGGCTATCTGAACGCCCCTGAGTTAACCGCCGAAAAGTTTATTCCCAATCCATTCAGCGACGATCCCGACGCACGTCTGTACCGGACCGGTGACCTTGCCCGTTATCGGCCGGATGGAAACATCGAGTTTCTCGGTCGCACAGATCATCAGGTGAAGATCCGCGGTTTCCGCATCGAACTGGGTGAGATCGAAGCAGCGCTCCGGGGCCTGCCGGGGATCCGTGATGTGGCAGTGCTTGCGCTGGAACAGGCGGCGAGTGACAAGCGGCTGGTGGCCTGGCTGGTCACTGCCGAGCTTACGGGAACTGGGTCGAGCACACAGCAGGATCCGGCCAGTCTTTCTGCGGCAGAGCTGCGATCCTCGCTGTCGAAAACGCTGCCGGAATACATGATCCCGACTCAGTTCATCGTTTTGCCAGAACTGCCGCTGACACCGAACGGTAAACTGGATCGCCAGGCACTGGCGAATCACAAGGGCATTGAAGTGACCAGCGGAGGTGCTTACGAGGCTCCGCAGAACGAGCTGGAGCGACAGGTCGCAACTATCTGGCAGTCCGTCCTGAACTGTGAACAGGTGGGAATCCGTGACAATTTCTTCGAGCTGGGCGGACATTCGCTGCTCGCCGCCAGACTTGTGTCCGAAATGCAGAAGTGGCTGAATTGTCAGTTGTCGATTGCCGACGTCTTTCAGTCACCGACCGTGGAATCACTGGCTCGGCGGATCAGCGATCGAGACTGGACGCCGCGCTGGACGTCGTTGGTTCCCCTGCAGACAAAAGGACAAGAGCTTCCACTCTTCTGCATGCATGGATGGGGCGGCAGTGCCTATGGGTTTGTTCAACTGGCGAGGCAGTTGAGCCCGGATCGTCCTGTCTATGCATTACAGGCGATCGGACTGGATGGAACATCGCCGAAGCACGCGACGGTTGAAGAGATGGCAAGACACTACGCCAGCGAGATTCGCACAGTGCAGCCGCAGGGTCCGTACCATCTGGCCGGACAATCCTTGGGTGGCTGGATTGCGTATGCGGTCGCTCAGGAATTGAACGCTCAAGGCGAGAAAGTTGACATGCTGGCATTGCTGGACACTCAGGCATCATGCAATGTTGGTTGGTCCGTCTTCCTGCGTATAGCGGCGCCTGCGTTATTTAAGAAAGCGGGCTACCACCTGCGGAACGCACTGAAACAGCCGGCTGGAAAACGCTGGCAATACTTGCAGCGGCGATTGAAATGGCTAAGGATGCACCTGCCGGGAACTCGGCGTGAGATGCCAACGGAGTCAAATTCTGTCGATCTGGCCCCGAGCGTCGAACAGGGTAGGATCGTCGACTATTTTGATGCCGCAGTTGTAAACTATCGGCCGAAACCCTGGATCGGAAACGTCGTTGTATTTGCAGGTGACGACGTTAAAGAGTTTCCACACGAGAAATTCTGGAAGTGCTTTGTCCGCGGCAAAGTCGATTTCTATCGAGTGGCTGGCACTCACCATTCATTGATCAGCGAAGAGAATGTGGCGGCATTTGCAGTGCTGTTCCGAAGACTGCTGGCGGAATCATAAATCGCCTGCGGAATACAGACTCAGGAGAGCCGCAGGGTGAGGGTGCAAGAACGCATTTTTCAACAGAAGGCCGCAAAGGTAACAAAGAGGGGCAAAAGCAGAGTGTCCCAGATGGCTTCGAATTGAACTTGTTCAGTGCCTTTCCTTCGCGACCTTTGCGTGCTTCTGTTCAATCCATGCAGCTCACAACACCCATCTCAAACCGAGCGATCATATGACCCCGCTCAAGCCGCGACTGCTGAACGAACTGGAATTTCAAGCCAGCGCGAGTTCATTCACAGGACTAGACGGACTATCTGACGATCCGGTGGTCTGGCTGGGGCAGTTGGCGGAGAGCTATGAGGAGTCGGCGCAGTTTGAGTCATTACTCACGAGCGACGAGAAGATCCGCAGGGATCGATTCAGATGTCGTCCGGATCAACTGCGGTTTGCCGCAGGAAGGGCGTGGCTGCGCGTGCTGCTGGGAGCGTACATGGGGTTACCGCCGCACCAGGTGATCCTGCAATTCTGCGACCTTGGAAAGCCATCCGTCCAGCGCTGTCCGCCGACGCCAGCCATCTATTTCAACGTCGCACATTCCGGCAACGTGGTCCTGCTGGCATTCCATGGCTCATGCGAAGTGGGCGTGGATGTCGAGCAACTCACGGATCCAAAAGATTTGGATAGGGTCGCCCTGCAGCTGTTTTCCCCAGAACAATACAGGACATGGGCCGCTCTGGAGGCCAACGAGCAACAGCGGGCATTCTTTCAGGAATGGACTCGGCGAGAAGCCGGGCTCAAGGCCATTGGCTGCGGTTTCACCATCGAGCAGCCAGCCGGATGGGACTCACAGCTGACATTCATCGACATCGAATCACCACCCGGCTACACAGGTTCCGTTGCCGTTCTGGCTCCGATGACCACTCATCGCCACTAATTAAGGCCCGAAGCATATTCCACGGCAGCCCCGCGATTCATTAGCGTCGATCAGCGTCGATTAGTGTTTAAAAAAATGCGACTCATTTTCCTGCCGCAGGCTTACCCTTGTGACTTATCCGAAGACGCGGCACCACCTCAGAGTGGTTCAAATTCCCTGACTTTATCGCAGCCTATTCCAGGTTGTCTGATAATACCTCAGGCCTCGGTGGAGCTAGACCGCGTCCCATCGACAGCGATCCTCTGCGAAGGCACTCGAGATTGTTTGCGATTGCGACTCGTGCGACCAATGCTGTCGGTATGCGATTGCCGGACCGCCGCAACGGTACAGACGCCGCCACAAGCAGCCAGCGTGCCAGATTGGCAAGGCAGCGAACTTTCCACAGAAGCGGATGATTGGCAGCCATCTTCGCTTGCGGGACCGTCCTTGGAAATTCGAGTCGGAATCTTGCCAGATGGCGTCCCATCTTTGTGGCCCGCTCCCGCTGGACATCAATGCGAAGCAGGTTGGGCTGGATCCGATGTCCGCAGCGAGGCTCGGGCGCGACGACACCAGTCGTTCCATCGTCAATTAGCCCCAGGGTAAAATGAGCCTCCGGAGCCCAGAAGTCCGGGAAACGCCGCGATCCGACGATGTCCCTGCGGAACCAGAAATGATTCCCGCTCATGAATTCACCGGGAGCCGTGTACCGTTCTTTGTCATATCGCACGACGGACAGAGCCCAACAGGATACGGCACCGCGACGCACCCACTCCGGGATCTCGATGTTCTCGGGCCAGACGACATACGACCCTGCCGCAAAAACACCGGAGTCCGGCCAACGCTCGCACAGATCCAGAACGCCGCGGCACCATTCGGGCCCGGGACTCATATCGTCGTCAAGGACCGCAATGATCGGAGCAAGGCATTCAGCCTCAAGTCCACGATTCAGCGCATGGCCTTTTCCGGCCTTTGGCTCGTGCAGGTATCGCACTGAAAGTTCCGCTGACATCGATTCGGTCACTGCCCTGGCGGTGGGCTCATTTGCGTTGTCGATCACGAGGACATCGAGGCCATCGATGTCGTTTTGCGCAAGTAGCTGAAGCGTCTCCCGGAGTGAATCCGGACGATCCAGCGTGCAGATGAGCACCGTCAAGTCAGCCTGCTTAACCGTGGTCCGTTCAATTGTCATACTGCGCCTTAGTGAATCGCCTCACCCATCGGCTGGGTTCCAGAAATTGGCACCGGCTAAGCCACGAAAAGCCATCGAGACAACGGAATGAAGGACAACCGAATAAATGCAACTGCACGTTTGCCGCTCATGCACCTGTCATTCATTCGCTCTGAAACGTGTAGAACAGGGAACACTAATATCCACTAATAAATCCCGAAGTAAGGAACTTTCGAGAAATAATTGACCGCATCCTCCTCTCCCCTGTGAATGGGAGAGGGCAGGGTTAGGGGTACAAAAGAGACAGTTATTTGTCGAGCGGTCCTGACCCAACTTCCCCAGTTCGATGAAAAAAACAATGTTTTCTGGGTTTTTTGGTGTTTTGTCTCACTCCATTTTCTTCTGGATTATTTTCGAAAGGAGTTTGAGACCGAATTTTTCCAGCAGGATCTGTTGGTGGTCAGGGGGCTTAGAAGTGAACTTAGCCAGGGATGTTATCGCCCAGTTATTTCGGGGTCCATTTCATGGCGCCAGGGAATCTTAGTCGGCGAAGTGACTGAGCTTAGGCGACTTCAAATCGCACTCAACTTGAGTACCGAGCGCGTTCGGCAGCATCAACGGCCAGAACATCGCAACGTTCGTTTTCAACGTGGCCAGCGTGGCCTTTAATGAGCTTGAAAGTTATCTGATGCTGGGTGAGCAACGCATCGAGCTGTTTCCAGTGTTCGATGTTCTTGATCGGAACCAGTTTTTTGCCGTCTTTGCGGTTCCAGCCGTTGCGCTTCCAGCCGGGCAACCATTCTTTGGAACCGTTTGCCACGTACGAACTATCGGTGACGACTTCGACACGAGATCTACGCGTCAAAAGCTTAAGGCCCTCGATCACGGCCTGAAGTTCCATCTGGTTATTGGTCGTCAGCGTCTGGCCGCCACTGAATTCTTTCTCAGTCTTTGTGGCGGGATGACGAAGAATGCAGCCCCAACCGCCCGGTCCCGGATTTCCTCGACAGGCACCATCGGTAAAGAGCTGAACAAATGGCAGGGCAGATGTTTCGGAGGTCATCGAAGTATTCAGTTTTGGAAATGGGGTCAGGAACCAATAGTGCCGAACACCCATTGGCCATTTGGCTAGTTGGTTCCTGACCCCATTTCCAAACAGCTTAACGTTCGCGATACACGATCCGACCGCGTTTCAGGTCGTACGGAGAAACTTCGACCACCACACGGTCACCAGGCACAATCCTGATAAAGTGTTTGCGCATTTTTCCGGCAACGTGTGCCATAACCTGATGGCCGTTTTCAAGCTCCACGCGAAACTGAGTATTCGCCAGTGCTTCGACAACGTTGCCTTCGACCTGAATTGATTCTTCCTTCGCCATTCGAAATTCTGCTTTCGCCCTTTTTTCGATCAAAACACAGACCGCGTTGAACTAAGATTTTCGCGACTCAACATCACATATTTGCATCCGAACGGCTGATTGTAGCCGATCCATGTGAATTGGAAGAAAAGTTCGACCAACGTAAACGACGTCTGCGTCTGGCTCAGCATCGTGACAAAGTTGCGTCGGAAACTCAACTCGGAAATCGATTCATGACGATCGATTGCCTTGTTTGAGACGTGTTTGTCGGCTTCCGGGCCGCTTGTTAAAACCATAAAGAATGTTCAGAATGCTGAGAATGAGCCATCCGTATTCCGACATCCCAGAACTCGCACAGGTCGGCAATTCGTTCGGAGTAATCCGAATTCCGACCGAGCAGGACATCCCGTTTACGCCCCGCGTGCGAGCGATTGTGGATACCGCAGAATTTCAGCGACTGCGGCATGTAACGCAACTGGCGCTCGCGTCGCAAGTCTATCCGGGTGCGACGCATTCGCGGTTTGAGCACGCATTGGGGGTCTATCACAACGCTTTGAGATATCTTTGGCAACTTGGCAGTGATGCGAGATTTGCCGAGATTGTTTCACGTCACGATGCGGAAGTTCTGATCGTCGCCGCCTTATTGCACGATATCGGACATTGGCCGTTCTGTCACCCGATCGAGGACATGGAATTGCCTCAGATGCCGCCCCATGAAGTCTTCGCGAAAGAGTTCCTGCAGCCCGACGGCGAGCTCACTCATGTACTGGAATCGCACTGGAACATCACGGCCGCTGAGGTTCTTGATGTGCTGGTAGCGAAGTCGAATTCGCGAAGCAGCCGGTTGCGTCGCTCAATCCTGTCTGGGCCCATCGACATCGATAAGATGGATTATCTGTCTCGCGACAGTCAGCATTGCGGAGTTCCCTACGGTCGCCATTTCGACCGCAATCGACTCATTAATTCGCTGATCGTGAATGAAGTCGGCGATGGCCTCGCGATTACGTCCAAAGGTCGCACTGCTGCCGAAATGATGGTATTTGCGAGGTACGTAATGTTCACTGAGGTCTATTGGCATCATGCGGTACGTTCGGCTACGACCATGTTTGCCCGATCGGTTCTGGAACTGCTGCCGAAGCTGGATATCCCTTCGCTGTTTCGCATGTCGGAACCTGATCTGATCCGCTGCCTGTGTTCGACAGCCAGCGGCACAGATGTCGCGTTACTCACTGATGGCCTGTTCGGCCAGCGTCGCAGGCTGCATAAGCGGCTGGCCGAGTACAGTATCTATCATCAGGAACCACTTTATCGCGCACTGCGACAAATGACGGCGACGCAACTGGCCGCATGTTCGTTGCTGCTGACTGATCGACTCGCTGCTCTCGTTGGACGAAAACTTTCACAGACAGATGTGCTGATCGACGCTCCGCCACAACATCGCGAGGTGGAATTTCGAATAGATGTGTGGTTTCGATCGAGCAACGAATATCGGCCTCTGCGCGACGTGTCCCCGATTGTCGACGCAATGGCGAAGACTCAGTTCGACGACTACGTCAAGAAAGTTCGCATCTTCGTCGCTCCGGAAATCCGTGATCTGATTCCACCAAGTCTGCCCCTGGATGATCTGGTTGCGGATGTTCTAAATCAATCAATCGTCAGCACATACTTGCCGAACTGAGGGGATGACTTCATTAACTGGAGAGCTTCGTTGCCCTCTGATAAGGGAAAGACGTGTTCGATCACAGGGCGGATTTTGTGTGTCTCGACCAGTTTCAGCATTTGTGCAAAGTCGTCGGGTGATCCCATGGTGGAGCCCTGCAGCCGGAGCTGCTTCCAGAAGACTTTGAACAAATCAATTTTTTCAGGAGGGCCGGCGGTTGCTCCGTAGTTGATAATCCGACCGCCAGGGGCGGCAATGCTCAGCAGGGATTCATACCCAGCTCCACCAGCACTGTCGATGATCAGGCTGGGTGTACCAGCGGCTTTCAAAAGTTGCTTCGACCAACCTTCTTCCCGATAATTGAAGCCGCCTTTCGCGCCCAGATCGATCGCGCGCCGGATTTTCTCCGGTGACGACGACGTGACCCAGACGGTAGCGCCGACAGCCACAGCAAACTGCAGTGCAAACGTCGCTACGCCTCCACCAATTCCCGTGATCAACAGCGTCTCACCCGACTGCAGACCTCCCTGAGAAAACAGTGCGCGATAAGCGGTGACTCCGGCAAGGGGCAGGGCTGCCGCTTCCTGCCAGTTCAAGTGGGCCGGCTTTTCATGCAGCTGTGACGCCGCAACCACAACCTTCGTCGCGAACGTACCATCGCGAGGCAGGCCGAGAATCGTGAAATCATTCGATTGGACGGATTTGTCATGACCCCAGTTGAGCCCTGGGTTGATGATGACTTCTCGATCCTGCCAGAAGGGTTCAGCATTGACGCCTGTTTGATCGACCACGCCTGCCCCGTCAGAGCCTAGGACCACCGGCGGTTTGATTCCCGGGTACATTCCCTGAGTGATCCAGTAGTCACGACGGTTCAGCGCGGCTGCCGTGAGTTTCACAACGACTTCAGCAGAACCCGGACTCGGTTCGTCTCTTTCCAGAAGTTCGAGGGGCGATTTGATCTGTTTAAGTGTCAGCGCTTTCATCGGTGCGTCCTGTTGTGCCCGGTTGTGAGACGGACAGACGTGTTAAATTGAGAGGAGTACGAAAAATGCATGTGAGAGCAATGCGGACGATTGTGCGAAAGCCTAAACGCTGGAAGTCACCAGCCCCAAAGAATACACGAAACGGACCGTGTTGTAACTCAGGCAGCTTGCGGCGTCGAATCGATAGTCAATGAGCCATCTCAGCCGGTTGGGATGGCGTGACTCATCAAAAGAAGTGCCTCCAGTTACCGCGTCATGCGTTCCGTCACCGCATCGTTAATTCTCTCGGAATTCGACTCAAACGGCATCAGCCCCTGCATGATAATTTGCTCGGCGGACGTTTTCTGGTCACAATTCCGAGGAGTTGGCCGTATCGACAAAATTTTGCTGGCATCTTTTGGGAATTCAGAGGAAGATCTAGTTCAGATTGAATCGTGCCGATTCCTTGAGCTTCAAGCGGTTGGCGACCTGTATAACAGGATTCGTTCGTCCGTCTCAGGCAGCAGGAAAGTCGTTTTAGGCAGTTCGAGAATGCTGTATGCATCGCGACTGCGGCAGAATATATCCGGTTCGCCTCACTGAAGGCGATAAGAACGGTCCATTGAGGTATTCGATGGCGACAATGGCATACAAACGATATCGCATGCAGATCGATCTGAAGCCCACCTCGCCGAAGCCCGTGCGATTGCCGGAGGGATATCGCTGGCTTCCGTGGCGCTCGCTGTTGCTCGAACGACATGCGCAAATTAAGTGGAGAGCGTTCCGCGAGGATCTCGACGGGAAAGTGTTTTCGTGTCTCGGAGAAGCCGCAGGCTGCATGGCTCTGATGAAGGAAATTGTCGGGCAGTCAGCATTCTGTCCAGCAGCGACGTGGATGGTGGTGTTTCAGCCAGAACCCGACTGGCCCGCTGTCGATTGCGGCACGATTCAGGGTGTGACTCGCAGTGGAGGAGTTGGATCTATCCAAAACGTCGGCGTGATTCCTGAACATCGCGGACTTGGTCTTGGCCGCGCACTGGTACTGCAGGCGTTGCAGGGCTTCGTGCAGGTCGGAATGGGAATCAGTGTCCTGGAAGTCACTGCGGACAACGAAGCCGCCGTCAAACTCTACCAAACGATGGGCTTTCGTACGATTCAGGTGTTGTATCGTGACAGTTTCACTGGCGAAACAATGACGGAGGACGAGGCTGAATCACAAATCCGCGAATGGCCCGGACGCATTTCTGAGCGTTGAGGAAGATCAACGTTGCGACTGTGATTGCCTTCCGCGTTGAGTGTTCGTGTTGATTTGAAAAAAGCTCTCGGCTACGGCCGCACCGATGCCATTGAGTTGAGACTGAAAATTATCAACAAACTGATGCAGCCCGCTGCCAATCACATCAGTCGCTCGAGCGTAGTTGAGCTTGGCGTTCAACTGCGCCACAAGTTGTTCTGCGGGATTGCTGAAAGAATGCAGGGGTGTCCCTGAGATCGCCCTGATACTGCTTTCTGCATCGCGCACACAGAACCGCATCGATCTGGGAAATCGCGTATTCAGCATCAGAAAATCTACAACCTTCGCCGGTTCAATGCGACCATACTCACGGCGATACATCTGCAGCGCACTGGTGGATTCCAGCAGCGCGGCCCACTGGACGACATCCACCTGTGAACCGACATGCGTCGGGTCCGGCAGCAGAATAAAATACTTGACGTCCAGAATTCGTGAGGTCTTGTCGGCACGTTCGAGATGATATCCAAGACTGGAAAAGTGCCACGCTTCGCCGCGTGACCACGTCGCCTGAATCACGCCCAGCACCTGATGCGCCGATCGCTTGATCTGTTCCAGAAAACCGTGCGGCTGCCTGATTGTGCGTTTGGATTCCGAGGCCGCCCTGCGAACGCGGAGATAAAACCGATTGACCGCCTCCCACATCGGAGTCGTCAGGTTTTCACGAATGGATCGCGCGTTCTCCCGCGCCGCCGCAAGGCAACTCACCACCGAATTCGAATTCTGCGGATCGAACAGCATGTAGCGAATCACATTTTCCTGAGTCGGCAGAGAGTACGTCTTCTGGAAATTCTCAACGTCGCCACCCGCGTGCAACAGTGACGACCACAGATCGACCTCACTGCCGCGATATCCCAGAGCAATGTTTGACGTTACGTCGATAAACCGAGCCTGATTTTCAGCGCGTTCCAGATAGCGACTCATCCAGAACAATGATTCAGCAACGCGACACAGCATGTTAGAAACTCGTAAACTTTGTGTTCCACTCTGACACATGCCCGCTCGGCACGCGCATCATAGCGATCATTTTTTCAACTCAACTCGGAAAGTCGTGCGACTCGCCGTCAATTTCTCAGCAACACCCAGGTATCTTTGCTGCCTCCGCCCTGTGAGGAATTGACGATCATTGATCCTTCTTTGAGCGCAACGCGTGTGAGTCCGCCTGGCAGCACCCAGATGTCTTCGCCATACAGGATGAACGGGCGCAGATCGACGTGCCGCGGAGCTAACGTCTGATTGATGACTGTCGGCACGGTCGACAGTGTCAGCATTGGCTGCGCAATATAGTTTCGTGGATCTTTGCGAATTGCATCTGCACAGGTTTCGCGCTCTTCCTTTGTAGCCTGCGGTCCCATCAGAATACCGTATCCGCCCGATTCGTTAGTCGGTTTGACGACCAGTTCGTGCAGATGACTCAGCACATAATCATAATCGGACTTGACGGAACACAAATACGTGGGCACATTTTTCAGAATGGCATCTTCGCTCAGATAGTAGCGAATGATTTCCGGCACATATTGATACACGGCCTTGTCATCGGCCACGCCGGTTCCCGGAGCATTCGCCAGTGTCACATTCCCGCTGCGGTAAGCTCGCATCAGACCTGGAACGCCAAGCATGCTGTCAGGGCGAAAAAATTCCGGATCGATAAAGTCATCATCGATGCGCCGGTAGATGACATCCACCCGCTGCAGCCCGCGGGTGGTCTTCATCCACACCATGTCTTCGTCATCGACAAAGAGATCACTGCCGCTTACCAGCTCGATGCCCATTTGCTGCGCAAGAAATGAATGCTCAAAGTAGGCAGAGTTGTAAACGCCCGGAGTCAGCACCACAGCTGTCGGCGCGGAGATATGCGGCGGTGCGGTTTTGAGCAACGTTTCCAGCAGTCGCTCGGGATAGTCTTCAATGGAGGCGATTATTGATCCGTAAAAAACTTCCGGAAGCACACGCTTCATAATCTCGCGATTTTCCAACACATAGCTAACACCGGACGGACATCGCAGATTGTCTTCAAGTACGTAGATCGTGCCGTCGTGATTTCGCACAAGGTCAGTCCCGACCACATGTGTCCAGACGCCGCCGGGAGGACGAAAACCCTGACACTCCGGACGATACGTTTTTGCGGTCTTGACGAGTTCTTCCGGGACGACGCCGTCCTTCATGATCTTGCCGTCGCCGTAGACGTCGTCCAGAAACAGATTGAGCGCACGGATGCGCTGCTTGAGTCCGGATTCGATTATCTGCCATTCGTCCCATGCGACAGGACGTGGAACGACGTCGAAGGGCCAAACTTTTTCATTGCCGTCATTGTGCCCGTAAACGGCGAACGTTATGCCCTTTTCCAACAACTCTTCTTCGGCATGCCGCTGCCGTTCCGCAAGCATCTCGGCGGACAACGACGCCAGACCATCTGACAACGCCGGATGCCGCGGCTCACCTGCCGACGTCAGAAGTTCATCAAAATTTTCCGCGATTTCAGTCACGCCCTCAAGTTCTCCACACGAATCTGTGCTTGGTTGTCACGCATTTAAGCAGTCTGGACTCAAAAATGTACAGAGTCCAGGCACCGAGGCATCCTTTTCACAACTACGTGTGTTACAGAACGCAACATTCATGCCACGCAGTATGTCGCCTAGAAAAACGGCTTATTCGCGATTGGTCACTCCCAAAGTTCATTCAAAAACCCTAGATTTCCAATTCACAAATGCGGTGTTTGAGTTCCGGGAGCAAAGGCGTGGCGGAAAAACCATTACCATCAAGCGATGGTGAACAGAAATTCGGATTTCTCAACTCGGTCGATAACGCCTATGCGACCGACACCGGAGTGATGGAGCTGCGGGCAAACCAATGTGAAACGTCTATTGGTCCGGGCGCAGCCCCGGCCAGCGGCAGGCGTCAGCCGACAGGGGCAACCATAGTGCCGAACATCGGTGAGACTTCAGCACCATCCACTGAACATGTCAGCCGCAAACTGTTCACCGGAGTGGCGGGTTATGCGATTGCCCTGACGCTCCTGTTTCTGGGATTGCTGCTCACCGGGCGCATCTCGCTCTTTGGAAACCATGCCCTGGAAAGCCTGCCGGATCTGCGGCCGCTGGCACCGAAAGAATTTCTCAAAGTCCCTGACGGAGCAAAACTTCCGGATGGTCATGTACTGCAACTTGGAGAATCGCGGCGGTTCGGCGATGTAGTGGTGACTCCAGTGCGACTCACCAAAGAACCACTGTGGTTTCAGGGTTTTTTGTCCGGAACGGTCGAAGAAAAACTCACGACGAAGCCATTGCTGAAGTTGTGGCTGACTTTCGAATGCGTCGCGGATGACTATGCGTTTCCTCCATTCGACGTCGGCCTGATGTCAAATCGCACACCGGCGGACGCTAAAGACGCTGCGGCACTTGCCAATTCCTTTCTGACGGTCGGCATATCATCTAGTGATTCTGCATCGACCCGAAGGCTCAACTACCTGCATACGATGGACAATAACTTTGTAATCGTGGGACAGGAATCCGCAAAGGTGCTGCGACCGGGCGAATTGCTTTCGACGTTCATTGCTGCCAGTGATGAAGACGGTGACATGAACGTCGAGGACAGTACGCAGTTCGTGTGGCGAGTTCAGTTCCGAAAAGGCGTGAATGTGTCCAGCGGTAACGGAGTCTCGACGCTGATTGATGTGAAGTTTTCGGGAGCCGATGTCGCTGCCGCCGGTACCGCTGCTGCCGGCTAAGAGTCGCACCGGTTCATTCGCTCCACGCGCGGAACCAGAAATGCATTTCGAAAAGACTCATCCACAATCGCAGAATGCTGAATGTTACGATGCGCGCGCTGTCGCTAATGCCGCAGCGAGTGTTCGTGACAAGTTGCCGATGTCAGACGACGATTGTCCATTGATCGGCGTGATTCTTGGATCGGGACTTGGTTTAGCGGCGGAGAGGATGCTGGCGGCTGGCGGCAAATGGCTGGAGTACACTGTCATTCCGGGAATGCCGTTGCCGCAGGTGGTCGGGCATACCGGACGACTGGTGCTGGCTCGAATTGACGGAATCTCTGTGGCAATGTTGCAGGGCCGCGTCCACTACTATGAAGGCCATTCAATCGCAGCTGTCGAATTCGGGACTCGACTGCTGCGGGCGCTGGGCGTTCGGACGTTGATCATAACCAATGCTGCTGGTGGAATTCGAGCCGGTTTTCAGCCGGGCAATCTGATGCTCATCACCAGCCACCTGCGTTCAGTGGCGACGTTTTGTGCAACGCGGCATTCAAAATGTGGCCATGTTGAATTACCCGTACGTTCCCAGCCCGTGAATGCCAGATGTTCAAAAACGCCCCGGTTGCATGATTTCTTGTGGAACGAAATACTGCGTAACCAGGTCCGTCACATCCATTCACCGCTGCAAATCCACGAAGGCGTTTATGCGATGATGACAGGACCGAACTACGAGACGCCGGCCGAAATCCTCGCAATCAAGCGAATGGGGGCAGATGCAGTCGGGATGAGTACCGTACCGGAAGCACTGGTGGCAGCATCGTTGGGAATGCGCACGCTTGGTATTTCCTGCATCACGAATGTGGCCGCAGGACTTTCAACTTCGACTCTTAGCCACGCCGATGTCATAACCACAGCCGCCGCCATCGAAAGCCCATTCGCCGATTGGCTGTGGGACGCGATTGGTGTGATCGGCAACACGTAAGTTTTCTCGTCCAAAACAAAGGGGTCACCAAGGACAACGCGATGCAAGCAGAGTGCCGAACACTATTGCGCCTGACCCCTTTGATGTTTCTGCCCCATGGCGGTTCGCCTTGCGGCGAAAGTCCTTTCCGGCAGAAAAGGACCTACTTTAACGATCATCCGCGACTACACCCTGCGATTGCTTATCAAGTAGCTGCAAGGTTTTACCCATTGAGGCATGTAGTTGCAGTGTAGCAGGAATTGCGTTAGCTTCTGGACTTGTTCGTCCGCGCTCAGTTCCCTTTATTCCTTATCCGTCAGCGAGATCCGCGATGTCCAGTTCCCCAGAAAAGACGCCGATTGCAACCCTGCGTCCCCGCATTAACTCGCTGGATCAATTCCGGGGATACACGGTGGCCGGAATGTTTCTTGTGAACTACATGGGGGGGACGGATGCATTTCCAGACATCCTGAAGCATCATCACAACTACTGCAGCTATTCCGACACGATCATGCCGCAGTTTCTGTTTGCGGTGGGGTTTGCATTTCGTCTGACGTTCGGAAGACGAGCACACGAGCAAGGGCTCTCCTCGGCGTATGGCCGCATGTTCCGGCGTTTCTTGGGATTGATGCTCGTGGCGATGGTGGTCTACGGGGCTAATCGGTTTGAGACCTGGAAAGATCTGTATAACCCTGACCTGGGATTGTGGAAAAGCGTTTGGTTTACCTTACATCCACTGATTAAACGCGAATGGATGCAGACTCTCGGTCACATTGCGGTGACATCGTTGTGGATCCTGCCCGTGATTCGAGCCGGCGCGCTCGTTCGTGTCGTCTGGATGCTGTTGTCGATAGCGGCTCATATCTTCATTTCCGGTAACGCTCACATATTCGATGGATACTTTCAAACACTGAGCGAGATGGGCGGTTATCTGTGGGTGAACGCCGGTCCGTCGGGAATCGACGGCGGTCCCTTCGGATTCCTGACCTGGACGATTCCAACGATCATGGGAACGCTGACATGTGATGCGGTCGTTGAAACGCCCGGGCAACCGAAGCTCGGGAAGTTGGCGATCTGGTCGATCTCGCTGATGGGATTGGCATACGTTGTGTCGTGCGGGACTCGGTTGTACGACGTGCCAGAAGCGACTACGCAGGCCTGGTTGACAGAACGGACAGCGATTAAAGAACTGTCCGCCTCAAACGACAGCGAACCAGATGCTGCGAAGAAGAACGCCATTGCGGCAGAACTTGGTGAACGAGCCAGGAAACTGAGCGAGAATAAGTTTTCTAAAGATCCTGTCTGGCCGGCCGGAGAAAGATGGAAAGGGAAGAGCGTAATGAACATGCTGGCGGAACCTCCGCTGTTCGGGCGACCGCCGAATCCGGGACGGGACAAGGCCAGGGCGTCAATTTTGCAGACGGATGATCTCAAGACGCGAAGGGCGAAAAAAGAGGCTCCTGACGACTGGTACTACCGGCAGTGGAACTACTGGATGATGAGTCAGCGCGGAGGAACGGTTGCGTATCCGATGTTCGGAGCGGGTTTTTCGATTCTCGTGTATCTGAGCTTCTACGTTGTCTGCGACAAATGGGGCTACTCCGTTGCTGTGTTTAGAACCTTAGGAGTGAATGCGTTGCTGGGGTACATCCTGCAGGGACTGATCGGTGGACTTGTTCAGAGTTTTCTGCCGGGCGATCCACCACACTGGTACGCATGGGCGAACTTCGGTGTCTACTTCTTCCTGATGTGGCTGTTCCTGCGATACTTTGAGAAGAACAAGATCTTTATTCGGATGTGAGTTCGTGCGGATCGCACCTTTGCCGAATCTGCTTTCCCTTGACATCGCGATTGTCGCACAGTCCTGAGCACCAACGTCGCAAAAAAAACTGAGGCACCCTGCGGGGTACCTCAGCTTAGTGTATTTAATTTCTTCGAACGTCGATGCCTTAGTTCAGAATCTTCGCGGTGTCTTCGATGATCTTAGCGATGGCTTCTTCTGACAGTTCGCCGTCGGCGTAGGCGTGATTGACTTTCACGTTGTTATCGACCCACATCATCACGGTGACGCTGGCTTTTTCGTCGATCTTGTACTTCGTCGGGCCAACAGCATTCTCGAAGACCGTCAGCGGCGTGTGTGCAATCTTTTGCTCGTCGGCGGTCTTCTTCAGACCGGCTTCCTGAGCATCCGGATCGTCTGACAGCACGGTAACAAAGGCTGCCATTTTCTTTTCTTCCTGCTTGCCGACAACTTCGTCAAGTTGCTTCACCAGCTTCGCAGTATTCTCGTCCATCTTGCGAACAAAGATGCTCACAACCGGACGCTCACCGTACTGACATCGGTAGCAGAGCTTCTTTCCGGCAAGTGGCCCGGTCACGTCTGTGACGTTGAACGGGGCTGGGAAATCGTCAATCTGCAAACCTGATTTCAGATCTGCCGCCGACGCGAACTGACAGGCTGAAACTATCAATCCCATCACACACAACGAAACAAAATTCTTCATACACTTTAACTCCCTGGTTTGAGTCATTCAACAAAACACACTCCGAAAACGACGGAATGTCTCACCACAATCGATTCGTTCCGAAAAGCATCCGTCGCCAAAAACTGCCTAGCGATTATTCGGCTTGGGCCGTCAATCGTCGAACGGTTTCCAGAATATTCTTTGAATCTTGCTCGGCATCAACTGCCGTATTCTTTTGAGCAATGCGGCCTTCAGCGTCAATCAGAAATGTCCAGCGACTTGCTGTCACGCCCCGAACGAGCGATCTTTCCACTCCATCCAACATCCGTGTGATTGTAGCGCCTTCGCGGACGGGAACACCAAATGCTTTTGAAATTCTCCCATCTTCATCGGACAACAACGAAAAATTGAGCGAATTGACCTTGGCAAACAGTTGATGATTATCTACCGAATCTCCGCTAACACCCACAACCTCCACACCTGCTTCTTCGAGTTCTTTCATCTGGTCTCGAAAACCGCAAGCTTGTCGAGTACATCCACTGGTCAGATCGGCTGGATAGAAATAAACGACGATGAATTTCCTGCCGACGTGATCTTCTGATCGCCAAACCATTCCGTCCGTTCCCTTGGCTTCGAATACCGGGACGACGTCGCCTTCGCTCAGAGTGACCTCCAAAGTGTCCGTAAGTCCAACTCTGGAGAGCGGATACATCGTCAACAGGAACGTCAGACTGCATAACACCGGACAACGCATCGAATCCTCCGCCAACTTGAGCACGGATTCCATTCCATCATCACGCGCTGGTCCCTCAACGCAACAAAAAGGGGTCGTCTTTGTTTATTCCGCAGTGAACCCGGCGGAATGGCAGAAACCGGCAGACAAAATCTTAACGGGACTTTTTTCAAAGTCGCACAAGGAAAGATTAACTTCAGGCAGGATCCGAACACGCAGGCGGGGTAATCAAGCAGATGGCAGATTTTACCAACTCCAGAGCCGTGCGTCAAATCGAAGAGTTTTTGATCGGGAATTGGGCGCAGTCCCGGATTTCGGCAGGCCGCCTCTGTGTTGAAAGTTGCCGAGATACCGAACGCAATCTGTTCAACGTCCAGCGGAACGATTGTGTTTTGAGTGTCGCCGTTACTACTCATGTAAATCATGGCGCGAGGCAATGCCGCGCGGGTATAGCGGCATGACGTGCGAAGATGAGTCAGGTGTTATGCCCAGAAGTTCACGCCTGCAGAAATTTGTCAATTCTTCCACTGCACGCAGGGATTATTTCAAGTGCTTAAAGGAACGAAAATTCCTATTCAGCGGGATGTGATGGATTTAAGAGCATCTTCGGTCTGGTCGAAAACAGACAGTGGGGCGTCGGACAATTCCGCGCATGATTTACTATTTACCAGCTATATTGACTGCGTGGGAGTCATCCCAATGGCGATCGTGGAGTTGCACTTCAAGGTTCGGCGGTTCTTGCCGATCGTGGCGCTGATTGGCATATTTCAGAGCAATCCGGTTAACGCCCAGATTAAGCTTTCGCCTGGTCGTGTTCCGATCGGCGATAACGAACTGAATTCACCGATTGATGAACCACAGGTCACAATTGATGAGCATTCGTCGAATGCAGTGATGCGTCCCACGCCGCTGGCAATTCAGCAGGCAAAAGACCCGCTGGTGAAACTCGTCTATGAAACTCGGGACGCTCAGCGGCGGCGACTCTTGTCTACCGCAGAACATACCCCATGGCAGATTATGCATGGGATGCTTGCACTACGTGAAGACTTTCTGATTCGACACAATGGCCAGCCTGTCAGTTGCCTTGAATGGATAAAAACCGGACCGACCTTTGAAAACGAAAGCTGGTTTCAGAAGACTCAGGTTCGTGTGCTGACCGGACGCGGAGGCAACAATGCCTGGGAAATGATGACAGTTGGTCGAGGCCATCCCTACAACAAGCCGTATGCGTTTGAAGGTCACATCAATCAGTTCGTCGCGATCCTTTCGATGAGCGGCGTGCCACTGGAAACGCAGTTCAATACGCCTCAGGGGCCAGTCTCCATGCGTGACATGCTCACGTACGCCAAGATGACGGTCAACGAGAAGGAAGAAGTTACCTGGACGCTTTGGGCACTCAGTCGCTACCTGCCTCCGGATGCCGAATGGACCAATGCACAGGGCGAAAAATGGAGCATTGAACGCCTCGTGAAGATTGAGGTGGGTAAGTCCCTGCAAGGAGCTCCATGTGGTGGAACGCACGGTCTTTTCGCTTTAGCTCATGCAAGAAACGTGTATCTTCGATCTGGGAAACCGCTCGTGGGTGTCTGGCAGGAAGCTGAGCAAAAGATTCGCCGCTATATCCAGACAGCTCGGATGCAGCAAAACTCCAACGGCACGCTGTCGTCGAACTATTTCCGAGGCCGTGAGTTCAAGCAGGACTTCGATAAGCGGATGGCCAGCAGCGGACATCTGCTGGAGTTCCTCATGATGGCGCTTCCGACCCAGGAACTCAATGCTCCGTGGGTGCGGCGCGCGATCGAAGCAACTTCAAATGATCTGATGGCGAATCGCAAGGCGTTTGTGAGTTGTTCACCATTGTATCATGCGACCAGTGCGCTCAGTATCTATCTCGATCGTATCACCGCAGTTGCCCCGAATATCGCACAGGGCGCGCCGAAGACGCATACGATTTCAAACAGCAAGGAAGTCAAGACGGCCGATGCCCTGTTGGACGCTCCAGTCGTCGAAACTCCGGAAGCCGTCAAAACGCCAGTGATGGAATCGTCAGGTGTCGATTCAAATGGTGCGCCGAAAGCACTGACCGCACCAATCCTGATTGTGCCGGATGCCCCAGTGCCGGATAAGATTGACGCCGGCGAGTCGGGCGAAAATGTACCACCCGCCGAAGGAGAAGAAAAGTCGGACATGAATCCCGCACCTACTGCTGCGGCGAAAGGGTTTGACTTGAAAACTGAATCTGCGGCGTCAGTTCCCGCTGTGGTTCCTGAAGCACCTGCTGCGGCTGTCTTACCGGCCGTCACTTTGACTCCAACTCCGGCACCAGCTCGTTCGTCGGACAATTCTCTCACGACAGTTGTCTCAGGGGATAAAATACGAGTGTTCGGGCCTCAGCCCGCACCGCAAACTGACATCGTCTCAGAAACTCATATCGAATCACCACCGCAAATCGCTGACACCGAACAGACCGAGATCCGCACACCTTCCATCGGCACGGAAGTTCCATCGACTCCCGTTCCTCCAGTTCCGCTTCCTGCCGATCTGCAGGTAGGACTCCCGGAGGATCAACCTGTGCCAACCCCGGTCGCAGATCTGTCTGCAGAGCAGCCCGATCTGTTGATTCCATTAACAGACGCCATCAATCCAAAACTCCAAGCCGACGGCAAAGATCATCCACCGGCAGAACAGCCCAAAGAAAAGAAACGCGAACGGTGGAGAGCCACGCCCCCTGAAAGGCGCAAAGTGATCGTGGTGGGAGAAAAATTCCCGGCTGTCAAGGATTGACTGCGCTCACGCCATTGGCGTGGATGCAGAACGATCAGGGCTGTGCCGGTGGGATTGGTGGAGGTGCTGGCGAGCCGAAGGCTGGGGCCAGTTGAGGAACCTGACCTGCCGCGACCCAGCCAGCCATGCCTGCGGACCAAACGAGTGTCGATTTTGTGATCTGGCCGGCAGCGATCCCGCTCACGACCTGATCCGGACTGTACGGCCCCTGTCCCTGACCATTGACTGCCACGTGCCATGCAGATGGCAGCGTCGGAGGCATCGCTGGTGCTGCTGCGGTCGGCGGGAAGATTCCCGGCTGCATCATGCGGCCGGCCATGGCCATGCCGAGACCCAGTCCCATGCCTTCGGCCGCACCACCGCCACTTGGATTTTCAGCAGCGGCTGCCATGGCCTGACCCATCTGGTACTGCTGGAATTTCCCAAGGTCGCCGATCACGCCGATACTTGTTCGAGTATCCAGTGCCTTCTCTACGGCTTCAGGCATTGAGATGTTGACGATGACCAATTGCGGTATTTCCAGACCGTATTCGTCGTCGATTTTTTCTTGGACCGATTTGCGCAGTGTTTCACCAAACTCACGGTACTTTGCAGCCAGATCCAGCGCCGCAATGTTTGACGAACCCAGAAGCTCTGCGACGCAACTGACGATGATCGATCGCAGCAGTTCCGTCACCGCATCCGCATCGACCTCTTGGCTGGTGCCGACAAGCTCTGTCAGCAGTGCTTTTGCATCCGCCGCTTTGACAGCATACGTACCAAACGCTCGAATTCGGATGGGACCGAATTCCGGATCACGCATCATAATGGGATTAGGCGTGCCCCATTTCAGATCTGTAATCTGCTTTGTGCTGACGAAATACACTTCAGATCGAAACGGGCTGTTGAAGCCATACTTCCAGCCGGCAATCGTGCTTAGAATTGGCAGATTGTCTGTCTTGAGTTCATAATGACCCGGTTCGAACACATCTGCAATCTGTCCTCGATGGACAAAGAGTGCGACCTGCCCCGGCCGCACAATCAACTGCGCACCGTTCTTGATTTCGTTTTGATAGCGAGGAAAACGCCAGACGAGCGTGTGTCGCGAATCATCGACCCATTCGATGACATCGACCAGTTCATTCCGCAGCTTGTCAAATAACCCCATCAGAAAAACTCCGTGCCGATTTGTGGGAAAAATCAATCATCGCGACCGTCATTTCAATTCTTTGATGCGAATGTCCCTGAACTCCGTCCACATCGGTTTTCCAGCGTGCAACTGCAGCGCCAGCACGCCTTCCAGCAAAGCCAGATCAGGATCGTTATCCGTGAAGTCCAAAATCAGCCGACCGTTCATGTAGTGCTGCAAATGATTTGCCTTACCGATGATGACGACATCGTTCCAGTCGTCAAGTTTGAATAGCTCCTTCCAGCCATCCTGATCGATAAGTACTTCCGTGACTTTCTTGCTGCCGGCTTCCCATGATGCTTTCTCCCCCACAAGGCAAATGCGACCACGTTTGCCGCCTTCGTCATAGATAAAGCCTGACACGTTTGGCATCGTAATTTCGTTACGCAACTCATGCTGATATCCGCGAACGACCCACTTGTTGCGAACATTGCCTTCGGTATTGTGCTTAGAGCGGTACTGGATTCCCGAGTTATTTGTTGCATTGCAACGAAAAGAAAGTCGCAGTTCAAAGTCTCTTGTGACGCCATCCTTCCAAATGATAAATGTATTGCCACTGGCTGCGTGTTCCGCAGTCGTCTCACCGTGAATCACGCCATCTTTTACGGACCAAAGTTGCGGGTCTCCATCCCAGCCGGCCAGATCCGTTCCATTGAAGATCGTAGCGAACTTACCGGTTTCTTCCGGAGCCTTCACGACATCATCTGCTCGGACAACAATGCACACAGACCAGACGAGCATCATAGTGACGAAACGCAGCATGGTGATCTCGATGTGACAGAAGGGATCTGGAATTCAGACGAACAATTCAGGACGCGTCGAAGTAGATTATGGCAACGCTTCGCCGAATTCAACAGAGATCAAGGCGTGCTTTTGAGTGAAGTTGCTCCGCAACGTCCGCTCAATCGTTCGGAGTCGGACGGCGGCGGGACTGTTTTTTGTCGGAACGCAGGTGCTTATCGTTCAGCCGACGTTGTTTGGCTCCCCGTGAAGGACCGGTGGCCCTGCGTTTTGTCGGGGCGACCGCGACGCTCAAAAGCAATTCGACAAGTTTGTTCAGACAATCCTGAGTGTTTCGGCTCTGGTCGCGGTAGCGTTGACTGGTGATCAGCAGCATTCCGTCCTTGTTCATTCGACGGGGATAGCGAATCAGAAAGCGTTCGCGAACGTCCTGCGGGATCGACGGCGATCGCGTCGCATCCCATGTTAAAAGTGCCTTGGAACAGACTTTGTTGACATTCTGTCCGCCCGGACCACCGCTGCGCGAAAACGCAAAGGTGAATTCAGAATCGGGAATCTGAATTTGCTCGTTGACCTCCAGCATCGCAGCTACGCCTCACCGAAGACCACGCACGCATTATGCCCCCCGAACGCAAAACTGTTTTTCATGGTTCTGCGAATCCGCATGTTGCGAGATCGATTCGGGACATAATCCAGATCGCACTGTGGGTCCGGTTCATCAAGATTGATCGTGGGGGGGGCGATCTGACGCAGCATGGCCGTGATACAAAATGCCGATTCCACTCCACCGGACGCTCCCATCAGATGGCCAAGCTGGCTTTTGGTACTGGACACCGCGAGCGAATCGGCATGACTGCCGAATACCGATCTGATCGCGTTGGTTTCGGCGATGTCGCCGAGCGGCGTGCCCGTACCATGAGCGTTAATATAATCCATTTCGTCCGAACGCAAACCGGCATCCCGCAGTGCGGCGTTCATCGCATAAGCGGCACCGGCACCTTTCGGATCGGGTGCTGTCAGATGAATCGCATCAGCGGACTGTCCATAGCCCAACACTTCGCCCAGAATTGTGGCTCCGCGTTTCATCGCGAAGTCACGCTCTTCAAGTACCAGAATTCCGGCACCCTCCGACAGCACAAATCCGTCGCGATCACGATCGAACGGACGGCTGGCCTGATGGGGTGCGTCATTGCGAGTCGAAAGGGCTCCTGTCCGCGCGAATCCCGCGATGCCCATGGGCGTGACCCCGGCTTCCGATCCCCCCGCAATCATCACATCGGCCACACCCAACTGAATGATGCGAGACGCATCACCGATTGCATTTGTACCCGACGCACACGCCGTGCAGACTGCGCCAGTCGGGCCGCGAAGTCCCCAACGCACGGAGATATTACCACTGGCTGCGTTAATGATCAGCTTCGGGATCATAAACGGGGAGATCCGATCCGGACCCCGATCGAACAGCATCGAATGCTGCGTTTCAATTTCGTTCAGTCCGCCGATCCCACTTCCCACCAGCACGCCGTAGCGATACGGATCGCCCTGTGTGAAATCGATCGCCGCCTGTCGAATTGCTTTGTCTGCCGCGACGAGCGCGAACTGAGAGAAACGATCGGTACGCCGCTCTTCCTTCGCATCGAACGCAATATGTTCGCTGACAATGAAGTTGGGGATTTCTCCGCCGAACCGAACCTTGAAGTCCCGGCAGTCAAACCGTTGAATGAACCCGACACCACTTCGTCCGGCACACACTGCTTCCCAGACGTCGTCCAGTTCGCAGCCAAGTGCGGTGACGACGCCGAGACCTGTCACTACAACTCGACGACGTGACATCATTCAGCTCGCGAAGCAAAAATATACTCGCAACCCCGGCTGGAAATTCCGCGCCAGCGAGTTGTCTGAATCAATCCTGACAGCGCAGCGCGGAACGCTGTACTGTGCAGAACAGACGCCAGCAGTGATCCGCCAGTCCGGAGAGTGCAAGTAAACAGGATCAGGACTTGCCTTCGATGTACGTAATCGCGTTCCCAACAGTCTTGATCTTGTCATAGTCTTCATCCGGAATCTTGACGTCAAACTCATCTTCCAGAGCCATGACAAGTTCAACGATATCCAAAGAGTCTGCTTTAAGATCATCGACAAATGAACTGTCGCGAGAAATCTCTTCCTTCGGAACGTCGAGCTGATCGCTGACGATACCAATCACTTTTTCTTCAATCGACACTGATAAATTCCTCCAGCGAAACAAAACACCAACAGTGAATTTCCTCCCCACTGCCGGTCCTTCGTGGAACTCTTCCGGTGGCCTGTTCCATCACAGGCTGTGCTCCGGTCCGCGAATCGTGGGGAAGATATATCGGGTTTGCGAATTCATGTAAACCCGTCCGATCAGGCAGACTGCCGCATTTCCAGACTCGCACAAGATTTCAGGACGTTCAGAAGCAATTTTCAGGGCGAACGCCCGATTTTGGTGAAAACGGTTGCCAATTGGCTGTCTGCGATCGTTCCGCCATCCAATCCGGCTTCTTTGAACCGGCGATCGATCATCCCATGCAGTTGTGTGATGACTTTCCGACGGTTGTCGAGACTTGGCAGGAAACAACGCAAAACCAAATCCGGACTACTTTCACCGAAGCCTTCAAAGCCAACCACTGGCGGCGGATCTCTCAGAATCAATGGGTGTTCGTCTGCAATCTGCTGCAGCATCGACAGCGCATTTTCGGTGTCTGTGCCATACGCAACCCCAATCCTGACAACGATCCGGTTTGTCTTGTCTGACAAAGTCCAGTTGAGCAGCTTTCCAGTGACGAATTCTTTGTTTGGAACGATGTATTCCTTGCGATCCCAGTCGGTGATCGTCGTCGCTCGAATCTGGATTCGCGACACGCAGCCCGTCACACTATCGATCGTCACGACATCTCCGATGCGAACCGGTCGTTCAAACAAAATGATCAAACCTGAGACAAAGTTGGCAAAGATTTCAATCCTGCTGAACACCTGCAATGCTGGCAGAACCTGTCCCCAGATACCCCAGCAGATTGTGAAAAACAGAATGCAGGCTGAGCCTCACACCAGACGCAGCATCTGTTGATTCAGCAGCGAGAGATCTACCTGCGGCACTTCAGTGGCCGGAATCGGACTATACACGCTTCCGTCACAGGAGCGTGAGGTGATCCCTGCCAAAGTGCGTTGATGAAAATTCGTGCAGAATGGAGACATCCTTCGTCGCTTTTTACGACGAAGGACAGCCTCACACAACAGCGACTTTCGTATCACGCCGTCCTCATTCGCCCGGAAACTTGCCTACCGCATTACGGCGTCCTGATCTCCGGCAGGAACTGCTGAAGTGCCCGCACAGCATCGCTGAGTGTCGCCGACGTAAGCACTCATGCATAAGTTTTTTCGTTTAAGGCGAGCCGCAGGCGTAGGCGAATCCGGCGTGCTTCCGCCTACGCCTGCGGCTCGCCGTTAAGCGATTTATGCCAACATATTCCTGACCGGGTGCTTACGTTGGAGATTCTCGATTTTTCGATTGGCCGATCCCTGAACATGAAAGCCAGGTGACAATCATAATGGCGCCCTGTAGACTCCCGCTGTCCCAGTTGATCAGGAGGCCGGTCCATTGGTCTGCGCTAACGGCGTCGTGTTCTACCGTGATACGCTTCCGGATGAATCATGTTTGCGGTTCGACCATTTGACGGGACGCCCGAAGAGCTCGCTGAGTTTGTTGTCTCCGCATGGAAATCGACCTACGCAGGGGCGATGGCGGTTCCACACTGGAGCGGCGATTATTTTCGGTGGCAGTTGCGACTGGACGAACCAGACTCGACGAATCGAACGCTCAGCGTCTACGATGGCGAGCGCCCGGCCGGAACGTTGCTACATTTTCCAATGACTTTTCAGATTGCGGGTAAATTGATCGAAGCCGCTCAAGCGAGTTGGCTTAGCGTACCGGTTGCGTATCGCGGTAAGGGCATTGCACATCTGCTGAATGAAGAGTCTCGAACTTTGTTGCGGGATCAGGGGCGACAATTCAAGCTGGGGTTTGGCTATTTTGGTTCGAACGCCTCGCTTGGCCTGCGATTTTGGAAGAAATCAGAAGGCAAGTCGGTCTCATTTGGAAAACGAGTTGGATTTTGGGCGCGCGTCCTTGACCCACCAAGAGCCGCAGCGTGGAACGTCAACCGCTGGGAAGGACGCCTGACAGGAATATCCGGCCCATTCCTGAAACTTTCGAAACTGCGGCAGACACCGGGAATTCTTATTCGCCCAATGCAGGCTGAAGATTTGCCGCGTTGCCTGGAACTCGCTGAACTCGCCACGCGACACTGCGATTTGCGGCTGATCTGGGATGAAAACCGGCTGGCTCGACAACTCGGGCTTCAGGGTTTTAGTCACGCCCTGGTCGCGGAAGAACAGGGTGAGGTGCGCGGATGTATCGGTTACCATGTCTTGCCGATTCACGGAAAAATTCTGGAAAACGTTGGTATACTGGACTTGGTGTTGATCTCAGAATTATCCGCGCGAGCCCGAGCGGAATTGCTGAATTCTTCGCTGGCGCGGTTGCGAGAGCTTGCTTGCGTTGTAGCATTGAAACTTCGAACCGGAGACTACCCAGCGGGAACATTTCTGCGCTGGGGCTGGTTTTGTAAACCAGCAGACTCGCAAGTGCTGATCACATGGACGCAGCAACCAGAACAACTTCCACCCGTTCATCGCCTTCATGTGCTTTGGCGCTAGTGCTCCCCCGACCCCGAAAGAATCCGCAAGAATGACGCTCGGTGTCACCGATACGGCTGAACCATCGATAACGGGGATGCACCCGGTTGTGGCAATTGATCCGTGGTCGCTGAACGATGTTCAGCCCCGTTGCCGCAGTATGCTGACACCCGCAGAACGTATCCGCATGGAGCAGTTTGCGTTTGAATATGCGACATCTGCAGAATCTTATGACATCGTGATTTCTAATGGTTCATTTCTGGAAACACCATGCCGGCAGGGACTGATCAGTGTTCTGCCGCACGGACGCTGCTGGCATGTTTCTGGTTCACTCATGGCACCGGACGAATTGAAGCCGGATATGGTGCGGTGGTTGAAACGTGTCTGTGATGCTCAGCGAACGACATTGGTGGCGTATGCAATCGGAGCGGAAGATGCGCCGCTCTTTGTGGATGCGGGCTTCGAAGTCTCGAAGTTCGGTGAAGAGCCGCTGCTGGATCTTGGCGCGATCACATGGCAGGGTAAGGATTTCGAATGGGTTCGTCGGCAAACAAGTTTTTGTCGGCGCGCTGGCCTTGAAGTTGTCGAAGTGCGCAATGATTCAGAACGCCACGCATTGGCGAATGAACTGGTGGAGATTCTGCAGGAAGATCTGAAGCCGCGCACGTATCCAAAGCCGCTGCGGCTGCTGGAAGGCCAGTTCGATCCCTTTGCGTTGTTTCGGCGACGATTATTTCTGGCTCGCTCGCGGACGACCGGTCGGACGGAAGGATTTCTCGCCTGTAGTCCGATGCTCAATGGTCGTGCATGGGCGTTTGAAACCTATCGAAAACGCAGCGACGCCCCGCGTGGCACGATTCCGTTCTTGTTTCGCGATGTGATTGATCGCCTTCAGGCGGAAGGTGTCAAATGCGTTTCACTGTGCCTTGTACCCGGTAAGGGTATGGAAGAAAAGACGACACCGCCGCCGTACTGGATGGTCCACATCGCGATGGCGATGTGGTACAAGCGTCTCAATTTTCTGTTCAACACACGCGGGCAGGACTATTTCAAGAGTCGCTTCCGTCCACGATTTGTCAACCGCTACATCTGCGTGACTCCCAAAACATCGTTTCGCTCAATTTCGTCTTTTCTGGTGACCACGGGCGGCATTAGGCCGAACGTCGGAAATCTTGTCAGAAGTATGTGGAAATAAAAGTCCACACAACTTGCAAAGAGTCACATTTATGCCCGATGCGTTTCTCAAAGACCTGTTGCAGACTCCCGGAGTATCCGGTGTCGAACAATGTGTTCAAAACGTGGTGCGTGCGTTTGCGGCCGAGTTCGCGGCTGAGGTCTCCACCGACGTGCATGGAAACGTGCTTGCGACCGTCAACCCCGGCGGCAGTCCCACGATTCTGCTCGACGCACACTGTGATCAAATTGGGCTGATTGTTCGTCACATTGACAGCCATGGATTTGTGCGAGTGAATCCGGTGGGCGGGTGGGACATGCAGATTCTGCTCGGACAGCGAATGCAGATTCATACGGAAGACGGCCCGATCCCCGGCGTCATCGCGCGGAAACCCATTCACCTGCTTGATCCGGAGGAACGCAAGAATGTGCCGAAGATGAAAGACGTGTGGATCGACATCGGATCGGCCTCAGAGGCGGAAACGCGAACGATCGTCCGGATCGGCGATTCTGTCACACCGGAACCATGCCTGCGTCAATTACGGAATGGACGTCTTTCCGGTGTCGCTATGGACGACCGAACAGGCGTTTGGGTGATTATGACCGCTCTGCGAAAACTGGCCGACGCACAGCCGAAGGCCAAAATCGTAGCGGTCTCTGCCGTTCAGGAAGAGATCGGACTTCGCGGCGCGACGACAAGTGCTTTTAACGTCAATCCGGATGTGGCGATCGCAGTCGATGTGACTCATGCAACTGACTGCCCTGGCATCGATCACAATGAATTCGGAAAAATTGAAATCGGCAAGGGGCCAGTGCTGGTGCGCGGCCCAAACGCAAATCCTGGAGTCTTTGAACTGCTGTTTGCGACAGCCAGGAAGTTATCGATCCCCGTACAGATCAACGCACTTGGCTATCCCGCCAGCAATGACGGAGCCGCCATTCAGGTCGCTCGCGGTGGCTGTGCGACAGGCCTTGTCACTATTCCCAATCGCTACATGCACAGCCCGGTTGAACTGGTTGCAGAATCTGATCTGGAACATGCAGCCGATCTGATCACGGCGTTCTGTTTGGCTGTGGATGAATCGACGTCGTTCATTCCAGAGTGACCAACTCCTAGCAAAATATCTCCAAGCACGTCAGTTCTGGACGACAACGCCAGCGCAATGGATCCTTCGCACCGATACCTCGGGAGACGTGCAGCGTGAGTTTGTTCAGGTGAAACAACCCGGCAGCAAAACTGACACCGTAGATGCTGGGAGCATACACAGGGCCGATGACTGGCAACACGACTTGGCCGCCGTGTGTGTGACCGGACAGCATGACGTCGTAGCCGCTCTTCTGAGCAAACCGAAACTGGTCAGGAGAATGACTCAGCAGGATTCGCAAGTCAACGCCAGCGTGTTCAACGGAAGGCGGAGCAACGCCGATCCACGGCAGTTCAGAACCGGCGAAAAGTACGTTTCGGTCGGCAAGCTGAATCCGTTCGTGCGAACCAGTGACGCATTTCCAGCCGGATGCGGCAAGCGTTGAGCGAAAGTATTCGTAGTCATAACGCCAGTCGTGGTTGCCCAGAATAAAGAAGCACGGGGCGACTTTGGTAAGAGGCCGAAGAATTTCCACAGCCGTCTCCAGCAGTTCCGGCTTGTCAATCAGATCACCGGTAAACACAATGGCGTCGGCATCGAGTTCGACTGTTTTCTTTACGACGAACCGATAGTAATCAGCGCCCGGACAATCGATGAAATGCATGTCCGAAAGATGCACAACCCGCAATGGACGACGGGAAGTTGCGAGGGGATTGGACGTTGGAATGGACTTGACGTTGACTTCCAGCGTAAAAACCTCATTCCACGGCCAAACGATCGATGGATGCCAGCGGGAACCACGGATATCACCGGAAGTTTTCCCCAGTCGTGCGAGCGCGAGTACGTCGAAAACTTCGCGAGATGCAACTTTGTGAAATTCGAAGCGACGCCTCCATTGCCAGCGGAGGATTCCAAGGAACCATGGAATCGCTGCCAACAGGGTGATCATAATTGTGATGCGCCAGAAAGTTGTCTGATCCGCCAGCGAACCGCCTGTCAACAGCCCGCCACTGTTGAGGCCGCACTTCCATAACAACAGCCACGGAAATATGACGATCGCTAGGTCGTGCAGCGCGCGAAACTTCCGTAAGTGCGTGCATTTTATGGGAAAGGCATGTGAGCGATTAACAACCATCACCCACAGTTCGGTGTGGCCGATGCAGCTCAGCAAAAATATCGACCAGCTGGTGAGCTGTTGCATGTAACGTTCGTCCGTGAACCCGGTTTTGACTTTAAACACTTTGGAAAAGGGGTATATCAGAACTCGTGACAGATGTTCTGCAGCAACGGAATGAACTTCGCGAACGCCCTCGCTCGGTGACTCAGTCGATGCTTCACGACCGAACTGAGCTGGCCGAATGTCAGATGATATTCAGGGATCAGAAAATACGGATCATAACCGAATCCGCCTTCACCGTTCGCTTCTCGCAAAATCCTGCCGCGGCACGTTCCTTCGCAGGCAATGCGTATTTTCCCCTGAGGATTCGAAAGAGCAACACTGCAAATGTAACCCGCGCCGCGCTTGTCATCAGAAATCGTAGCGAGTTCGGCGATCAGCCTAGCATTGTTCCGTTCGTCAGTGGCGTCTGCGCCGCTGTAACGAGCGGAATAGATTCCCGGTGCCCCATTCAGCGCGTCGACTATCAAACCACTGTCTTCACCGATCACCCACTGGTTCAGTTGTCGCGCGACCTGCGTTGCTTTCTTTGCTGCGTTCTCAGCGAACGTCTGGCCATCTTCATCAACTTCAGGTATGTCAGGAAAATCGGTCACAGGAATCACGGAGAATCCGCCTGCAGCAAGGATCTCACTGACTTCTCGAGTCTTCTTTTTGTTACGGCTGGCAAGGACGATGGTGCGGAATGACATGACGATGCAGACATGATGAGGCGAAACGATTCTTGAACATTAGGCAGTATATCAAACGATCATCAAGTGCATCATGATACGCAAGAATTCAGGCTGCCGGAAACGAGTCTGGCGAGCGGAGCGGCGTGAACCCTCCAGTACCTCGTTTTTATAGCGGCTGACGCATGCCGCTCGCCAATTCTCTCACTCAGGACCGCGCGGAGTCTATTCGGGCCACCGGTCCTGCATGTCAAAACAGGAGATTCTGAAAAGAGAGGGATACAGCGAGTCTTTGGTAATTCGACTTTTTGCGTAGTTTTGACCGCTAAGAGTTCGCTCCTGTGCCGGACGGAAAATTCACAACCTGAAAGATAGATAAAGCGGGAGGCTTAGGTGAACTGTGTGTTGCGATCCGTCATCCGTCTTGCCGGAACTGCGATCGTCTGCCACCATATCGTTGGGATCGAACAGTGATCCTACCTCCTAGATTGCAGCGAACACCTCTCCGAAGCTGCAGCTGTATCGCAAAAAAAACTGGTGCTTACGCCGTGCCAAACTCCTCCACCCTGACAATTCAATTGCAGCGTTGTGCCCTGCGAAGGGTGCCGTGGTTTTGCTGCTTGGTGATGGTTGTTCTGCTATGCGGATGCCAGTCGACACCGAAGTCGACATACTCAACCGATCTGCCGTCTCAGCATTCCGTGAATTCAAAGCACTTCGTGATTCACAGCAACGTGAAGCTGGATGCGGACAATGTGCTGGTGCAGGAACTGGAAGAACTTCGCGAACGCCTGTTCTCCACTTTGCGGCTTCCTGAGCAACGTGATCCGGTCAACGTTTATCTGTTCAGCGATGAAGCGTCGTATCGTTACTACATGAATACTACGTGGCAGAATCTTCCTCCCCGGCGTGCTTACTTTGTCGGAACCAGCCGAGAGCTTGCTGTCTATTCGTTCCTGAGTCCACAGGTGCAGGAAGATCTGCGTCATGAGTTTAGTCACGGGCTGCTGCATGCCAGTCTGAAAACTGTCCCGCTTTGGCTGGATGAAGGCCTTGCGGAATACTTCGAAGTTGATCCAAATATCCCCGGTGCCGTTCATGCTGCGCATGTGCTGGAGTGGGAAACGGCAAAGCAGGAAAACTGGAGTCCGAATCTGTTTCGCCTGGAAATGCTGACAGATTTCCGTGATATGACTCAGCGGGATTACGCGGAAGCATGGGGATGGGTCCACTACATGCTTCAAACGTCGGACGAAACCACCGAGGTGTTGCTTCAGTATCTCGCAAGCCTTGAAACGTCAAATACGCCGCCTCGCATGCTGACTTCCCTTGAAGCGGCAGTGCCGAACTATTTCAACGACGTACAGGCACATGTGGTTTTGATGCAGAATTCGCGGACGTTGGCTAAAAAAGATTAATGCATCTCAGGGCTCCCGCTTTCGACCTTTCTTCGGTTTAACGTCGTCGAACGTAGTTTTGCGGCGGAGCATGTGGTGGTAGTGTTGGGCGAAGCGGTGCGCTTCGTCGCGGACGTACTGCAGCAAACGGAGACTGTAGGCGTGGCGGCTGAGTCGCAGAGGTTCGGATTCGCCAGGCACGTAAATTTCTTCTTCACGTTTGGCGAGTGAGATCGTAGTGGGTGGCGTAATATTGAGAACTGAGAAGGTCTCCATGACCGCGCTCAGTTGTCCTTTGCCGCCGTCGATGAGCAACAGGTCAGGAAACGATTCGCCTTCCTGCGACAGCCTGCGAAATCGCCGCGTGATCACTTCTCGCATGGAGGCGAAATCATCGATGCCTTCCACGGACTGAATTTTGTAGCGTTTGTAGCCCGGCTTGAACGGAAGCCCGTCGATAAACTGCACCAGACTGGCGACCGTTTCGCTACCCTGCAAGTGAGCGATATCCACTCCTTCAATTCGTCGCGGCAGTTCCGACAGTTTGAGTACTTTCTTCAGGCCGGCCAATCCTTTCTGCGGATCGATGTAAAAGACTTCCGGCTGAGCGTGACTTTCTAGGTCGCCGCGCTGGCTGAGACTTTTCAAAGCTTCAATCTCATCACGGATTCGTGCCGCTTTTTCAAACTTCAGTTCTTTTGATGCCAACAGCATTGCAGCCTCCAGTTCTTTGAGCAGGCTGGCTTTGCCGCCGTCCAGAAAGACGCGCAGTCGTCGAATATCTTCGCGATAATCCTCTTTGCTGACTCGCATGTTGCAGGGGGCCGTGCATTGATTGATGCTGGCCAGAAGGCACGGACGAAACCATCGCCAGCGTTCATCGTTCTCGGCGATATCCAGCGTGCAGGTACGGAATCGAAAGATCCGCTGCAGTACAGCGATGGTACCTCGCAGTTGCCCGGCGCTGGTAAACGGACCGTACAGTTTGACGCCGGATGTCTTGGGTTGCCGAGTAAACTCAACTCGCGGAAAATCTTCGCGGGTTGTGATCTGCAGATAAGGAAACGTCTTATCGTCTTTCAGCAACGCATTGAAGCGCGGCTGAATATCCTTGATGAGTCGTGATTCAATCAACAGAGCATCGACTTCACTATCGGCGTCGATGAAGTCGATGTCCGCAATTTCTGTAATGAGTCTTGCTGTTCGCAGGTCCGTTTCAGCAGCCTTTGTGAAATAGCTGCCAGCACGGCTGCGAAGATTGACGGCTTTGCCCACGTACACGACCCGACCCTGAGCGTCCTTCATCAGATAAACGCCCGGCGTTGTGGGAAACGTCCGAACCTTGTCGCGCGGCGCAATCAAAGCAGCGGAATCGGCAAACATCGACTCATTGTCCGGCTGCCGTGCTTCTGTTTCTTCACCGTCCATGAGAAAAATTTCGCAGAAAATGGGTCGCAGAACACTTTGATTCATCCAAGTTTGCGCAATGTATCCCTTGTTTCCGCATGATCCAGCCTCAATTGTGGAACTTGGTTATTTTCGCGATGGCAGAGTATTGATTTTCAACCGCCTCTTTGTAGGGTTTAGCTGTCGCTTAGCCGCTGGGACAGACGGTTTAGGCGTCGCGATTCTGGGTATAAACGATTGTTTTTTGAAAGGCTGGGATAATGAAATTTGTTCGATCACTAAGCACGCTGGTATTGCTGGGAAGTGTGTCTTGGATGCTGGGATGCACGCCAGGCGAGAGTACGTCAGGCGCGAGCGGCGGCGGAGCTGGTTCTGGTGTGGCTGGTGGCGCCGTAGCGCCGCCTTCGCACGGAGACGAAGATGCTCATGCGCATGATGCTGACGCTCCGAAGACAGAAGAACCAAAGGTTGATGCTCCGGCTGCTGATGCAGCAGCACCAGCACCAGCACCAGCACCGGCTGCTGATGCTCCAACGACGGAAGAGCCAAAAGCCGATGCTCCGGCTGCTGACGCACCAAAGACCGAATAACAATCCTGCCGTTGGCCGCGGGGTGGTCTGGGTAGAACTTGACAGATACCAAGGGCAACCTGTTTATACAGGTTGCCCTTCTGTGTTCCGCAGCCGGCATATTCTCAGGGGTTGCAGTCCGGAGACTTAATTTTGTCGACTGCTGGCAAGGGGATCGAGGCGACGTCATACTTTCGCGGCCTGCAGCCAACCGGACATGTGGCGATGCTGATCATCATCGGCTCAATCGCTATGGCATGAAATTGGGCTGCCGTTCACAGGAAAGAGAGAATGACGACTAAACCGCGATATCGTTGCGTTCCTCTGTTTGGTCCTCCTGGCGTCGGCAAAGGAACTCAGGGGAAAATTCTCGCCAATATTCCCGGATTTTTTCATCTGTCGGTTGGCGACGTGTTTCGTTCCATCGATATTGGTTCACCGAATGGTCGGGAAGTCTACAAACACATTTCCCGTGGTGAGTTAGTGCCGGATGAACTCACGATTAAGATCTGGCGGAAAGCGGTCGAAGCATATGTTGCGCTGTCATGGTTCAAGCCACGCGAAGACCTGCTGATTCTGGATGGCATGCCGCGCAACGTTCATCAGGTGGAGATAGTTCAGGAACACCTAGAAATTCATCGGGTGATCTACCTGAAGTGTTCTGACGAAGAAGACATGATTCACCGAATTCGTCGCCGCGCGATTCGCGAAAACCGGACCGACGATGCAAATGAAGTGATCATTCGTCGCCGGTTCGATATCTATCGCGAAGTGACCGCACCGGTCCTGCAGCAGTACGATCCGGCCATCATCCACGAAGTCGATGCGAACGGATCGCCGTCGGAAGTTGTCTATTCTATCCTGAAGTGCCTGATACCGGTTCAGAACGAATTGTTCGAAGCTAACCTCCGCGAAGAGGAACTGCAAACTCCCGAACTTTAGGCGATCGGCCGCACATAATTTTCTAACGCAAGGTCACTCGCCGCCGAATTCGTCGTCGTAGTCGGCCATGGCGGCTAGGATCACTTTTTCCGCGTGCGCACGATCGTAGATATGGTCGATGGAAACCTGTTGAGTCGTGTCGCCCGGCATCATTTTATAGGTCGTGAAGTAGTGCCGCAATCGCTGAACCAGAGCTTGAGGCAACTCATCTAGGTCTTCGACATGCGACCAGATCATATCCTGCGCCAGAATGCCGATGATTTTGTCGTCGGCTTCGCCGCCATCAAGCATCGGCAGGCCACCGATCACGCGGACCGTGACGATAACTTCCGACTTGGTAATTGGTCGCTCGCTGAGTACGCAGATGTCCAGGGGGTCGCCATCCCCTTTACGAGCCTTGGGCATAAGTGCAGCAACGCGCGATCCACAGAATGTGCGAGGCACAAAACCATACAGCGCTGGCGGCTGTGACGAAGTTCGCTGCGGGCGATCGACCCGCAGGTAGCCGGTCACTTTGTCCACTTCGTATTTGACGAGGTCGAAGGGTGAGATCTCAATGAACGCATGCACCAGATGGGGAGGATTCGGGCCGACTTCCAGCCCATGCCACGGGTGAGGTCGCCAACGGAAAAATGGTTTTGGGAAGGCCATACGAATCTGTTCCGTAGAATTCAGCCAATGTGTTTTGAAGCATCCTCGCAAACGGCTGCGGGCATCCGCACCAGTGCATTAGACGTGACTCTAGGGCATTGGCCATTCGTTGGAAGCGCCATTGTGCCGGTCATCGTGAATTTTGCGTGAGCAGAGAACCAGTTCAGCGTTTTTTGGATGGAATCGGTTCTCAAACCTGCCGAATCTGCTGAAATGTGAGTCGCCATCCCGTTACATGGGACGCATACAACACGTCTCAGGCGGCGTCTTCGCGGGCGTGGAGTTGGATGCGGCCTTCGGCCAGTCGTACTGTGCGGTGAGCCTGGGCGGCAATCGCTTCGTCGTGAGTAACCATGACAATCGTGAGCTTTTGGTTTTCGTTGAGCGAATTCAGCAGCTCCATAATCCCGCGACCGGTCACTGCGTCCAGATTCCCGGTGGGCTCATCGGCCAACAGGATTTCCGGTTTGCCAACCAACGCACGCGCGATGGCTCCTCGCTGCATCTCGCCGCCGGACAACTCAGACGGACGATGTTTGATACGGTGGCTAAGGCCCACCTGATTGATAATATCCATCGCCGCGTCGCGAATCTCTTTTCGCTTCGCCCAGTAACCGAATATCGAGTGCCGAATCATAAGTGGCGTCATGACGTTCTCGAGCAGCGAGAGTTCCGGCAGCAGATGATAGAACTGAAAGATGAATCCGAAGACGTGATTGCGCAACTGGTCGCGGGCTTTCTGATTCAGGTTGTCGATGCGAGTGCCGTCCAGGATGACTTCGCCGATGTCCGGTGAATCTAGGAGTCCCATGACGTGCAAAAGCGTACTCTTCCCTGAGCCGCTTTGCCCGATCACGGAAATAAACTCACCGCGATTGGCTTTCAATCCGGCTCCCTGAAGCACGGGGATTTTGTGCTGGCCCTTGAAATACGACTTTGAAATCGCTTCGGCAGAAATCAGTGGCTTTGTCATTTTGATGGTCTCAGCCATTGTGGTATGTCTCGAACTAGGATCGCATGATTCAAAAACTTACACGGAGGGCTGACGCCCTGCCGCTCGCCAACAGTTATGTTCCATGACGCATTCAGATTATTCAAACCTCAATGCTCGCACGGGATGCAGTCGTGCAGCGCGGCGGGCGGGCAGGATACTGGCAAGGACTGCGATCGCGATGGCACCCAACGCCACTGAAAGCACCATGACGGGATTGACGTAGGTTGGAATTTCAAAGAAGTAGTAGATCTTTTCGTCGAAAACTTTTCGTCCGGTCACCCAGCTTAAGCCATCTTCGATCTGATTGATGTACCGCACAAACACCAGCCCGAGAGCCACACCCGCTGTACTGCCCACAATGCCAAGCCCCAGACCGTAGTACAGGAAGATGGACATGACTCCATTGGAGCTGGCTCCCAGCGACTTCAGAATTCCGATGTCGCGAGTTTTTTCCACGACGATCATGTAAAAGATCGCTAGGATTCCAAAGCCTGCCACTGTGATGATCAGAAACAACAGCACGTTCAGAATGGCGGTTTCCACTTCGACTGCTGACAACAGCAGCCCTTGTTTTTCTTCCCATGTCTTAATGGTCACCGTGCCCGGGGGAAAAGCACCCTGCAACGCGGCGATCGCTTTCGGAGCGTCGTCATAATTCTTTAGCCGAATGTGGATCGACGTGATTGCATTGTCCAGATGCATGCCGCGATTCTTCTGCAACTCTTTAATGTTCATCAGCACAATGCTTGTATCGTATTCATTCATGCCACTGCGGAAAGAATCCACAACCGTGGCATTCATCTTGACGATTTCCGGCGGTCTGCCAACTGTGACTGTGCTGAGAATGATATCATCGCCGGGCTGCCGCAACATCACCTTGTGCAGCTTGCCAGTGTCTGGATCCTGAGCTTGAAAACTCACAATGCCTTCGCCTATATAAACGCGAGCCGGATAGGCTCCCGTCTGGATCTGAGACTCGGGCTGCTTAACCAACGGATCCTGAAGAAAGGCGTCATCATCCAGAGGCTTGCTTTCATCGGCCGCGGCATTCGTACTTGGATTGGAAGACACAGGGTCAAAATCCGGCGAATCATCGATCGCACGATTTTCATGCGGCGTATTCGTAACCGACAATGAGTCGTCTTCAAAGGCACCCCGAATTTCCAACGCTTCCTGGCGTTTCATTTCTTCGCGGTACCGGGCTGCGGATGCTGTTAGCTCCCAACTGAGTGGTTCGGCACGGCTGCGCTCTGCTTCGCGAATCACAACGCCGTCTTCGATCTCAGGATTGTAGCTTGCGAGATAGTCTCGCAGAGGCCCTACAAGACCTTTGCTTTCGGGATCAATTCCCTGAATCATCACCTGCGTTGTGATCGTCTTGCCGTTGTATGGATCTTCAAACATGATCATGCCCGGCACATCGATCGTGGGCGTCATGGCTGCGATATATTCTCCCGCAGCAGCCTCCACCGCTGCCAGCTGCCGATCCGTGTCATCAATACCTTCCATCGTGCGGGATTCAATCACGATGTCTGCCAGAAAATTGTGCAGACGATCTCGCATCTCAGATGTGAAGCCAGCCATCACGCTGTTGACAACAATCATCGTGGCGACGCCCAGCATCACACTGATGATGCTGGCCAACGCGATGTAGCGAGTTCGCAAATATCGAACACACAGCAGCAGCTTGTACATCGAACGCACTCCGTTGCAGACTTGTCAGGATTCAGGAACTTGAGCTGCAGGTTATCAGTCATTTAACCCGATGCCGCAGGCGAGGCTGGTTCGAATTCACTCCTCGCCTCCGGCGTCGGGCTAAACGTGTCACTCTACAGTTGCCACACTATCAGGAACCTTAGGTTCGGACTTTTTAGAACCCGCTGGTTGTACTACAGCGTCTTCGTGACGCGTTAACGGGAAGAAGATCACATCTTTAATCGCGCGACTGTTGGTCAGCAGCATCACCAGTCGGTCAATTCCGATCCCCAGACCACCGGCAGGCGGCATGCCGACCTTCAACGCTCGAACAAAGTCGTGGTCCATTTTCGCCATGGAATCATCAGCCGACAACCCCGCAAGTTGAGTCTGGAAAAGTTCTTCCTGCAGCCGAGGGTCGTTCAGTTCGGTATATGCATTTGCCAGTTCCATGCCGCGAATATATAGCTCAAACCTTTCAGCAATCGCCGGATCAGACTGGCTGCGTTTGGTGAGCGGACAGATTGACGCAGGATAATCGATGACGAAGATCGGCCCCTGCAGATGATCTTCCACGGTCTTTTCAAAGACTTCATTGACGATCACGTCTGGATGAACGCCGTTGGTTTCAATGCCGAATTTCTTAGCCACCGCTTCTACCGCTGCGGCATCGTGCATATCACAGCCTGCATGTTCGCGAAAGAGGTCCGCGTACTTTCTGCGTGGCCAGGGTGTTGTAAGTTCAATCATCTCACCGTCTTCGCCCCACGGCAGCTGCAGCGCGCTGCTGACAGTCTTAGCCGCATTGACGATGATCTGTTCGGTCAGATCCATCATGGATTCGTAGTTGCCGTACGCCTGATAAATCTCGATCATGGTGAATTCAGGATTGTGAGTCGCATCGACTCCTTCATTTCTGAACACTCGGCCGATTTCGTAGACTCGTTCAATTCCGCCGACCATCAATCGCTTCAAATGCAGCTCCAGCGCGATGCGAAGGAACAGTTCCATGTCGAGCGCATTGTGATGCGTCATGAACGGACGCGCGGCTGCTCCACCAGCGACGGCGTGCAGCACCGGTGTTTCGACTTCATAGAAATTCTGACCGCGCAACGTCTGGCGGACGGAATCGATGATCTTCGACCGCTGCAACAAGCGGTCCAGAGCGCCGTCGGTGTAAATGAGATCCAGATACCGCTGCCTTACGAGCGTCTCTTCGTCTTTCAGGCCATGGAACTTCTCCGGTGGCTGCGTGAGAGACTTGCACAGCACCGTCAGTTCCTTGACAAACACTGAGACTTCGCCCGTGTTTGTGCGACGCAGAACGCCGTCGATCCCAATGATGTCGCCGTCGTCCAGCGCGCTCATCAGTTCCCATTGCGCCTCAGTCAATTCGCCGCGCGAAAACAGCAGTTGAATTCGTCCGGTTTGATCCTGCAGGTCGATAAATCGCAACTTACCGGCTTTACGGCGTCCTCGGATGCGGCCCGCGACTCGCACCGTATCGCCATCGATCCCGGATTCGGCAGGGCAACGTTCTCGAACGCCCACAATCGCTTCATGATTGTCGAAACGCTGCCCCCATGGGTCATGCCCCAGAGATTCTATTTTCTCTAGCTTCTCCAGTCGGGCGAGTTCGAAGCGGTCCGGTTTTGTGCCTGCGGTCATGAAAACACGTTAGCCAATGCGAGCCTGAACCGCAGCAAGAATGCGGTCGGGATACTCTTTTGAGATTCGAGAGACGTCGGTTTTTCCGGCAGTTTTAGCTGCCGATGAGATTGAAGCCACTGATTTTGCTGGAAAGCGGCGTTCTGGTCAATGCCAAGATGAATTTGGGCGGATGTCTTGGGTTCGAACCGGGTCAAGGGCTCTCAGCCCTTGTCAGGCAAGTACCGCCTGAATAACTTCGCCGTGAATGTCGGTCAGGCGAAAGTCGCGGCCTTGATGGCGAAACGTGAGGCGTTTATGGTCAATCCCCAGCAGATGCAGAACTGTGGCATTCAGGTCGTGGATGTGGACCGGGTCGCGAACGATGTTGTACGAATAATCATCAGTCTCCCCATACACCATTCCTGATCGTACTCCCGCACCCGCCATCCACATCGAAAAGCATGCCGGATGATGATCACGACCATAGTCTGATGAAGTGAGCTTCCCCTGTGAATACACGGTGCGCCCAAATTCACCGCCCCATACAACCAGCGTATCATCGAGCAAACCTCGTGACTGCAGGTCTTCGACAAGCGCTGCGGACGGCTGATCGGTATCATAACACTGGCTCCGAATTCCACTGGGCAAACTACCGTGCTGATCCCAGCCTCGATGATACAACTGAATGAATCGAACACCGCGTTCTGCCAAACGTCTAGCCAGAATGCAGTTCGCGGCAAATGTACCGGGCTTTACGGATTCTGGTCCGTACTGTTCGAACACGCTCGCCGATTCGCCGGATAAGTCCGCCAGTTCCGGCACTGAACTTTGCATACGGAACGCCATTTCATACTGATCGATTCGAGCCTGAGTTTCGGGATCCCGAGTGTCCTGGTACTTCAGTTGATTCAGGGCTGCCAGATCATCGAGCATGGCTCGCCGACGTGCGGTGGTGATTCCGGCCGGATTCGAAAGGAACAGCACCGGGTCCTTACCAGGACTGAATCGAACTCCCTGATACCGAGGCGGCAGAAAGCCGGACCCCCACATTCGTTCGTGAAGCGGTTGAGCGTTGGTTGGACCGCTCGGTCGCGAAATCATCACCACGAAGGCCGGCAGGTTAGAATTCTCGGACCCCAGCCCATAGGACAGCCATGCACCGGCAGACGGGCGTCCGGCAATCTGATGACCGGTCTGCAGCAATGTCATCGCCGGGTCGTGATTAATGGCTTCCGTGTGCAGCGACCGAATCACACACAGTCTGTCGGCGATTCGAGCTGTGTGCGGCAGAATCTCACTCAGCGAGATTCCGGAATCGCCGTGCTGGCGAAATCGATAGGCTGACGGAGCCACCGGGAAACGCGCCTGCCCCGACGTCATTCCGGTAAGACGCTGACCACGGCGCACGGATTCCGGGAGATCTTTGTCAAACTGTTCCCGGAGCATTGGCTTATCATCAAACAACTCCAGCTGCGAAGGGGCTCCCGCTTGTGTCAGCCAGATCACCCGACGCGCTCGCGGAAGATGATGGGCCATGCGAGCATTCATCGAGGCCGATCCGTCAGCTCGAAAATCGTCCGCTGACAACAGCGAAGCCAGCGCTGCGGGACCCGCAGCAACTGATGAGCCGACAACAAATTGCCGCCTTGCAATCGATCGCATCAGATTCTGATTCATAGCGAATTATTCCTTCATGATGGCTTCGTCGAGGTTCAGAATTGTGCTGGCCACGATCGTCATCGCCGCCAGTGCCGACCGATCTCCCTCGAATGCGACTAATGTTGCTCCCGCCTTCAACAGTTCCTCGGTGGCTGCCGCGTCCTCGCGAAGCCCCTGAAGGGCGCGATCATAAGCCGACGTCAGAATCTTCAACTCACCAAGCCGCGGCAAACGGGACAAAACGAGGCGGAATCCCAGCGTCACCTGGGATTCCGAAGTTGGGCCTCCCTCACGCAGTATTCTCACGGCCAGTAACCGCGCCGCCTCGACATACGTCTGATCGTTCATCAGGTTTAGAGCCTGCAGCGGTGTATTCGTCCGAGTTCTTCGCACATTGCAGGTTTCACGAAACGGTGAATCAAACGCCAACATCGCCGGATTGGGCACCGATCGCTTCCAGTAGGTGTACATCGAGCGGCGATAGAGATCGTCACCCGTCCCTTCGACGTAAACGTTGGTCCCGTTCCCTGCAGTGATCTGTTCGTACAAGCCCTGAGGATGATAAGGCTTTACTGATGGTCCACCGATCTTCGCCACCAGCAGCTCACTCACAAAGAGAGCCTGATCACGAATAAACTCCGACTGCAGCCGAAATCGAGGGCCTCGTGCCAGCAGTCGGTTCTCCGGATCATGCTGCTGCTGTTCGTCCGTCCGACGTGAACTTTGACGATAGGTGGAACTTGTCACGATTAGTCGCAAAATGTGCTGCACGTCCCAGCCACTGCTGACGAACTCGGCGGCCAGCCAGTCCAGCAGTTCCGGATGACTCGGAGTCTCGCCCTGCGTCCCGAAATCTTCGGAGGTCCTCACCAGTCCAGTTCCAAAGATTGACTGCCAAAAACGATTCACCGTGACTCGAGCCGGCAGCGGGTTGGCGGAATCGGTCAGCCATCGCGCCAGCCCCAGTCGATTTCGAGGAATCCCGGCCGATAGCTTTGGCAACACCACGGGTGTCTCTGCGCTGACGATGTCTCCGAGCTGACTGTATGCACCACGCTCCAGGATTCTGGTGACTCGAGGTTCAGGCAACTCCTGCATGACCAGAGTCGTAGGAATCTGGAGATCGAGTGCTTCAATCAGTCCGGGAATCGCCTTGGCTCGTTCCGACAAAATTTGATGTTCGCCGCTGGCGGACTGCAGGTTCTTAGCAATGTCGTCCTGTTCGCGACGCAAATCGGCGATCTGCTGCTCAATCTCAGGAGCAGGCAACTGAATGACAGGCGGTGCATTCCGTCGAATATTGGCCCCGTAGTTTCCAATGCCACCTTCAGAAATGCTGTGGAAGAAAGCGTACAGCCCGTAGAAATCCCGCTGAGTGAACGGATCAAACTTGTGGTCGTGACATCGCGCACAATTCAGCGTCTGCCCCAGCCAGACAGTGGCCGTTGTTTCGACACGATCGGCACAATATTCCGCCAGAAACTCCTCCGGAATAACTCCGCCTTCCTCATTCAGCATGTGATTGCGATGGAACCCTGTCGCAATTCTTTGACTCAGCGACGGATTGGGCAGCAGGTCGCCGGCAATCTGTTCCAAAGTAAACTGATCGAACGGCATGTTGGAATTGAATGCATTGATCACCCAGTCACGCCACGGATACATTTCGCGATCGCGATCCACTTGGTATCCATTGGTATCAGCAAATCGTGCTGCATCCAGCCAGTCCACCGCCATACGTTCGCCATAATGCGGCGACTTCAGGAGCTGGTTCACCCAGCGCAAATACACCTCATTCGCACGATCGTCTATGAATGCCTCGGTTGCGGCCGGTTTGCCAGCACTAGGCTCAGCCAATGAAGTGACGTTTGTCTGAGCAAGCTCCTGCACAAAGGCATCGACATCCGCAACCGACGGTGGTAGTCCCGTGAGGTCGAGCGACAGTCGCCGAAAGAGTGTCGCTGCGTCCGCCTCCTCTGAAGGCTGCAACTGTTCGCGTTCCAGACGCGACAGGACAAACGCATCGACCTCATTTCGTCCCCAGGCAGCATTCTCCGGCTGCGGCAATTCCGGCCGTTGAATCGGCAGATAGGCCCAGTGCTGCTCGTATTCCGCACCTGACGCAATCCAGTCGTTCAACAACTGAATCTGAAAAACATTGAGGGGTTTCCCAGTTTCGACGGGAGGCATCACTGATTCCGCATCATGCGAGCGAACACGCTCCATCAGCGAACTCTGATCCGGATGTCCCGGCACAATAGCCGCACGTCCGGAATCCGTCGTCCCTGTTGCCCGATCCCAAATATCCAGACGCAGTCCGCCTTTCTGCGAACGCAGGTCCGGGCCATGGCACTGAAAACAATGATTCGACAGGATCGGTCGAATGTCCCGATTGAACCGCACGTCTCCCTGCATCGGCGTTTGCGCGCATAGCACCGCCCCCGGGCCAAACAGAAATCCAGCGAGCACTATCCAGCGAGTTCCCATGCGGATGATCCGGGATCAGGAAGATCAAAGAAAAAATTCAGAGCGATCCGGTCCTTCAACTGGATCGATCTGCGAAATGATTGTAACAGCGAGTCCGTCACAGAAGAAGAACATGGCGGTCAAAGTGATGTGGATTCAGTTGTTGCTGCTGCAAGTCCCGGTAGTGACGTATGCAGCTTCCAGTATGCTCAGATCGAAGTCCATTCCGTCGCGACGCCTGCCCGTAGAGGCTACTTGTGCAGCGTCCTCACGTACTCAATCACATCCGCAATGTCCTGCTGCGTCAGGTCCTTTTCGACCCCGTCCGGCATCAGAGATTTGCCGGTGCTGCGGAGTTCTTCGATGTCGGTGCGGAGGATGGATTCGGTTTTGCCTTCCGCGGCAAGCAGCGTGATACTGCTGCCGGTTTCGGTGGAGAGCATGCCGATGACACTGCGGCCGGCGGTGGTGGCGACGACGAAGTTCAGATATTTGGCTTCCACGGCAGCGCTGGGGTCGAGGATGGCGGTGAAGAGGGACTCCGGAGTTCGCGTCGTGAGCGATGCGAGATTCGGGCCAACTTCGTGGCCGATACCGCCCTGCTTGTGGCAGTTGGCACATTTCTTACCAAACATGAGGGCTCCGCGAGCCGCATCGCCGGTGAGTTTCAATGCGGGCTGAAAAGATTCCATTATGGCTTTGCGATCGGCCGATGTTTCGGACGTGAAGACCTTTTCGAGTCGCTCACGGATAGCGATATCGCGAGTTGTCAACAGTCGCTGTCGCATGGAGGCATCGATTTCCGCAGCGGCAACGGAGCCTGATTCCATCTGAGCCACAAGGCGAATCACCCATTCACCGCGACTCGAGAGCACAGTCAGTATCTGTGTACGAAGTAAGGGCGAATGCGACGACCAGCCAGTCAGCAGGATATCTGCGACAGACTCGTCCGATTGCAGACCGAGATGCCGAATGGTAGCTTCCTGAACGCTGACAGGAATCTGCGGGGAAAGCAATGACCGCAACACCGCTCGGTCTTCATCGGCTTCCGAACCTCGCAACAGCAGCGGTATTGCAGCGACACGAAGAATTTCCTCGGCAGACGAATCTGCAGCGACTCGTCTGGCAATCTGAATTGCTGCGGTGACCTGAGAGTGCTCTTTCGGTTTCATGTGGTCTGACACCGACCAGCGACGAGCATTGAGGCGATCCAGCATGTTCGCCAGTGACATCATTTGCCATGAATACAATCGCTTGCCGGATTCATCGCAGGTCATCAGGATCGATCGAATGATGTCATCGTCATTGGCAATTGCTGCCACTTGTCCAAACAAAATGCTGCTGAATTCATTGCGATCACTGGCGGAAAAGCCCGGCATTTCGGTGACGCCCGGCTCGTGCTGCGCTGCGTCCTGTTGCACGATCGCACCAAACCGATCAATCACATCTTTGATGTTTTCCGAATTCAACGAACTAATCACGGCAGCTCGCAGGTACGGATCGGTGTCCAAGACCAGCAGCTCACCCAATATCTTCCCCGCCAGTCCTTCCCTGAACTCTCCCGCAACACATGCCAGCTGCAGTCGCACTTTGGCGTTTGGATCTTTGGTCATGGTCACCAGAGACGCGAGTGGCACTCTCGCAGCCGGAGTCAGCCGAACCGCGTGCCGTCGAACGCCGGGGTGGTCATCCCGCAAAGCCGATTCGACAATCTTCGGCGTCAGTGCATTCAAGCCATCGAGCGTACACAATGCGTGCAGTCGAGCCAGCGGTTGCGGACTCTCAGTGACGAGCAGTTCAAGATCGGCGACCACCGATTTGTCCTGCGCCATTACCAGCAGCCGCTGAGCTGTATCACGTTGCCAACCGTTGGAGCTTTCAAGTGATGCGACGAGTTCAGTTTTCGATAGATGATCCAGGCGCGGGAAATTTTTGGGGTCGCTAACGCCGTCATGCTCGCCAGTCTTGCTATTGGTCGTCTTTGGCACGATGCGATAAATGCGGCCTCGATCATCGCCCGATCGAAAGTACGGTCGCAGTTCATCCTGCCCCTCTTTGGGCAGCCATTGTGGATGCTCAATCATGTACCGATACATATCCACAATCCAAAGTGCCCCATCGGGGCCGGTGCGAACCATGACCGGTCGGCACCAACGATCTTCGGACGCAAAGAAATCGGTTTTCGCATCAGCTTCCGCAGGATCGCGTTCAAGTCGAAAACTCACACCGTCATCGATGAGGAGATTGTGCTGTACGAGATTGCTGAACGGTTCGCAGGTGAAGGTGTGCTGGACGCCTAGGCCGCGCAAGTAGGTCCTTTCTGCCGGAAAGGACTTCTCGACTTCGTCGCGCCCCCGGGAGGCATGTGGCTGATCGGCCCCTAGTTCGTTGGCCTTCTCTCGCAGCGGTCCGCCTTCGGCGGAAGCCGTGGTCGGGAGGCTGGAACTGCTTTCGGCTCCAAACAACAGCTCATCCAGATACACCATCCCCGAGCAGGCGGAAGTGTAGCGTCCGGATTCCTCAAAGCTGTGAAAACGTTTTTCAGGAGGTGTCGCCGCATAAACCGGTGGATTCGATGGCGTCATCAGATGACGTGGGTCGGGCGGAGCGAAATGAGAATTGCGGCGGATGTAAGGATCTTCCAGAACGTAGTGCCACAAAGGATAACTATTCTGCTCACCGAACCAGTTGCCCCAGGCATCTCGATTACGGCCAAACTGCGACGGACCACTTTGCGGATCGATCAGACCCTCGTCCGGCCGGATGCGAAAGTCCCGACTTCCAATAGCGAACTTCTGGTTCGTCCCATGCGACAGGATTTGACTGTCTGCTCCGTAGCCAGCATGATGACTGCCGCTTGCACAATGGATCCAGTTATCCAGTCCCCAGCGCGGACCGTTGACTCGCAGCTGCTGATTGCCTTCACGAAATCCTGAAAACAGCGTCTTGCGGATGTCCGCTTTGCCGTCGCCACTGGTGTCTTCTGCGTAAAAGATTTCCGGAGCGGCAGTGACAATGATTCCCTTGCCCCACGCCATTACGCCGGTGGGAAAAGGGATGTCGTTTAGCAGCACGGTCGATGTTTCATATTTCCCGTCTTTGTCTTTGTCCTCGAGAAATCGAATGCGCCCACCGGGCTGCCCGTTGTTGTCCATCCCGGATGGATAATCGGCCATCTCGGCGACCCACAGTTTTCCATCCGGTCCCCAGTCAATGGCGACAGGGTCGATCACCAGCGGCTCGGATACGACCAACTGTAACTCATACCCCTCTCGCACATGTGCTGCCTTGAGTGACTCTTCCGGCGACAGAGGTGGCGGATTGGGTATTGGCTGCGATTCTCCCACCTGCAGAGGGTTCCTGAGTCTTGCGGATGCATAATGCCCGGCAACCTCGTCGGCAGTCAAGGCTCGATCATACAACGCCACTTCATCGAGCCGCCCCTCCAGTCCGAACAGGCGATCATTTCGGCCACCAAGGAAAATGTCGTCGTTGCTCTCAGAAAATGTGGGCTCAAGGTCACCTTCAATTTCCGGTTTGGGCTGGCCATTCAGATAAACCGTGACGTGGCGATCGCTGCGCACAAACGCCACATGGTGCCACGTCCGAGTTTCCAGAACCGTGCGACCGGTGAGCGATTCGTTTCGATCATTGCCGTTGAACAGGAGCAGCTTGCCGTCCCAGCCCTGATTCATGTAATTCCCACCGATACCCAGATGATCACCCGCCGCGATTGCATCGCCATTTGAACCTCGGGAAACGAAGTAGCCCGTGACGGCTCGCTCGCTGTTCGGGAAACCGTTCCAGACCCAGCATTCGACGCTGTAAACTTTGCCAAGTTTTGGAACTTTCGCGGCAACTCGCCCACCTGCAAAGTGGGCAGCGCGATTGCCTCGGGGATGCTGATTGAGCCCGTCACCCTTAGGTCCCGGCAGATAAAACGCGATGCCGTCTTCGTAGAGGGCGTGATTGTCGCCAAGTGCATCCGCACAGCGAGCAGCATTCGGTAGGGTGGGACCAGCGAGCAACGCGAGCGCCGGCCCACCATTTGTGGTGCCTGAATTCCGTGGGCCGGCGCTGCCTGGCGGCAGCTGGTCCCACCCTACAGAATCAATCTCCCCCATCCGCCAGAACGCCTTTGGCTTCGATTCCACAACGGCCTTCGCGTATGCGTGTTGTTCGTCGATGGTTTCGCGCCGAGGCTTTCCAGCGACCTGCTCCAGCAGGCGTGTCAGCGCTTCCACGATCTGTGGCTCTGCCTGCACTTCCAACCCTGCCGTACGAGCTGGCCATGTGGTGTATCCGCCGAGTTTATGTTGCTCCGGCGGAGGAATATAGCCCTCGGCGCCGTTGGCGAGTTCGATGTTCATTGTGGCTTTGAGAGGACTGCGGTTCTTCAGTTTAATGCCCGTAATGCCGAAGACTTCGTCGGGAATCGCTGTGATGCCAAAATCACCAATGCGAATCGCCTGCAGCTTGAGTTCCGCCGTTGGATCCTCATGCAATCGCAATTGCTCGAATGCATACACTTCCGACCAGCCTCCCGGCAGGCGATCACCGACCTTGGCGACGAGTTCGTGAGCCCATTTGAGACGAGCCTCATCAGGAGTTCGCCGTTTCAGTTTCAGCATTTCTTCCGCCATCGCGAGCGTGATGTCGGATCGGTATTGAATCGATTCACAAGCCCGCACCGCACCTTCCGCCAAGGCCTTCACATAAGCATCAAGATCATTCGGTTGAGCGGGCTGGCTGTAGTCCATCCACATGCTGTCGCCACTGGTGCCCTGTGACAGAATTCCAACAAACCCTGGCTGCTGATTCGTCGCGCCGATGAGCTCTGCAAACTTCAATCCAAATCGGCCGCAGACGTCTCCTGACACAAGCGGCGAACCGTAGTAGTGCATCGCATAGTTGGCCAGCACGGCCAATGGTTTGTCGTCGGTCGTCTTCACTGAGACCACTGTCAGATCTGTATCCGCAGGCCCTGATGGACCGATATGATTGGGGCTCATATGCCCGGGATGCATATGAGCCCGCACATTGTGCTGCCCAAATGGATCTGCCATCGTCATTCGATCAGATCGAAAGATCCAGCGACGACAATTGTTGTGCCGATCGTCGGTCACCACCGCCCAGCCAACCTTGGCCGGAGTCAGTTTTTCGTTCGCGTGGACAATGCTGCGGACAATCTGTCCGGGCAGGAACTGAGCGTACTCAGGATCAACGCGACTTCCCAAGCATGGCATGGCTGACGGAGCCGAATGGGTATGTGTCGCCGAGATCAATATGCGATTCGTCGGAATCCCCGTCAGTTTCTGAGCCTGGTCTTTGGCATCGTCCAACATGGATCGAGTCAGCATCAAACTATCGACCACGACGATGGCTATACGCTCCTTTCCATCGTCCAGCACCAGCGCTCGGGACATCAGCACATCGTGGGCCATCGTCGCCGTACGTTCTTCGACCATGCCATTAACGATGACCGGAAACTGCGCAGGTGTCACATCTACCATCGCTGCGCCGGCAAGGAGTATGCCCTTCGCAGCTTCGTCCGCAATCAAACCATCCGTTATGAATCCACAAACCACGATCGACAGGAAACTCAGCACTCGCACGGTCATGATTGATATCCCATCCGGCGTGCAAACAAAACACTCGCCTGCGGTTTGCAGTTAAACGAGAGAGACGTTCTACTTCGCGGCATCCAGATTTTTGACGTTGAACAATTCAGTAAATCCTTCCGGTGGGCCAGCCATCGCCCAATGGCACTCGATTTGTAACCCGAAGCGTGAGTTTTGAAGTTGCGAGTTTCAGGCTCGGAGGGCCAACATATCCGATCCTGAAATCAAAAGACTTACCGCAGCAGCGATGACGACCAAAATTGCATGCGACACACGTTGTCGGTGTTGCGTAAAAGAACTTCCTGACTCGAGTGCAGATTAGACCCTTGAATCTCTGTGTACCCGAAAATCTGAGTTAATCCAACCGTGTGTGCCGGAAGTTGCATTGTGCTTTACTGAATAAGTACAATGTCCCCTCTGTTTCTCTTGTAGCCGGAGTCGCCAGACTTCGGTGGTTCTTGCGTTTAATCGAATCCACGAAGTCTGGCGACTCCAGCTACGATTCGGTCAACCGGATAAGCCCGTTCTTATTGAGATACGAAATACGCGTGCCAGAATCGAGTCCAGAAATCTGGAGCCAACGGCTTGAGTTCCGGGTAGCCGGGCACGATGCAGCCGGAACACGATGCAGCCGGAGTCGCCAGCTTGGCGGCGTAGTCCTTCGCCTGCCCGACGTCTTCTGTCAATGCTTCATCCCATGCCTTCGCTTCGACCGTGGCCAGCTTCGTGTTGCGATACTCCAGAACTTAGTCAGCCTTCAGCGCCTTGCCCCGCCGCCCGTGGCCTTC
>CANJQC010000023.1 GCA_947476295.1 Planctomycetaceae bacterium | reverse complement strand
AGATTCGCACAATCACAGAAGCGTGTGCAAAGGAAGGACTGGTCTACGGTCTTGAAATCGAGCCGAATCTTGTCGGCGAGACAGGGCCGCTGCTGGCAGAACTTGCGAAGCGGGTGAATCATCCGTCGATGGTATTGATCTTTGACGGTGGGAATGTGGCTGCGCAGAACAAGAACGCAGTTCAGGTTTACGAAGAGTACAGGGCGACGATTCCCTGGCTGGGCTGGATGCACGTCAAGGACTATCGGATTGATCCCAGCCTGGTTTGGGAAGGGGTCGTCAATGAAGATCGACTAAAGAATTTTGTGCCGTGTACGGACGGCGATTCCGGCCATGAAATGATCTTCCGTGATCTGCGCGAGCAACTGCCGACGATTGAGAAGCGTCTTCAGAAACTGGGCATCGAAGGCTTCTACCTTGAGACAGAGCCGCACTTAAAAGGCGGCGGCCAGTTCGGCGGCTTCAGCGGCCCTGATGGCATGGGAGTCGCCGTCCGTGCATTGTGTTCTGCGCTGGACTATGCAGGGATTGATTATTCGCTGCGGACGTTTGCCGATATCCGAACGTTGCGGGGCTTTTGAACCAGGATATTTTTGCGGAGCACGATTCCATGACATTCAATTTCGAAAAATCTAAGAGCTATCTCGTCTGTCCAAAATGTCACAGTGACCTTGTGCTGGACGGAGAATCCTTGGTCTGCACAAATCCAGAAGTGCGGCTGCGGTATCCAATTCTGGAGGACATACCACGCCTGTTGATGGAAGAAGCAGAAGAACTGACACCGGAAGCGTGGACCGCCGCCATGCAACGGGCGGGCCGAAGCTAAGGACCGTTCGAGAAATAATTCGACCGCATCCTCCTCTCCCTTGGCAAGGGGAGAGGGCAGGGTGAGGGGTATAAAAGAGACAGTTATTTCTCGAGCGGTCTCCACCGAAAAAATCCTGTGGTCATCGCAAGATTCGCTTCGACAGCGATCTTTGGCCACGCGACGGACATGAATGTCCATCCTACGTGCGAATACTCACAAGTCAGCAACACGAATGGTCCTCGACGCAATCTTCTGAGCCAGTTCATCGGCATCCAGTGCGTGCAGCGGGCTGATTTCTACTGGCCGATCATCGGCAACCGCATGACCGGCTGCTGCCAGCCATTCGCGAGCAATGCGCGACAACGCGGCGCGGGAAGTTTCGGGAGAGTCCGCACCGTCACGATTCTTGACTGGATTAAATTCCCGCGTGCGGTTGCCTTCGACAATGAGTGTTCGTTCGGCGATCGGCAATGCGTCAAAAATAAATCGTTCCAGTTTGATGGCGTTCGGCTTTGCGGGATCATTCGGTTTAATCGCTGCACCACGATCGTCAATGAAAGCAACATTCTTGCGAGCGACGTGCAAGGGAAGTTTGCCGCCGTCTGCCGCGAGTTGTTCCAGAAACTCACGATCAAACACGTGAATGGCTGTATTGCCTGCCCAGAAGATCCAGTCGCCGCTGGCATCGCAGCGCTCCGCCTGTTCGGGCGTCAGTTCACTGTATTCCACGATCTCAGTGCGCCCGTTAATGTCAGCAAGCACGCCCATACGTTCGGTGGGACTCACCTTCCGCACCACATTGGTTGTCAGTTGCGAGCGTTGTTGAGCGTGAAATCCGATCAAAGCAGGATCGCAGAGGATCGCTGTCGGGTTATCCACCTGGTGATAAAACAAATGCCGAATGCCGTGCTGGGCCAGCAGATCAAGTAACCCGGCATTCGCCAGCGCTGCGACCAGCCCGCCGTGGCCATCGGGTGAGAGAGCCAACTCGCCGGGGCCGTTCATCAGAATGCGTCCTGTTGCTGCATCCAGAGCGGGCAAACTTCCTTGTTGAAAAAGATGCACCGTGTCTTCGCCAAGTTCGAAATAATTGTGCTGCTGCAGAAATTCCAGCGTCTCTGCATGAGTCGCATCGCTGGTCATAATGAGCCACGGAATTGTCGATCGATGCCGTCGCCGTCGTGCGAGAATCTGTTCGGCGAAGATTTGAAACAGCGTGCGATCTGATTTTGGACCGATCGGAAACATGCCTTTAGGGTGATCAAATCCCAAGCGACTTCCCTGTCCTCCGGCAACTGTGATGACGGCGACACTGCCAGCTTCCAGTTCGCGTTCACCGAGTCGCGTCGCCTGTTTCCAGCGATCGATGTCGGCGGCAGACTGGGGCTGTCCCACTACCTGACCGGGACTCTTTGCCGATTCGATTCGTGCTGTCGCGTCGAGCGGAGAATCGTCGTTGATGGATGATCGCCAGATCTGATCAAGCATCTTCAAATCAGTGCCATCAATCTGATTCAGCAGGGAAGTTCTTTGTGATGCAGAGAGTTCGTCCCAGAACAGCAGCAGATGAGACTGTGAGGCGTTATCGAGCTGTTCGCGGACTTTGGCAGGAATGACGTTCATGGTGGAAGTTGGACGAGGAAATAAGGTGTGCGGGAATTAGCGGGAAGATTCGTATCATGGTTGGTTGCAGTATAGTCTGTCACTGCATAGATCACAGAAAGTTCTTCGCCGGTTTGCCGCATCAACGGCAGAGACTTGCCCGCATAACCTGCGCAATGCCATTTCGCTCAGTTTGCGCCCGATTCGCCAAGGCGGCTATAAGTTGGCCCAACAAATCGTGAATAACCGGCGTATCCTCAGCTAAGGTGCCGCCCTGCGCGGATTCCAGCGACTGAATTACCCAGAATGAGAGATTTCCGAGTGTCCGGCGACGCCTCCCAGGATTCCGAATCCCCCAAACCAGAAGATTCTCCAGACGCGGCAGCCGTCTCGTCGAGCACCGTGTTTTCCGACGAACGCGACCTGCATGACGAGTTGCCGGAGGAGGAACCGTTGACGTCGGAAATGGTCGAAGAAGAAGCCGTTCGCGGCGACTTTATGCTTCGCTGGGCCGCGATCTTCCTTGGCGTATTGATGGGATTTACGCAGATCAATGACACCAAGCCGCTCGTGCTGATTCGGTCAGGCGACTACATGCAGGCTCACGGGATGCTGCCGCCTCGCACAGACGTCCTGTCATTGACAGCGGCTGAAAAACCATCGCCTAACGTGAGCTGGCTTTTCGATCATATCATCAGTCTCTGCTGGTCAGCAGGCGGTGACAAAGCGCTGACGCTGTTGAAAGTTGCGATTGCAGGATTAGTCGGATACCTGCTCACGCACATTTCGATTCGAGGCGTTCCGACGTGGTGGAATTCCATCTGTGCGGTGTTTGCGATTGTGGCGTGTTCATCTGATTTCGTACCGCTGCCGGAACTATTTACGATGCTCGGCATGACCATCACAATGCGATGGCTGTGTCAGCATCGGCTTGGAACAGCTTCGGGTCTCCAATGGAAACTGCCACTGTTGATAGCCGTGTGGTGCAACTTTGATGCACGCGCGTGGGTCGGGTCGTTCGTGGTTATGATGTACTTCATTGGCGTGTCTGTCAGCAATTTTATGGCAACCAGAAAGTCCGATGCACGCATCAAATCAGAAAGTCCTTCGCTATGGCTAACTGCCTGCTTGAGCGTCGCTGCGTTGCTGGTGAATCCATTTCCGGGGAACTCATTGCTGGGCCCGGTCACAATTTACTCAGTGGAATATCCGGCGATGCAGGCGCAGCGTCCGGTGGATATCGCAACGGCCGCGATGAGTTTCGACGGCCGCGTGGACTACTATTCTGTGTTAAACCCGAGTGCAATTCGGCTGTTTGATCATTCTCAGATCGCTGGTCTGGCACTTTTGTTGACCGGGTTTGTAGTGCTGCTGCTGGCGCGAACACGGCGTGATATGGGTTTCCTGTTCGCGCTCATCGGCGTTACAGGACTGTCTTTGCTGGCGGCGCACGAACTTCCAGCGGCAGCGATCGTAGCGGCGGTCGTGGCAAGTATTTCGGCTCAGGACTGGTATCGTCGCGCGTTCAATCAACAGTATACCGTGGATTCGAAGGAACTCCTGTTTTCACGCGGTGGACGTGCCGTCACTGTGTTGGCTTTGGCGGCTCTGGGATTCTGCGTCGTGGCATCCCGTCTGCCGGGCGCTGCGCCGCTGGGCATGGGCTTCGATCGCGATACGCATGTGACAATGGATACGTTCGCTGCTCAACTCAAAGATCTTGATCCGGCGGCAAACATTCTTCACACACGTCTGGAACAGGGCGATCTGCTGATATGGAATGGGCGAAAGAGTTTTGTCGATAGCCGAATGCTGCCGTTCGGTCGTCCCGGCGACGCAGATGAACAGCCGGAAGATGCCAAATCCGTCTTTGCAAAACATGCCATTCTCTTGACGACACTGTTTCATCCGATTCCTCCGCCTGAAGACAATACTCAGGATAAGTCGGTGCTAAAAAAATTCGAAGAGAAGAGGATGGCCAGTCTCAAAGTGTCTACGGACGTTCTGGCGGAATTTCATATTACGCACGCGATGACACGTCTGGCGCCGCCGGGATCTCCAGACTATCGATCCATGTCGAATCTGGCACAAACGGCGCAGTGGATTCCGATCAGCATTGAAGCATCTGCGGCAATCTTGGAACGTGTCCGCCCTTCGATGTCGGCGATGGAACGCGCAAGCCGTATGCCTAACTGGCCTAAGGAGGCGTTCCGTGATGCTTCGAGTGCTCCGCCGTCGCTGCGAGAATTCGCCCGCGAGCCAAACTTTTATGAAAAATATGTTTACCGCGTCCGTCCGTCCGTGGATAAAAATCTTCGCATGGCAATGCATTACTCCACTTTTGCCGGCATTCAGCCGGAATCGGCCGAACAGGCGATGTCAGCCATTGCGAGTTCGCATCTTGCCATTCGGCGGCTGAACCTCGTCTTGGATCAGTCATCCAATGATGCAAGGGCCTATCGGTTACTGGGAATGGCTTACTCGCGTCTGAGTGAACTGGAGCAACTGGTCGGTGGCCTCGCGATGGAGGATCGATTCAAACGCATTCGTTACTTCCAGGCAGTCATGGCGTATCGACAGTCACTGGTGACGGAACCTGACGATGAAGGGGCCTGGGACGGACTGCTGAACCTTTATCGTCAGCAGAACCGAACTGACCTGGCTGGCGATGCGATTGATCACTTGCTGTCGCTGTTAGAAGACCGATATAGGAATTCTGATGACCCGCAGAAACAACCTGTGCTCTCCGAACTACAGAAATTGCAACGCGAGATTCACGATCTGATCAGCGATAATAAGAAAAAACTTGAGGAATACCTTGAAAAACAAGCGACGCCGGAAAAGGAAGAGGATCGAGTCAACCAGTTTGTGGCACTTGCTTCAGAAATCAACAGAGGCGGCTTCACGCTTGCTGCGCTGCAATTGATGGATAGTGATCCGGACGCCGTGAGACGAAGTCCGCAGGGTGTTGTATTACGCGGACAGTTAATGCTGGAAGCCGGCCGCCTAGAGGAAGCTCATCAGGCACTCGCGATGATGGCCGAGTCAGTACGCCAGCAGCCACAGCTGATGACCGGTACGGAATGGCAGTTGCCGACCGCCTTGTCTCAGTTGGCGATCAGTGATCTGACGTCTGCTTACGACACATGGTCGTCGCAGTTAAAGGAGCTGGATGCAATGATGTCCATGCAGGAACCTTACGCCAAAACTCTGTTTTCGTTGCCGATGGTTGCAGACGCCAACATTATGGCGAATTCCCCCATTCCTGTGTGGCCGATGGGACAATTAGATGCGTTGAGTCTAGTGATGGAAATCCTGCCGGCCACTCGTGCCGAAATCACATTTCTGCTCGCTATGATTCGCATTGAAGAAGCGGACCTCGAATCGGCGCGGTCACTTTTGAAGGCAGTGATCACTGAAGGCGGGGAATCCAGCTATCGCCAGATAGCCATTGCGTATCTTGCGATGCTGGATGAGCAGGCTCAGGCGTTTCTGAGTGAGCATATCTTCTCAGATTTCGAAGCCTACGATTTCCTTGGCGAACCAGAACCACCACCAGCCGCAGCACCCCAGTCCAGCGCACCCGGTCAATAGTACACTGCGTGCGGCCAGAGATGAGTCCGGCGTGCGGAGCGGCGTGTGCCAAATGGCACTCGATTTTGTACCGGCAATCTGATGTATGCCGCTCGCCAGTTTTCTCACAGATGACCGCGTGGAGTACGACGGTCGTTACTCCCTAGGCACGGCCTTCATCGAAGAGAATCCTTCCGCTGGCCACAGAGCTTCGTGCTTCGCTACCTCAAAAGCCAACGGCGAGGATGACTTCAGCGTAGCGCCTCGCCGTTGGCTCGGGTTAAACAAAAAGAGGCCGATTCTTGAATGAAGATGTAGGTAATGACAATGTTACCTTCACTTGTGCATCACATTCTTTTTCGCGATGCTCCTGTCACGGCCACCCGGGCTTTGAAGATGTCAGTTTGTCAGCACATTCATCTTCGCAGTCAGGCCGATTCTTTACCCTACCAGTTTGCTGTCGCTCACGGCGGCTTGCCAGCCATACTCAGCAGGAGTTCACTGTGTCCAATTTGCATGGCAGGACGGTATTTATCACAGGCGGCAGTCGTGGTATTGGACTGGCGATTGCGCTGAGGGCTGCTCGCGACGGCGCAAATGTGGTGATTGCTGCGAAGACGAAAACGCCGGACCCACGTCTGCCAGGGACGATCGATTCGGCTGTGGCGGCCATTCAGGCAGGCGGCGGTCGTGCGCTGGGTTGTGTTTGCGACGTGCGCAGCGAAGATCAGATTCAAACGGCGATTGAGCAAACGATCGCGACATTTGGCGGTATCGACATCCTGGTCAACAACGCCAGTGCCTTGTTTCTGGCTGGCACGCTCAAAACACCCGCCAAGCGATACGATCTGGTTCACTCCGTCAACGTTCGCGGGACGTTTTTGACGTCTCAGGCCTGTCTGCCGCATTTGCAGAAGTCGTCGAACCCGCACATTCTGAATCTTGCGCCGCCGTTGAATCTGGAAAGCCGCTGGTTTGCACCGCATGTGGCCTACAGCCTGTCAAAATTTGGCATGAGCCTGTGCGTGCTGGGGATGGCGGAAGAATTTCGCGACGCCGGAATTGCCGTCAACGCTCTGTGGCCACGTACCGCCATCGCGACAGCTGCTGTGCGCAACCTGCTGGGCGGAGACGAATCGATCCGCCGCTGCCGGCACCCGGAGATCGTTGCCGACGCCGCCTGGCAGATCGTGACTCGCCCGAGTCGTGAATGTTCTGGCCACTTCTTTCTCGATGAAGATGTCCTGCGCGAAGCAGGCACGACCGACTTTTCGCATTATGCCGTCGATGCCTCCGTTGAATTATTAGCCGATTTTTTCGTGTGACGCAGTTGCGTCCGAAAGTAGAACGAGTTCGTACCACGGAGTCCCGTCATGGTCTTACTGCCATTCTTGCTCAGCATGATCGCGTCCGGCCTGTTGCTTTCTCCTGAGGATTTAGAGATGGTCTCATTAAAGAATTGATCTGAACACGGAAAATTGAAGAATGCCGAGAGACTAACGAACGACACGGCCCGAGCGAGCGCCGTTCATCAGATCTTCAATTTCTGTTCGTGAGGCGAAGTTGCAGTCACCCACGACGGAATGGGACAGGCAGGAAGCGGCGGTGGCAAATTCCAGTGCCGTCTGCAAAGTAAAATCCGCATGGGTCAAACCGTAGAGCAGCCCTGCGTCAAACGCATCACCGCCTCCGACGCGATCCACGATGCTGCGGATTTCGTAAGGTTGGTAGCGGCCGTTCTGCACCGGAGCCTGATACACGGTGTCGGTTTGAACATCCAGCAGCATCGCGCCCCAGTTATTATGACTGGCCGAAATGTTTTCACGCAACGTTGTGGCGATCATCCGGAGATTCGGAAATGCGGTTGCCATGCGACGTGCCATCATGGCCGCTCGATCGGTATCGATTCCGGTCGATGCTGCTGCACTTTGAACAGGGTTCGCCGCGGTCACACCGACCAGTCGGAAATCTTCTTCGCTCGCCATAAGGAGATCGACCTGCGGAATCAGTTCCCGCAGCACGTCGCCGGCTAGTTGCTGCGGGGGTCGCGTCGAATCCCAGCGCCAGAGTTTGCCGCGAAAATTGACGTCGCATGAAACCAAAATTCCGTGTGTACGAGCAATTCTTGCTACCTGTATCGTCGTTTCTGCCGCAGTCTTTGACAATGCGGGAGTGATGCCGGTCAGATGCAGCCATGCCGCGCCGTCCAGAATTGTGTGCCATTCGAAATCATCCGCGGTGGCCTGACTGATCGCAGTATGTTCACGATCGTAGAAGACGCGGCTGGGACGCTGGTTCGCTCCCATCTCGACAAAATAGATTCCGAAGCGTCCACGATCGGTGATGCGAATATGATCCACGCCGACACCGACGCTGCGAAGGCTTCCAAGACACCCTTCCGTGAGCGGTCCTTCCGGCAAAGCCGTTACGAAGTCCGCACGACAGCCGAGCAACGCCAGCGATGACGCGACATTGGCCTCCGCACCTGCAAAAGTGACATCCAGTGAACCCGGAAGCACCTGCTGCAATCGCAGCATTCCCGACGGGGCCATCCGCGCCATAATCTCGCCAAACGTCACGATGCGAGGTGTATTGTGTGACAGAGTACGTGTCATAGTGCCGTTCTATACTCCGCGCGGTCAAAAGTGAATGTTTAACAGCGCACGGGAAGCAATAACATGATTGGACACTGGCTGCGCATCGGCAATTTCAGGCATTGGCACGCGCCGTTCACGCCGATGACGTATGTTCCGACCCAGTGTTCCGGACGAAATTGTTCATTCGGTTGTCCTCATTCGGTTGTGCAGTTCACGCGACGAGTTGATACAACCGAATGGGGACAACCGAATGAAACGCACGTAAAATAAAGTATCGCCCAGCAGCATGAACGCTCCTCGGACATGTAGCTTTCCTGAATTTCGAAATCGTGTCATTCATGGCCGCGTGAGGTATTACCGTGTGCCCACCGGGGCACCAGAGATTGAACGCGGCCCGATGGGCGCGCGGTTAAACAAGTCAGGTCAGACAACGAACCCTATTCGCCATCCGGTTCTTCGAGGTACGTGTAACCGTTCAACGCTTCTTCATAAAACTTCACGAACTGACCAGCCATGTTGTGGTCGATTCGGTTTTCGCGGACGGCTACTTCCACTGAAGCCTGCAATCTGTTGATAAGATCGCGGCCGCGAAATTGCACGTAGTCCAGCACTTCGCTGACGGTCTCGCCCTTGATGATTGTGTCCAAAACCACTTCACCAGACGGCGACAAGTCCACATGCACGGCGTTCGTGTCGCCGAACAGATTGTGCAGGTCGCCAAGGATTTCCTGATACGCACCAATCAGAAACACGCCAAGATAATACGGGGAACCGTCATACTCATGCAGCATGATCGTACGACGTACGTCGCGACGGTCGATGAACTGATCGATCTTTCCGTCCGAATCGCAGGTGATATCACTTAACACAGCGTGTCGTGTCGGTCGGCTGTTCAATTGATGAATTGGCATCACGGGAAACAGTTGCTTGATGGCCCATGAATCCGGACACGACTGAAACAGTGAAAAATTGCAGAAGTAGTTGTCAGACAACAGCTTGTCGAGCTTTTCCAGTTCTTCCGGAACATAGTCAAGCGTTCCTGTAATCTGCCAAATTCGATGACAGAGCGCAAAATAGATGTTTTCTGCCAGGCAACGCTGTTCCAGCGAGACATACCCAGTGTTGAACAGCGTCATCACCGTATCGATCGACGTCTGCGCATCGTGGTAGGATTCCAGTACGTTTCGCTGATTCACACCTTTGTAGCTCTGGTACAGATCGTGCAAAGCCTGTTCTGCGTCTTCCGGAGGGGCAAGTGCAGCTTCGGACGTGTCTTCGCCCTGCTGCGAAACTCCCAGCACGCCAAAAATCAGCACACTGTGAAAGGCCGAAATCGCGCGACCACTTTCCGAAATGATATTCGGATGTGGAACGTTGGCTTCGTCACAGACCGTCTGAATCGTGTAGACGACGTCGCGTGCGTACTCTTCCAGCGTGTAATTCATGCTCGATTCGAAGTTCGTCTGTGAACCGTCGTAGTCCACGCCCAGACCGCCGCCCACGTCCATGTACTTCAGCCCCGCACCGCGACCGACGAGTTCGGTATAAACGCGAGAGGCTTCGTTCAAGGCCGCCTTGACCTGGCGAATGTTGGTGATTTGGCTCCCCAGATGAAAGTGCAGCAGCGTGAAGCAATCCTCCATGCCGCGTTTCTTGAGTTCATCCAGTGCCATCAGAATTTCGTTGGCTCGCAAGCCGAACTTGGAACGATAACCGCCGGAAGACTGCCAGCGTCCCGATCCTCGGGCTGCCAGCTTGACCCGCATTCCAATCTGGGGCCGCACATTGAGTTTTTCGGCGTACTTCAGAATCAGTTCCAGTTCCGTATACTTTTCAACGACCGGTATCACGTTCCGGCCAATTTTCTGAGCCAGCAGAGCCATCTCAATAAATTCTGCATCTTTGAATCCATTGCAGATGATTGGCGTCTGGGCTTCCGTCATTGCGACGACGGCCAGCAATTCCGGCTTGCTTCCGGCTTCCAGTCCGAAGCCGAACTCACGTCCATACTCAACGACCTTCTCGACGACTTCGCGTTGCTGGTTCACCTTGATCGGATACACGCAGGCGTAGGTTCCTTTGTAGCTGTGCTCCTTGATCGCGTCGCTGAAGGCTTTGTGGAGCACGAATAGACGATCGCGAATAATGCCGTTGAATCGGAGTAGCACAGGCAGATCAAGCCCGCGCATTTGCAGACGCTCGACGAGTTCTTTCAGGTCAATGGAATGGGCCGGATTGCGGTCAGGATGCACCTGCACGTTGCCGTTCTGGCTGACGGAAAAATAGCCGTTACCCCAGCGTGGGACTTCATACATCTCGGCTGCGTCAACCGAACTCCAGTGCGAGGGTGATTCATCAATCATTCTGCAGCACGCTCCAGCGTAAATCGAAAAGGGTTGAGATCTTATGAGCGGCATCGCGCTAGAGGTCTGTTGCGTTAGGGCTGTTTCTGAGCCGAAAGGCGCTAGCCTCGGTTGTTTTTTCTGTGTTTATCCCCAGCACTAACCGGGGCTATCGCCCTGCGGCTGATTCAATCAACACCCCGCTGGCGCCGTGTCGATCACTACGCCTTCACCGAACCAATCGTACGGTTCATCGCCCAGACCAAGATTGGGCTGGCGATGTAAACCGAGCTGTAGGTACCGGAGATGCATCCGATAACCATGACCCAAGCGAAACCATGAATACCGGCACCCCCGAAAACATACATGATCAAGACCACAATAAACACCGTCAACGTCGTCAGGATTGTACGACCCAGCGTTTGATTGAGTGACGTATTGATCATCGACGCCGTAATCGCCGGGTTCTTACCTCGTACTTCGCGAATTCGGTCAAAGATCACAATCGTATCGTTCAGTGAAAATCCCACCAGCGTGAGGTACGCTGCGATCGTAGCAAGGTTGATTCGCAGATCTTCCAGCAGCAACAGATTGCCGATTGAGGTTCCAGTCAGATAGCTTGCCAACGCGGTGATGCCCACTGTGACAAGAACGTCATGCACCAGTGCGACAATAGCTGCCAAGCCGAACACCAGATTTTGGAATCGGAACCAGATGTATATCGAAATGGCGAGAATACTGGCGACGATGGCCAGTATGGCTCGCTGCTTCATCTCGCCAGCCACCGAGGATGCGAACGTATTCACTTCGTCAAACAGAGGCGTTGCCGCGAGTTCGGACTGGATCGCTTTCAGGGCTGATTCAAGGTCTGCCGCTGCCACTGTCGGAATCGCACGCACCTGGTATTTCGTGAATTTCCGAACCGCCAGTTCTCCAGCCGTTTCTCCCGAACCTTCCAGGCCCTTAATGTCGAACAACTCTTCAAGGGAATTAAATTTTTCCTTACCATCAGTTGTGATGGCTTTCAGCTTGCCAGCGACCATATCGCGAAGGGTGCCTTCAGCAACCTCACCTGAAGACGAATTGCCAGCGTTAAACGTGAGTATCGACATCGGACCACCCTTGAATCGCAGTGCAATCAGAGTTTCTGCCGATTCATCACCATCTTTGATTTCTACTGTCGATATTGGTCCTACGTCTACAGTCACCATATTCAGGTGAATGGAATCATTTCCACTGAATGATGCGTAGATTTTTTCGCGGACGCGATCTTCTGCAGGTTTTTGATCATCAGCCGCTGGTGCCGTACCCGACGGTGCCGGAGCAGTCGCGTGGGTGTCGCTTTCAGTGCTTCGCAGACGGAAGTACCGACCGACGCCTTCTTGCGTCTTTTCGTCGCCGATGGAGAGGCGCTCGATCGAGAACTGGTCACCAAACTGTGTCTTCAATGCTGCACTGAGGTCATCTGTTTTCTGCAGCTCGGTTGTCTGGAACGACACCATCGTTCCACCCGTGAAGTCGATGTCATAATTTGCCACACCGCGAGCAAAGAAGGCGGCCATCCCTACGACAATAGTCACGATAGAAATTCCGACCCACAGATACTGCTGCTTCAGAAAGTCAAAGTTCGTTTCACCAATCATCCGTGACATTGACAATGTTGTCAGCCAGCGTCGACGTTCAGCAATATCAAAGATCAGGCGACCAACAAACAGGGCAGTGTACATACTCAATGACAGACCGATGATCAGTGTGACGGCAAATCCCTTGACCTGATCCGTACCGATGATAAACAGAATCACTGCCGTCAACAGCGTTGTGAGGTTCGAGTCGAAAATGGTGGAAAAAGCTTTCTGAAAGCCATTCTGAATTGCCATCCGCACGCTGGAACCTTTAGCAATTTCTTCCCGCATACGTTCATAGATCAGAACGTTCGCATCCACCGCCATGCCGATCGTCAACACAATCCCCGCAATGCCGGGCAGTGTAAAAGTGGCATTGATCATCAGCATTGCGGCAAGCGTCAGGATCAGATTCAACATCAGCGAAATGACGGCGATCAGGCCCGAAAATCGGTAGTAGACTAACATGAAGACGATGACAGCAGCCGCACTGATGAGTGTCGCTCTGACACCCTTGTTACGGACGTCGGCACCCAGCGTCGGATCGACGGTCGCTTCGCTGAGTGGCTTTGGATCAATCGGAACTTCAAGCGCCCCCGCATTCAGGACGCCGACAAGTTCGTCCGCTTCAGGTGATGTAAAACCACCTGCGCCGCCGCCCGAGATCTGACCACGGCCGCCCGTAATCGGTTCGTTAAGGTTCGGGGCGTTGTAAACAGTTCGGTCGAGCACGATTGCCAGTTTACGCTTGTCCTGACTGCCAGGCCGAGCATAACGAGTCGTCAAATCGCCAAACAGGAATGCTCCAGTCTGGTCGAATGTGAAGCTCACGATGACATGCCCGGTGGGGTCAATGTCAGTGCTGGCAGACTTGAGATACCGTCCCGTAACACGACGATCATCAGACTCAACGAGCAGCAGGTATTCTTCGGTCTCATAACTCTCTGGTCGGCCTTTGACGTATCGGATCTTCTGGACTTTGCGAGTGACAATGGAACTGTCGTTCAGAAACTGCGGCTCTCCCTGTTTTTCAAATGCTGGACTCCATACGGCTCTTAGTTGATTATCGACCCTGAATTCTTTTTGTGATTTGTCCAGTTTCTCGGCTTCGCGTACGATTTCGCGATCTTCCTCACGGTGGGCTGCAATGAAGAACTCTAGGCTTCCAAGACGCGTAATTTGGCGCTTGATTTCATCCACCGTTTGCGGATCTTCGCCAGGAACGATGACTTCAATTCGACCACCGCCCACACCGCGAACTGTGATTTCCTCGGTGCCCGACGGATTGACGCGGCGTTTAACTGATTCCACCATTTCGTCGATCAGTGAATTTGTCAGTTCTTTTTCGGGCTTGACCTGGAACACCATATTCGTACCGCCAGCGAGGTCGATTCCCAGACGGAATCGATCCCCAATATTCTGGCCGCGCAACAAGCAGGACAGAAACGGCGACGCTCCCAGCATCAGCGTAAAGAACACGACCCACAGCCGTCCCCTCCACTCCTTCACCCGCCACATACCTGAAAGTATGTTCGCAAGCAGAATCGGGACAGCAATGACCAACAATAAAATGAGCCATGCGACCCATGCCTGGCTCGGTGCAGCCGGTGGAATTGAAGCATCAGCGGACTCAGCCACAACTTCTTTCCCTGCGTCCTTGACGCTGGCATTGGCTTCATCAAATGCGGCATCTGACCGTGCCTTCGCGTCATCGACGATGCTGGAAGTTGTATCAGCATTGCCTGCGGTCTTTTCCTTCACTTGATCCACATCGCTGGCCACAGCAGAAGAATCCCGCGTCGGAGACACGGGCAACAGAGCTTTTTCTTTCACCTCATCCACGGTACTGGTTGCAGCCTCTTCAACGACTGTGCCCGCTGGCGTCACAACCGGAGTTTCCAAAGCTTTCGCCGCATCCGCAGCTGTGGTGGGATCCTGGAGCAGAAGAAAAAGCAGTCCACTGAGCAACTGAAACATCAGATTAGATTCCCGGGAAATTCGCGGTTTCCGCAGCACGAACGTGGCGGAGGCGAGTCAAAAAGTGGTCAGAACGGGCGTATATGTATCGAATGGATTCCCTGCAACACAATTCAAGCTGCCTGATTGGTCTCCAAACCGGGAATTCATCCGCCTGGAAAACGTCGGCATGCTCTCAGGTTGAACTCGATCCGTTCGTTTCAGACGAATCTTTGAGCGGCTCCTGAATGGCAGATCGCAGAAATTTAATGCGGGTGTTGTCATCGACACGCAAAGTAACGCGGGTGCCGTCCGATGAAATATCGGCGATCGTGCCAATCATTCCGCCCGTCGTCACGACTTTGTCGTTCTTCTTCAGCGTGGTGAGCAATTCCTTCCGCCGACGCTGTTCGGCCTGCTGAGGTCGCAGCAGAATAAAGTAGAAGAACAGCCCAATCGCAATGAAGGGCAAAAACTGCATCCACGGCGGCGGCGGGGCGTCTTTTGCCACATTCGTAACATTTTTTACAGCCTCCGTGGTGCCTTCGACGGCTGGCGTCGCAGAAGTCGCTGCCGACGATTCCACTTCGCCAGCCACTGCCGGCGCGGTGCCATCCTGCAACATCAACAATAGTTCGCATGTGCGAACGTACACACAAAACCAGTTCACGGGCACCGATCCAATTTGGGGGGGTTAATTACGTAAGTCCAACACTTCCAAACATCCGATTGAACGCAAGTCAGCTTCCGGCCTAGATTTCGAAAAACCCAGTATCTTAGGACTGCGGATTCCAACGGGCAAGCTGATTCGACCGGAACTCTGCCGAACACCCCTGAAGTATTGCTTCTCGAAGCTGTCGCACCAGTCGCTGGTAAAATGCGATGTTATGCAGCGACAGCAAAATCGGCCCCAGCATCTCCTTTGCCACAAACAGGTGTCGCAGGTACGCTCGTGAGAACCGCGTGCAGGCCGTGCAGTCACATTCCGGATCCAGTGGTCGCTCATCCCGCGTATGCACGGCGTTTCTTAGCCGCACCGGTCCCTGACTTGTAAACGCCATCGCGTTGCGACCATTTCTGGTCGGCATGACGCAGTCAAACAGGTCGATTCCACGACAAACGGCCTCGACAATGTCCTCAGGGCGACCTACGCCCATGAGATAACGCGGCTTGTGTTCCGGCAGCATTGGAACTGTGCTGTCAAGAATCTGATACATCACCGGCGGTGGTTCTCCGACGCTTAAGCCGCCGATCGCATAGCCAGGAAAATCAATCGGCAGCAGTCCCTCCGCAGAACGCTGCCGCATCGCCGGATGCACCCCCCCCTGCACAATTCCGAACAACGCCTGGTCCGATCGCTGCTGCGCATCGCGGCAGCGTTTTGCCCAAACTGTCGTTCGATCGACGGCCCTGCGGATTTTTTCGATCGATTCACCCGACGGCGGACATTCGTCCAGACACATAATACAATCAGCGCCGAGTTGCTCCTGAATCAGCACTGCGCGTTCCGGTGTGAGTTCCAGCAGATTGCCGTCGATGTGCGATCGAAATACAACCTTGTCGTCATCAATCTTCCTCATCTTTGCCAGACTGAATACCTGGAACCCGCCGCTGTCGGTCAGGATCGGGCCACTCCAGTCCATAAACCGATGCAGTCCGCCTAGCTCGGCAACGATTTCAGAACCCGGCCGCAACGCCAGATGGTAGGTGTTCGACAGCACCATCTGAGTCCCGGCTTCACGCAACTGAGCTGGCAACAATCCCTTCACCGTCCCCAATGTTCCGACCGGCATAAAGGCGGGAGTGTCCACAACGCCATGCGGAGTGACCCATCGACCAGCGCGCGCTCCAGTCGTGGGATCAGTTGCATCGCGCTGGAATAAAAAATGGCTCATCGACGAAACGTACGATTAAAGATTGCTGACCCTACTGGATTTTCGGTGAACTTCTAGACGAATTTAATGTTAAACAAACAGACACCAGGAACTACTGCACATAGAATCCGGCAGAGGCAGATAGGTTCAGTGCCTAGCCGAGAGAGCGATGATCACGATGCGCGGCCTTCAGTAGAGACGCGGGTGCCAATGCGTTCGCCAGCGACGGCTCGAGCGATGTTGCCGACTTTTTTGTAGTTGAACACAATGATGTCTATGTTGTGTTCCATGCAGTGATGCATTGCCTGAGCGTCCATGACCTGAAGATTCTGGTCGAGCACTTCGCGGAACGAGATATCACTGTAGCGGATCGCGTGAGGATTCTTCATTGGGTCTTCGGAGTAGACTCCGTCAACCTTCGTTCCTTTGAGAACCACATCAGCGTCAATCTCGCGGGCTCGCAGTGCCGCGGCTGTATCCGTTGTGACAAATGGGCTTCCTGTGCCAGCCGCTAAAATTACGACGCGGCCTTTTTCCAGATGCCGCAGGCAGCGTCGTCGAATGAATGGTTCCGCAACACCTTCCATGCGAATGGCACTTTGCAGCCTAGTAGCCACGCCTACACTTTCCAACGCATCCTGAAGTGCCAGACCATTGATCACGGTTGCCAGCATCCCCATGTAATGCGCTGTCGATGGAACGATCTGCTGGCTGATATCTGCGAACTGTTTGCCGCGCAGGATGTTGCCGCCGCCGCAAACAATGGCCAGCTGTAAGCCGTTCTTCACAACGTCGCGGATCTGTTCAGCCACGGATGACAGCTCTGCCATGCTGATGCCGGATTCGCCCTCGCGGCAAAAACTCTCGCCGCTGATTTTGAGCAGCACGCGTTTGTAGGCCGGACGCACACTGGAAACTGTCATAAATGGATTTCCTGAGTTGAAGTACAGGCTTTCGGCAGGCGAGCCGGGAGCTTGAATTTTCGGACTGTTCCTCAAGGCCCCCTCACCCTGCCGTCTCCTCTTCGCAGGAGAGATGAGCATACGGTCAGTTATTTCCCGAACTGTCCTGAACGTGAAATCCAGGTACTAACGCCCCCGCTCGCATGAGTCCCCAGTATTTGGCACGGGACGTGGTACGAAAGAATCTGCCAACCCACTTGATCTAACCAGCTCCGACTTTCCAGCGGTAGAACTGGACGGCTTCGGTACCGGCTTCGGCAAGAGCCTGGCTGACGGTCTTGCTGTCGTCCTTTGCGAACGGCTGCATCTGAAGCACGCCTTGTTCGGCATAGAAAACTTTCATGCGGCCGTCCACCATCTTTTCAATGATGTTTTCAGGCTTCTTTGACGCTCGTGCTTCGGCAATCAAGCGATCACGTTCATCGGTCACAATCGACGATTCCAGATCTTCAGGTTTGACTACCGCCGGGTTGATCGCGGCAATGTGCATGGCAACGTCCTTGAGGATGTCGCTGGATTTCGGAGTCCCGGAAGCCACGAATAGTACGCCTGTCTTGAAGTCGTGATGCACATAGCCACCGACCGGGCCCTTCACCCGGACGATACGGTTGACGACAATCTTTTCACGAATCTTATTGACAATCTCTTCGTATTGTTCCTGAAACGTCTTGCTGGCTCCAGCGCCTTTCTGGGCCATCAACGAGGCGGCATCGGCAGCTCCGGGTCCTGCGAGCAACTGATCGGCCATCGCCTGGCCGAATCTCTGCATGACTTCGCCCGTGGCAACCGGCGACGATTCGCATTGAATTTCCACCATAGCAGCTTCGGAAGCGTCAGGTTTTGCCGCGATAAACACTCGGCCTTCGGCCGTGACGTTGTCAGCGCGTTTCTCCTGCACCTTCTTGAACATGTCACGCAGGATCTGCATGGCTTTGGCTTCGTCGCCACCGGCTTCGGTCAAAGCTTTCTTGCACTCCATCATCGGAAGGTCAGTTTTTTCACGAAGTGCCTTAACGGCAGCAGCTGTAATTTCCGCCATCAGAATCTCCTGGGTCAGCAATCAAATGTCAGTCCGCAATGCAGCGACCCGGACACCGTTGAATTGTATGTGTTAGCAAAAATGTATCGAGAAAAAGATGAGATGCCGACGGCGGTTGGTCGCCGCTTGTAATGTGGCCGAGGGCATGGCTTATTCGTTTCATATACCCTTTTGCGGTCCTCCCCCCGCAACCCAATTGTGCCGTTGTATAAGGCCCCGGAGGCCAAGCACATCCACGGCCGGTGGCGTGAGCCACCGGAAAGAATACTCGTGCGAATTGACGCCTGAAAGGTCGACACACCTATCTGTTGACGAGGCGTCCTGCATACTTCTGTGTCGGCCTTTCAGGCCTAGATTTGTCTCATTGCATCAAACCGCGGCCTAACAGCCCCGGCAGAGTATGTGCCTGCCCTCCGGGCCTGAATCGCAATCAGTTTTTCGGTCACCTTCTCCCCCCGATCTCGGGGGAGAGAAGGGACATGTATCAGGCCGAAAGAGTTTGCCGCATGGCACTACCGAATTGAAGGCACGGCCTTTGGTTCGTTCGATGCCGGAGCGTCGTCTGATTTCTTCTTCGGATCGTCCGGACGCATGCTGCGTCCCTGTTTAATCGCGTCAGAAAGATGCTGGATGACCAGCCGAATCGAACGCAGACTGTCGTCGTTGCCCGGAATTGGCAGATCGACCATGTCCGGATCGGAGTCGGTATCAATCAGCGCCACAATTTTGACGCCCAGCAAGCGAGCTTCGTGGACTGCGTTCTTTTCCTTGGTCGGATCAACGATGACCAGACATTCCGGCAGGCGATTCATTTCACGCATGCCGTTCAGGTTGCGGTAGATCTTGCTGTATTCACGATTCAGCGTCGATTGCATCTTCTTGGAGTAGTTCTTTATCTCGCCATTTGCACGGAGATTTTCAAGTTCTTCCAATCGCTTCAGCCGCGTGCGAATCGTACGAAAATTCGTCAGCGTACCACCCAGCCAACGCTCGGTACAGTACGGCATTTTACAGTCCTGAGCCAGTTCTTCGATAGCAGCACCGGCCTGGCGCTTGGTTCCGACGAACAGGATCAGACCACCCTGAGCAGCGACTTTGAGCAGATATTTTTTGGCTCGGATCAAACCGCGGATGGTTTCCTTGATGTCGATGATATGAATCTGGTTACGACGACCGTAAATATACGGTCGCATTTTCGGATTCCAGCGACTGGATCGGTGTCCGTAGTGGACACCAGCTTCCAAGATTTCTTTTACCACAATCTCAGCCATTGCCGATCTCCTGTGATCTGCGGCGGCACGCCGCAGCGAGCAACCCAAGCGGGGACTCGCACAGAACAATTGTGTGAATGTCGAAGAACGAAGTCGCGATTCGACACGCAGCACGTCACCATGAAACCGGAGGTGACAGAATCCGGCGAGACCCCACGGATCCCGAAAATTTCGAAGCGAGGGGAGGATATCGATGTTTGAACGCAGCGTCAAACAGCCTTTTCGAATGAGAAATATCCAGCGTCGGTCAAATCATCGGGATTTATGAGCGTTTTACGGACAATTTGTCCAAGAATCGCCACGTCGCGACGAATTGCCTCGGTTCTGCGTTCTGTTTTCCTGCCATCAACGATTGTCGTAGTGAGCTTGACCATTTGCTGCCATGTGGGTGAGAATCCTGCGGGCGATTGGTGGCTCTCTGGTTACTGTTTCAACCGCTTATCTCAACAATGAAAGATTTTTCGATGTTTCTGGCTCGATTTAAAAAAACGCTGCTCACGTCTGCCGTGTTGCTGGGTGGCCTGTGCGGCGTTGCATCAGGACAAACGGCTGACACAAAGGTGCTGAGTAATCAGATTCTTCCGAAGGACACGTATTTCTATATTTCCATGCCCAGCGTAGAAGGATTCAAGGAATCGTTTGAGAATTCGTCCGCCGGTCGGCTGTTTGCTGATCCAGCGCTCGAAGAATTCAAGGCCGAAGTCAAGAACGCTTTAGGTGGTGAACTGGAGGAAAGTCTGTCAAAGGTTCACGATGCATTGGGTCTGAACATTGATGAACTGCTGGCGATCCCGACCGGCGAAGTCACATTGGCGTTTTCCAAAGCTCCGCCGAACAAGATGGGTCTCATCATGTTCATGGACTACGGTGCACATGAATCCGAAGTTCACGGCCTATTGGAAAAAGCGACCGCTGCTCTAAACAACGTCGATGAACTGGAAGCTGCCAACATTGAGCATGACGGTACCGAACTGACGATATACACAGTTACCAGCGATGTCGCAAAGCAGACTCCGCTGGCGAAAGAATTCGGCTGGTTCCTTAAAGACGAACGCCTTGTCGTTTCCAACAGCAGCGCGCTGTTGACGCTCACTCTCGACAACTGGAACGGTGATTCTGAAAAAGTCCTCAAAAACAACAGCGTCTATGCCTACATCATGGAAAAGTGCGAATCAACACCCGGTGCCGGTCTGATGACGACGTACATTGATCCAATTGGTATGTTTACCGCGCTGGTACAAACCGGTTCGCTCGGTCCAAATGGCGCCGCTGCGGGAATGGCGATCGGATTCTTTCCAACGCTGGGTATCAACCAACTCAAAGGTATCGGATCTTCCGGCGAAATCGGTGGCGATGAATTTGAAGGGATTTCCCGCTCGTTTCTGTACAGCGAACAGCCTCCCCAGGCAGCTATGCAGGTGTTTCAACTCGACGCAGTCGATGTTGCACCACCTGCATGGGTGAAAGAAAACGCAACCGCATGGATGGCGACAAAGTGGAAAGTCGGCGAAGCCTATACGGCTGTCGAAACGCTTTTTGATATGTTCCAGGGGGCAGGTGCGTTTGAAGGTACTATCGATACACTTTCAAATCAAGGGCCTGAGGTACACATCAAGAAGGACCTAGTTGATCAACTCGACGGGAACATACAGATGGTGATGTCTCCAGGCGACCGAACGTCCGATGCGGCTTCAGATGACATACTGTTTGCGGTCGGTGTCAAGGACAATCAGAAATTTGCAGACCTACTCAACAGGTTGACGTCAGAGCCCGGTTTTCCAGGTGAAACCCGGGAAGTCAGCGGAGCAACCGTGTATGAGATTGAACCACCAAGCGGTCAGAAAATATCCTTCACCGTAGCCAACAGCCAACTGCTGATTGCGATCGGCGGAAGTCAGTTGGAACAAGCCCTGAGAAATGATGACGACGTGCGTCCATTGGCTGATTCAGACGACTTCAAAGCCGTCGCGGAACACTTTCCCGATGGCGCACTGGCGGTGACATTTACACGCCCTGCCGAACAGTACCGTCGGCTTTATGACATGCTGCGTGACGGCGATGCGACAGAAAACTTCCCCGGGATGGAAGATCTGTTTTCAAAGATTGACTTCAGCAAACTGCCCTCGTTCGAAGTCATCGAAAAGTACATGGCTCCTGCGGGCGGGTACTGGGTCGGTGACGAAAACGGAGTGCTGATGGAACAGTTTTCTCTGAAGACTGAGTAATACGATTTCGTCGTTGGCATCAGAAAGATGCCGCGACGGATGGTTGAGAAATAAGGGGGCTGATCTTTCAGTGAAAGATCAGCTCTTTTTGCATGTGATGATGTCTATGGCACAGCAGCACAGCGATCCAGACAACGGATGTAAACGTTTCGATACCAGACTTCGCTGTGGTGGTCAGTGAGCATGATTCTGCCGGAACAATTCTTGCCAAAGCCAGCTTTATCGTTGAACTTGCTGCCCTGTACGGCATCGTTGAAACGCTGCGAATCGGAGCGTTCGTCGATAATCAAGTTGCCATTCATCCAGTGACGAAGCCGATTGTTCTGCACAATGATGCGCCCGACGCTCCAGTCATTCAATGGCAGGTAGCGTCGTTCAAAAACTGGACTGGAACGATCGACCAGATCGTACAGTGACGCGGTATTGTGTTTCGCTGACTGATTCGGAAACGCTGCATCGTCCTGAATCTGGTACTCCGGGCCCAGCCACGACGATCCATACTTCTGAACGCGGTACTTGATCCCACTGTTGCCCTTTTCCGAAATTCGAAAGTCGAACCACAGATCGAAGTTCTGATATTCACACCGAGTAAGGATGTTATCGCCCTCGCCAGCCAGATGCAGGGCACCGTCAGGATCAAAGACCCAACCCTTTTCAACCGGATTGCCATTGGGCAGGATCCAGTGGTGAAGTGATCGATCCTGAAGCAGATTGGTGTAGTTCTGGGCAAGTGTATTTCCGGCACTGCCGACGAGGATGAACATCGTAAGAAATGGAAGGAAGGATTTCATTTCAACTCCGGTTGGGCTGGCGTGGTCAGATACGCAACATGAACGAGGATTGCGTATGTTGAACATGTCACGGGCTAAAAGTCACGAATCAACCGCCAGAATTCCAGTTATTGTCATAGACATTTGCCTTGAGCGGTTGTCGCTCGCAATCGCACGCGAGTTCGCAGAATACCTTTGCGCCCAGGTGCAAGAACGGCTACGGTTCATTCGTCCCCCTGCGTTTCCATCCAGAGAGACTGGGCTCAAAACTGCCATCCCCGGCGTATTTTCGATATGCGTTACTTCATTAGATTTTTAGTGCGATCACTTGAGAACTTTCCGATTCTGGCTGTGTTGAGAATGGTCTTTTCAATCCAGAGTGGGCGATTGCGATACAGCGTCACCTGCCGTCGAAATCGGTTCACTCAGATCGGCCGCCGGGATGATGATTTGAGCAAGTGACACGCGATAATCCGGGAGAAAGCTGATCGTCAAATGGCCTCGGCAGCGGGGATCCTGTCTGACCACTCGGGCGACGTCATGAATCAGCTAAATGATCTGTTTGGCGAGATAGTATCCCGGTGCGGCTTTGCCGGAAAACAGATACGTTCGCGACTGTGTTGGAATGACACCGTCTTCGGCCAGGCAAAGGTATTCATAAATAATGTGAAGCACATTCAGGAGTTGCCGCTTGTATTCATGAATTCGCTTGACGTGGACGTCGAACAGTGTGTCAGCATCAACAGATTCCCCCATCGTCCGGCGAACCCAACGTACAAGTCTTTTTTTCAACTGTTTTACCGGCAGAAATCGTTCCTGAAATGCCGCGTCTGCAGCCAGTGGCTCCAGATCGCGGAGCCGGTCGAGACTGGTGATCCAGCCGTCGCCGATCGCTTCGGTAACGAGTGATGCCAGCTGAGGATTGGCGGTCAGCAGTCAGAGTCTTGGCGTGACTCCGTTAGTCTGGTTGTTGATATCGTGGTTCGATTCGTCGGAGGGGGCGATGGTGAATCAGCCGAAGGGTAACGAAAGATTTGGAACTTACCTTTTATCAAATACTCAAGGATCGTCGCCTTGCTGTATTCGGGATTGGTGTGCCGTTCACTGATCAAGCTGCGAGCGCAGCGTTGGCCTTGAAAATGGCGGCTCGGATTAAGTCGGAGGTGAAGGCAGGTAAAAAGCAGGGGCTTCTATGCGTTCATGGAAACAGTGCAGGAGGGCGGCATGCACTCAGCCTCGCTGCAAGATTGACGTGAGATACAGTGCCCATTACTCTTCTCGGTCTTGAAGACGCAGCCTTTTTCCCATACGAAAACGGACACAGGCCGACGAATGGTCCAGAAGGGATCAAAGTACCGATCAATACGCCGCAGTTTGATGTTCTGGGCATCAATGCCGACCAGAAAATCAACTACTATCAAACTCGCGGAAACTGGATGGGATTTACCGAAAGAGATGTTCTCTGGTGGTCTTCCAGTTGTCTCGGAAAAGAAGTTCACGGAATCATCAACGGATGGACCGATGCGGAAAACATTAATCTCGACGACTGCATTTCTGTGGCCACGTATTCTGAAAAGAAGCATACTGAAGCCGGAAAAATCGGAGTCAAGCGAAACAAAAAAGTGATCAACGGTCTGCTGAACACTTGCCGTGCGTGAGGCGAGGACGGCTTGAAAAGCTCATTGGAATCTGCGGATGCCGCCATCATCACAGCGAAGACTTCTGGATCAGGCCGAGCTGCATGTGCGTGCAGGTCGGGTGAAGCGGGCGAAGGCCATTTATCAGCAGGTGCTTCGGCAGGAACAGGGATGCACAGAAGCACTGTTTGCATATGCCGTGTTGTTGCACGATGCCGGCGAACTGGAGTCCGCTGCAAGTCATCTCCGCGAACTGTTGAGGTACAGCCCGGAACTGGCGGAGGTTCAGTTCAATCTCGGCACGATCCTGAATTCTATGGGACGACGTGACGAAGCGATCGACGCCTTTATTCAGGCGATTCAGCTGCAGCCTAGTCTCGCGGAGGCTCACAACAATCTTGGAATCGCGTATCGCGAAAAAGGCCTGTTCGAACAGGCCCTGTCCAGTTTCAAACATGCCATCCATCATGCACCTGACTCGCTGGCCGCACTGCTTAACTATGGTACGGCTCTGCTGAAGTGTCAGCGGATCGACGAAGCAGTCATCATCTGCCGCAGGGCTCACGAATGCCATCTCCAATCTGCCGAAGCCCACTACGCACTCGGCATCGCCCTTGAACAGGCTTGGCAGACTGACGAAGCTCGGCAGCACCTGATCGAAGCTGTCAGGCTCAAACCAGACGCGACTGAATGGCAATTCCATCTGGCGGCATGTGAAGGCTCAGCGTCCCAGACCGCAGTGCCCCCAGCAGCTCCGCCCGATTATGTGAAGTCCTTGTTCGATGCCTATGCGGCACGATTTGATGAACATCTCGTGAGTAACCTCAACTATCGCACGCCGCAGCATCTTTGGACCGCTGTGCAACAACTGACCGTTGGTCCGTTTGAGCGGGCTGTGGACCTTGGCTGCGGCACGGGACTTTGCGGTGAAATTTTCCGATCGGCGGTTGGCAGTCTGGTCGGTGTCGATTTGTCATCTGAGATGATCGCTGCCGCACGTCACCGCAATGTGTATGAAGAACTGCATGTGGGCGGCATCGTCGAATTTCTGGCCGATCAGACTGCTGTGTACGATCTGATCCTTGCCGCAGATGTCTTTGTGTATGTCGGAGACCTAAACGAAACATTTCATAAAGTTTCCGCCGCATTACGTCCGGCCAGGTTGTTCGCGTTTTCCGTGGAAGCAAACAGTGGCGACACATGGATGCTGGGACCGACTCGCCGCTATTCACACGGCCTGCCTTATCTGCAACAACTGGCGGCGACCCACGGCTTCGAAGAACAGTCTGTTGCATCCGTTGTACTTCGAACAGATAAGGGAGTAGACATTCGGGGTTGGGTTATCGTGCTGAAAAAAACTAAACTCAATGTCGAATCATCCCGGACAATCGACATTGAATGAGATCAAAGTGACCCATTGTCAATAACTGGCCGACCCTGCTGCTGCAACTCAGCCGGGCTTCCTGAACAAATGCCCTGAGCTTCGACTCGAATGGCTCTCAGCGCCACAACCCCTTGGAGCAAAAAGGTGGCTGGCGTTCTAAAACTGAATTCCGGCTCGCAGCAGGATCGCGTCACCGAAATCGATCTGGCCGGGTGTATTCGTGTATTCCATGGAACGGCTGAAGACCCAGCCGGTTTCCACAAAGACGCCTCGGTTTTCGCGAAGCAGGTGTTCGACACCCAGCACAAGTCGCAGATCGCGAAGTGTGAGTTGATCGTCTTGTCCGCTAGCTCGCTTGACGGCCCATGTATTGCCTCCGAACACACCGCTCAGATACGCCCAAGTTTCACTCTTGTCACCGTCTTTCAAAAGACGGCGGGAAATGCGAGGGGACGGAAATTGAATGTCCAGCTTCCAGAGCGGCGATGGTGTCCAGTAGAGTCCCATTGCCGGCAGCACCGGATAGTCCTGACGTCCCGTATAGACCGCTCCCCCGGTCATCGACAGCTTTTCCGGAACGAGCTTCCACTGCAACAACGCCATACCGAACAGCTTGAGCGCTTGCTGACTGGATTGAAAATCGCTTCGCACGGATGGCGTGAACAGCACCATCATCGTCAAACGTTCGTTCTGGACTTTTTTCCAGAATGACTTGACCCCTGTTTCATAGAGTGAATCGGGGACATCCAGTGAGGGGACGGCGTTGAGTTGATCCATGCGGAAAAACGGCGTGAACGAAATCACGTGGTCCATACTTCCAAAGGGCACGGCAAACGTTCCCAGCAGATCCAGCGTCTTGATTCCCAGTCCATCGGCATCGCCTCCGGGAATGACTCCATACGCAGCCTGCGCCCCCTGAAAGCAGGTCGTGCGATATCGAATCAATGGGGCATCGCAGCAATCAATGTCTGTCGTGCAGCCCGTATCGAATCCTGCAAACGCAGTGGGATCATCGAGCTCCGCGCGGCCAGTCCATGATTCTTTGGGCAGTCCATCCGGAATAAGGGGGGGATTAAACTGCGGCTCTGGTTCCAGCGCTGTCAAATCATATCGATTAGCCCAGAATGACGCTTCAACGTCGTCCGCATCTTTACTTACGTTGGCCGCAAAAGAGAACGTCTGCGGCACGTCCTGATCTCCAAAGGAATCGGGCTGTGTCAGGATCCGCAACTCATCCAGAAACGAAGTCTGTGCGCAGACGGCCATGGTGTTGAACAGAACGATCAGCAGCGGAAAGGCGAGCCAGCGTGTGAGCAGAATCATGGGTCGAGATCGCATCGGTCACGGAAACGAATCTTTAGGCAGCGGCGGACAAATAGTCTGCCCACACCAACCTGACGAAACCTGTGAGACTACCGACTTTTGTGATTGGAGTTCTTCATAGAATCGGCATTTCACGACTCCGCCGAAGCATCGGAATATCGCAATGATGCCATCCACAACGTCACATGCAGCTCAAGTGTCGGCGTTTTCTGCCGATCTCAACGCCTAGAATACGCAACCAGCGATTTCAGCCGCCGGACTCGTCCGCGTTTTCCCGGATACGTTGAAGCAGCGCCGAACTGACGCTGCCGGTGCTGGTGAAAACGACCTGCCGTGCATCGGCGCTGGTGGCGGAAATATCGATTCGCAGACGATCGTCCGGCAGGCACTCGGCGACTCGTTCGGCCCATTCAATCAGACACAGCCAGTCGCTGCTGTTCGTGAATTCATCCGAACCGATTGCGACAAACTCGTCCGTGTCGCCTAGGCGATAGGTATCAAAATGGGCGACCGGGATGCGACCGTCCGTATACAGTTGCAACAGTACAAACGTCGGGCTATTGACCTGGGCAGTCTCGATTCCCAACGCCTCGCAAATCGCCCGCACCAACCGTGTCTTACCGGCTCCTAACTGACCGTTGAGTTCAACCACCACACCATTGACAATGGACTTGGCAATGCGCGCACCCAGCCGATCCGTGGCGGCTTCGTCACGACAATGGATACTGAGGGAATTACTGGGATCTGGGGACATAAGCGCTGTCCGGCTTTTGCCTCTTTTCCAGAGAATCATCCACGGAAAAATATGCACCATAGCTGCCGTCAGAATTACCGCTCTGCGGATGATAATTCCATCGCCACAGACGATGCGGCTGTAACTCGTGCATCATCGCACCACAGCCCGGCAGCGTAATGAGAATTAGTGAGACAACCCCGAGCGTAATCAATCGTGTCATGCGCATACAAACCTCGTTCTTCTATCCTTCGCACGGGATCAGACGCTTCGCCTCGACACCACAGGTATGAGCGCCGCCGTGTGTGAAATGTAGAGTATTCCGGCATCCGGCATCGCAGGAAAAACCTGCACAACCACTGAACCTCCGCCTGCGATTGCCCAATTTCTCCGTCCACTGGCAGATTCTGCCGCTGCCGTCTCCGGCCTGCGATGAACGGCGTGAATTGGGTAGCCGGATCATGCTGGGACAGCCGATTCGAAGCCCGAGTTCTTATGAAACTGGTTCACCTAAGAAACCAACGAGCTGATGCGGAAGTGTGAGCGAGTCAATTGAGGCGGCTGGCTGGTCTTGCAGCAGGCTTTTGTTCTGCCTATGCGGCGGGAATGCGATTTGCACCAGCGCGAAGGCAGTTGCTGGAAACACAGGAATTGGCAGTGTGAGAGATTTCGAAAGGCAAATCATGTCCGTTCAGACCGACAAAGAGCAGTTTTCGTTTCAGGCTGAGATCAGCCAGTTGTTGCATTTACTGTCTCATTCGCTTTATCAGAATCGCGAAATCACGATTCGCGAGCTTGTGTCGAACGCCTCCGACGCTCTCGACAAGTTTCGGTATGCCTCTTTGACTTCCGGCCAGAACGCCCGATGCGATGATCTGCGAATCACAATTGAACCAGATAAGGAAAATCGTGTCCTGACCATTCGGGACAACGGGATTGGGATGACGCATGATGAACTCGTCAGCCATTTGGGTACGATTGCTCGTAGCGGTTCGCTCGACTTCCTCAAAAAAGCTCAGCAGACGGGTGAGAAAACTGCTGACCTGTCTCTGATCGGTCAATTCGGTGTCGGATTTTATTCCGCGTTTATGCTGGCAGACAGCGTCGAAGTTGTGACACGCAGCTATACCGAAGACAGGGGTTGGCGCTGGGAATCGACCGGTGATGGCAAGTTCTCCATCAGTGAAGTGTCAGAACCTGTCGAACGCGGCACCAGTATTCGACTGCATCTGAAAGACGGCATGGAGGAATTCACTGAGCCGACTCGTTTGAAATACATCCTTCGCAAGTATTCCACGTTTGTGCCGCACGCGATTTATCTGGCGGCGGAACATATCAATGATCAGCCACCGATCTGGGTAGAACCAAAGAGTACGCTCACCGAAGAACAGTATCACAACTTCTATGAGTACCTGACGCACTTCCCCGGTCAGAAACCTCTGTGGTATCTGCATCTTGCAGCCGATTCACCTTTTCAATTTTACAGTATCCTGTACTGCCCGGATCAGAATCTGGAGAAGATGGGCTTCGGCCGCGCGGATCACGGCCTCCATCTGTGTGCGAAGCGAATTCTGGTTCAGAACGACAACCGCGACCTTCTGCCGGATTATCTGCGGTTCCTGCGCGGTATTGTGGATTCTGCCGACCTGCCTTTGAATGTGTCGCGCGAAGCGCTTCAGGACAACACGGTCTTCCGCAAGATGCAGCGCGTGATCACAAAGAAGGTGCTGGATCACTTTGATACGTTTGCAGAGGAACACAAGGATGCCTACGTTCGCTTCTATCGTGAATTCGGCGTCATCCTGCGCGAAGGTGTTTCGTCGGATCATGAAAACCGCGATCGAATTGCAAAGCTGCTGCGATTCGGATCGACGCATTCCATGCAGACGTCTGACATGGTCTCGCTAGAGGACTATTGCAATCGAGCGAAAGAAGGGCAGGAACAGATCTACTTCGCGTGCGGTACTGATCCGGATGCGGTGATGCGTGATCCCAATCTGGAAGTTTTCCGGTCACGCAACCTGGAAGTCCTGATTCTGACAGACCCGGCGGATGAGTTCATTCTTTCGCATCTGGGTGAGTTCCAGAAAAAACAGATTGTTTCCGTCGATGCGGCGGATCTGAAACTGCCGCCCAAAGAAGATGATCCTTCGAAGAGTGACGAAGAAAAATCTGAAGCCGATAAAGACCAACAGGACACTCCACCAAATCTGGAAGCTCTGATCAGCCTCATGAAGGAGTCACTCGGCGATCAGGTTCAGGATGTGCGACGTTCCGAACGGCTCACCGAAAGCCCATGCTGCCTCGTCAATGCTCACGGATCGATGAGCACCACCATGCAGCGCGTACTGCGGATGAATACGCCGGAATTTGAAATGCAGAAGATGATCCTTGAGATCAATCCCGGCTCACCGCTGGTTAAGCGATTGGCCGAACTCGTCACAAACTCTGACAACCACCGCTTCATCCGTGACTGCAGCCAGCAACTTCATGCCAACGCCATGATCATGGCCGGGCTCGCCCCCAATGGCAACGAAATGGCCGCCCGGCTGCAAGGGTTTATGCTGGAGCTGGCGGGTAGTAAGTCTTCGATTGTCCAATGAACCTCAGGGGGGTTAAAAAGCTGGACCACTCCCAGTCCGGACTTCGCTCAACCATATTCGCGCGCAGCGGATTTCGTTCCACGTAACGTAACAACGTCAGATAATGTTCGTCCGACTGCACCGGAAACGCCTTGAACCTCCCCTGTTACAACAAATCAATGATTTCGCCTGCGAATAAGTCCGTAATCGCATCGTCCAGAGCTCGGAAGTACCAGTCATCTCCAATGCCACCGGTCAACGTATCATCAGCACCACCGTCATTCAGCACATTTTGATTCGGCACAAAGGCTTTGCCTTTCAATGAGACGACCGGCGATCCAATCCCCGCTCGAAGATTCGCAATCCTTGTCGCATAGAGATTGCCCGACGTCCATTCGGTGCGAATGGCGTTCAGATTACTAATCAGGCTGTCGCTTGTCGTTCTGCCGCCGATCAGGATGTCATCGTCGATACCTCCATCAAGCACATCCAGCCCAAGGCTGGCCTGATGCACGGCGGAAAAATCAGGTTTTTGTTTTGTGAATGATCATGCGGCTGTTTTGAATTGGGCTTAGGCGGTTTGTCGCTTTGAGGCGAGCGTTGTGCCCAGATTTTCACTGACCCAAGTTCTCATCTGTTTCACAGACACGCGAGCAAAGTCGGCTCTGTATCTTCTGAGCCATTCGATTTCTTCCGACTTCTGCTGCACCCGCTCCGCCTGAGTCTCCCGACTTCGCAACAGAATTCCAGCGACGACGCGCAAAGGTGACTTGTACTGACCAACTCGAATAAAGGATGATTACTCCACTGTTGCGATCCCTCGCCTTGTGTGAAAACTAGAGGGTTTGACACCGGGGAGCGCAACAGATTTCCATTTTCCCCGCAAACCCAATTCGCCCATTTTCCGGCTCGTGCATCAGGCCAGGCTCTGCTGGGAAGCAACCGGCCAAGGGAGACTAGGGCCTCCGATGCGCCAACGGCGTATCAGGCCCTTGCCGGAGTTTCCCGGCCAGGGCGATAGTTCTTGTCGAATCATTGGACATCGGAGAAATGCCTCCAAAAATCCGGTCCTGCGGGCGTCAAGGACGCACTGCGAAGCCTTTCAACTCGCCCAGTTGCTTTCGGGCATTAAAATGCGCGTTTCTATGCCGCGCACTTCATTGGTCGATGAACCGAGAAAAAGCCACATCACCGGTTCCTGATCGCTGGCCGACACGTGAACTCGAAATTCATCGGCTTGCACCGTGATGATGCGTTGAGTGTTCGTCTCTTCGGCAACAGTTGCCGTCGGTGATTGGAAATTTACACTCGCAGCAACGGCATTCGTTCGTGGCACAGGAACTCGCAGACCAGCGGCAGCGAATGCCAAGCAGTGTACACCTTCCGGCTCTGTTCTTTCGCGAACTATATGGCCATTGGAATCCCAGATCAGAATTTTTCTGTCGCTACCCGACGACACCAATCGACCATCCGTCGTCCATGTGAGAGCGCGCACTGTATCCTAGTGGCCTTCACGTATTCCAGCCTGGCTAAAGTTCGGAACATTCCAGAGGGGCAAAGGGGTCTCTTTGTTCCATACTTGATCGATTCGCATCCACTTTTCCTTGACTTCTAAATCAAAGACGCCTGACCCCTTTGCACAGAGCGGAGGAGGTTTATGCAAATAGTTCCTGTACGACACGGCCTTCGACGTCCGTCAGCCTGTGTTCTCGGCCTTGGAAGCGGTAGGTCAATCGCTCATGGTCCAACCCCATCAGATGCAGGATAGTGGCTTGAAGATCATGAATGTGCATCGGGTTCTCAGTTGCCTGAAAACCGAGTTCGTCGGTTGCGCCGTAAGTCATCCCCTGACGAACACCTCCGCCGGCCATCCAGAAAGTCGCAGCAAACGGATGATGATCTCGGCCGATAAACTGTGCCGCGCCACGGTTCTCGCGGACAGGCGTGCGGCCAAATTCTGCAGCCCACACGACAAGAGTTTGATCCAGCAGACTGCGCTGCCGCAGATCACGCAGCAGTCCGGCGACAGCTCGATCGACTGATTGACACTGCAGTGGCAGAGCCTTCATCATGTCACGCTTTTGGGTATCACCGTGATGATCCCAGTCCAGATCGACCAACTGCACCATGCGGACGCCCTGTTCGATCAGCCGACGGGCCAGCAGACAATTGTTGGCAAAGGACGTCTTTCCGGGCTCAGCCCCATACAGTTCCAGAATGTGCCTGGGTTCACTGGACAGATCGACCAGTTCCGGAGCTGAGGTCTGCATCCGGCAAGCCATTTCATAGGCAGCGATACGACTCGAAATCTCGGGGTCTCCCACCAGCCGCTGATGTATCGCATTCATCGAATTCACAGCATCAACCGTTCTTCGTCGCACCTCGCTGCTCATGCCATTCGGATTGGACAGAAACAGAATGGGGTCTCCTTCGCTCCTCAGAGGGACCCCTTGATGCATTGATGGCAGAAATCCGGATCCCAAAATTCCGGGCCCGCCCCGTGGAAACAAGTTCGACAGCAGGGCAATAAATGCGGGCAGATTCTCGTTTTCGCTGCCAAGTCCGTAACTCAACCATGCCCCCAGACTTGGCCGACCTTCGATTTGCGTCCCGGTCGTGAGCATCAGCTGCGCAAACGGGTGATCGATCAACTTAGGATCCGTATGCATGGATTTGATGAATGTGATCTCATCCACAACGCCCGACAGATGTGGCAGAAGTTCAGAAACATACGCGCCGGATTCACCATGCTGCTTAAACTTGTAAGGAGATGCCAGCAGTCGAGGAGTCATGTATCGATTTCGCGGACGGATCTGTGCAAATCGCTGGTCACCAATCTCCTTCGGATCGACCGTTTTTCCATCCAGCGCATTCAGTGCAGGTTTGTAATCAAAAAGATCCAGTTGCGATGGTCCACCGGCCATGAATAGAAAAATGATCTGTTTCGCACGCGGAGCAAAATGGGGCGTACCGCCGGCAACAGCGACTTTCTGCGATGAATTCTTCGATTCTTCTTCTGGCCTAGGTGACGCCTGAGCCAGGTTGCCGTTCAGCAACGACGCCAGCGCCGCAGCCCCCATTCCGATCCCGGAACGCGACAGAAACGCACTACGTTTCAGCAGGTCAGGAATGTTGGACTGACCAGAACGCATTCGGCTACTCCTTTGTGATCGTCTCATCCAGATTCAGCAGTACATTCGCCAGAGTCGAACTGGCCGCCCATTCGGACACACTGATTCCCGTGTGCTCGGAAATCACATTCTCACCACCAAGCTGAGTCGCAGCTGCGGCAGGATTCGCCTCAAAACGCACACACTCATCATGATAAAGTTTTTCCAGCAGGTCCAGTTCCGATTCCGCCGGAATCCGGGAAACGCATAATCGAAACCCCCTCTCAATTCGATTTCGGGCGGAATCACCACCCTCCACCAGCATTCTTCGGCCAAGATGGACGGCAGCTTCAAAGAACACGGGGTCATTCAGAATTGTCAGAGCCTGCAGCGGATTGCTGCTGCGAATTCTTCTTGAGCATGCCACCATTCGTCCTGGGGCATCAAAAATAACGAAGCTGGGATAAGGGGCCGCTCGCTTCCAGTGGGTGTAAAGTCCGCGTCGGTATCGATCCTCCCCTATATCCTGTTTCCAGTGGAATACGCCGAACTCCTGTTTTTCCGTCGTGCCCTCAGGTTGCTCCGGAAATACGCTGGGACCACCCAGTTTCCGAGACAACAGTCCGGAAGCTGTCAGCGCAATATCCCGCACCAATTCCGCATCCACTCGAAATCTCGCACCACGACCAAGAAGCCGATTTTCCGGATCGCTCTTGTAGGATTCCTCCGACACTCGTGAGGTCTGTCGGTAAGTCGCGGAGGTGACAATCAGGCGAACCATCGCCTTCATGCTCCATTCGCGCCGTCGAAATTCAACGGCCAGCCAGTCCAGCAGTTCCGGGTGGGAGGGACGTTCTCCTCGCAGTCCAAAGTCTTCACTGGTGCGAACGATTCCGCCCCCAAAAATCGATTCCCAGATGCGATTCATCGTGACGCGTGCTGTCAGCGGGTTATCCTCATCGATAAGCCAGCACGCGAGTGAGATTCGGTTTTTGATACGGTCTCGCGGAGGGTAAATTGAATTCAGCACACCAACATCAACGACCTCGCCATCAGCATCGAAAGCGCCACGGATTTTGAGGTGAGTTACCAAAGGTTCTTTGCGATCCGACATCACCAGCGCCTCGCCCGACAGATCGTTGAGCTGGGATCTGGCTGAAATCTGCTTTCCCTTGTACTTCACACCTTCGCATTCATCCACAGTGCTGTTGAAGATCGCGTATAGCTGATAGAAGTCACGTTGCGAGACCGGGTCAAACTTGTGGTCGTGACATTGAGCACAGCTTAATGTCAGCCCGAGCCACGTCGTTCCCAGTGTGTTGACGCGGTCAACGAGCATCTCAAATCGGTGCTGACTGATATCCGGAGCAACCGCAGAATTCCGCATAAATCCGGTGGCAACTATCTGCTCGGACGTCGCATGCGGAATCAGATCTCCTGCCAGCTGTTCCAGCGTAAATTGATCAAATGACATATCCTGATTCAATGCATCAATAACCCAGTCGCGGTACAGCCACATTGTCCGCGCGTCATCCATCTCGAATCCATTTGTGTCAGCATAGCGAGCGAGATCAAGCCACCGCATCGCCCATTTTTCACCGTAGTGTGGTGATGCTAACAGACGGTCCACAAACTGTTCGTATGCGTCAGGACCAGTGTCCGCAACAAATTCATCGACTTCCGCTGGAGTTGGAGGCAGTCCAGTGAGATCCAGAGACAGGCGTCGAGCAAGCGTCGCGAGATCCGCTTCTGCGGCTGGCCTAAGGCCTTCCGCATCCAGCTTCGCCAGCACAAACTGATCAATCCCGTTTCGGCACCAGGCTTGGTCGTGCCGTCCGGGCGGTGGAGCTAGTGAAGGTTTTCTAAACGCCCAGTGCTTCAGGTCGGCAGGCCATTCAGCGCCGTCTGAAATCCACTGACGAAGGACGGCAATCTGCCGCTCCGGGAGTGGATCAGCATCCTGCGGCATCCGAATATGCGGGTCAGCAGCAGTGAGCCGTGCCATCACTGAACTGGCATCTGGATCGCCTGGCACCACCGGTATGACCCCTGAAGCAGAAGCCACGAAGATGCTCTCTCGGCGATCAAAACGAATCCCGGCCTCCTGACTGTGCGGACCATGACATCGGTAACAATGGTCAACAAAGATCGGACGGATCTCATTCTCAAAACGCATCGCCCCCGGAGAAATCTGCCCTGCCAATTCCACACCCGGATCGGTGGCGTTCGTCGCTTCGCTGTGGAAATCCACGGCATTCGCGTCTGGTCCGTTCTCATTCGTCAAAACCGTCGGTGGCGAAGCACAGCCACAGATCTGTTGAGCACTCTCAGGAAACGGCGCGGCAGATTCAGCCGCAACCGGTTCTGACGGCACGGCTACGGAAGTAGTCGGAATGCTTGCGGCATCCGAGGGAAGAGGGGAAGCGGCTGGAACAGCGGCAACCGGTCGTCGAGCAGTGACAGCAAATCGCGATACCAGCGACGCAGCAATAAGCATCGCCAGAACAATGAAGTATCGACGATATTTACTGACGGTGCGGTCCATGGATGGGATTCATGATTGCTCCGCTGCATCGAAATGTCAAGCAGAATTCCGTGTGGTATTGATGGATCATCTGTTCAAAGAGCACGCGACCCAAGATTGGTTTGCCGTTTACACTCATGGCCCCAAATTGCTCGAAGAACCGGTTTTCCTGAAGCAGAATTGCTTCTGGCGTCCACAACTGTAGATTATATCCAAACGTCATTCCACGAAACGCAGGTAACGCCATGATTTGCTTCGTAGCAGCCATTCATCGCAGCATCATGGTTGTCGCGTTGTTGGTAGTTCTTTGTTCTCCGGGTGGTCTATGTTCGTTCGTCAGTGGTGACGAAGCGAAATCTCCTTCCGCTTCGGCTACCGAGACCAGATCTGAATTTTGGTCCTTCCTGCCCCTCAAAAAGCATGAACCGCCGGGGATCGGAGAACCGGGCTTGTCTCCGCTGGATTGCTTCATCCTGTCTGGCCTGCAGCAGAGGGGCATTTCGTTTGCTCCGGAAACTGATCGTCGGACACTCTGTCGCCGCCTGTATCTTGACCTGATCGGCCTTCCACCGTCACCACAGCAAACACACGAATTTCTCAGCGATGTATCGTCGGATGCGATTGAGAAGCTGGTAGATCAACTGCTGGCATCGCCACATTATGGCGAACGCTGGGGACGGCAGTGGCTGGATGTGGTTGGATATGCTGACAGCAACGGTTATATCCGCCACGATTCTCTGCGACCACTGGCCTACAACTATCGCGACTATGTCATTCAGAGCCTCAATGACGACAAGCCGTACGATCGCTTCTGGACCGAGCAACTGGCGGGTGACGAACTGGTCCGCTATTCCGACGCGGAGCAGTTGTCACCTCAAGAGGCGCAGACACTCATTGCCACCCATTATCTGCGTAATGCACCAGACGGGACAGACAATACAGAGGGGAACGAGACGACCCGTGTGATTGAGCGGTATGCCGTTCTAGAATCGGTGTTGCAGACAACGATGTCGTCGATGTTCGGGATGACCATCGATTGTGCCCGGTGCCACGATCATAAGTTTGATCCGATTCCCCAGCGCGACTACTACTCCTTGCAGGCCATCTTCTACCCTGCCTTCAATGTGAAGAAATGGGTGCAACCGAAAGACCGGTGGATCTACGCCGCTGGTCAGGCACAGATTGCTCAATGGCGGGCGAGCATTGATCAGGCCGACAAAGATGTCGCTGCACTTTTCAGTACACATCAGGCGTGGCTGGCTGCTCACCAGCCTGTCGGAATTGTACGCTGGAAAGATGATTTCGAGGCGAAATCCGTCGTATCCATGTGGAGCGCCACAGCACCCGGTGACACGCTGCCAGAGAGCGCTGTGCGAACGAAGCTTGACGCTGATGTTGCTCCCGCCGCAAAGCTCGATGCCGGAAAGTTGACCTTGTTTGCTGATGGACCTGGCGACAGCCGCTGGCTTTCCACGCAGGAGTCGATCGACTGGACTCCCGCTGAGATCGGTCAGTCCATCCAGGTCACTTTCGATCTTGTCGCCGACCACGTTCCAGGCGGCTCGCCCGCCGCACGCATCGGGTACTACATTGCATTGCATGACCGTGAGGATGATGGTTTGGTGGCTGGCGGAAACATCCTCTTCGATGGTAATCCGGCGGGAGGCGCGAGTCTCAATCTGGACTATCCGGGTGCCGACAGTACGGGCCTTGGCGTGATCGGTACGAGCGGCTATCAGCCGGGTCACAATTTCGGCGTCCGGATCACACGCACCGGCGAGCAGGACTATCTGCTGGAACATCTGGTCGATGGGCAGACTGAAGCAAAGACCCTGACCCTCAAAGCGGAGCAGATTCCTGACGGTGGCTTTGGATTTGAGTTGTGCTGCTCGCGAAGTTTTATCATCGACAATGTGGTGATCGAAGGTTCGCCGGAGGATTCCAGTCCGGATAAATTGAATCAGCAATGGATCGAGTTTCGCAGTCAACTGGCGACTCGACAGCAGGAACTGGACGCGGCCATCGATGCCGTGAATGCCGAACGGATGCCGGAACCGACAAAGATCGCCTGGGCCACGGATCTCAGCCCCGACAGTCCGGAAGTGCCGCTGCTGCATCGCGGCGACTATTTTCAGCCGGGAGAGATGGTACCGCCGGGAGTGTTGTCCGCACTGTCGGACGGGGAGTTCAGGATTGTCGCAACGGCGACGTCTGAGGTCACGACTCCTTCCCTCGCTGGAACAACAACGGCTCCCGCTCGAACAACAACAGGACGCCGATTGGCGTTTGCTCGGTGGGCCACGCAATCCGGATCTCGTGCTGCGGCGCTGCTGGCGCGGGTACAGGTTGACCGCATGTGGCGAGGGCATTTCGGTCGGGGACTGGTGCCTTCCCCTGAGAACTTCGGTGCCAGCGGTGTCACACCGACGCATCCGGAGCTACTGGAGTGGCTGGCCGCAGAACTAATCGACAATGGCTGGCGCTTGAAGCATATTCATCGCCTGATCGTTCTCTCCCGTACCTATCGTCAATCGGGTGAGGCCACAGCGATCTCCGTGGAGAAAGATCCTCAGAACATCAGCTACAGCCGCTTCCCCGTGCATCGTCTGGAGGCGGAGCAGATTCGCGATGGCATGCTGGCCGTTGCTGGCATCCTCAATCCGAAAGCGGGCGGCCCCTCCGTCGAGGTTGTCGATCCGGGAAATCGTCAAGTGGTTCTCGCCGCTCCCAGCGGCCCCGGCCCTCACGAAGTCGATCGGCGCAGCATCTACATTCTTCTCCGCCGCAGTCAGCCTCTGACGTTCCTGCGAACGTTCGATCAGGCATCTCCCGATCCGAATTGTGTCTCCCGAGGGTCATCCACCGTGGTTGCGCAGTCTCTGGCGATGCTCAACAGTGATTTCTCCCAACGCATGGGTCGGGAGTTTGCCAATCGCATTCTGGCTCAGGCGATTCCCGCAACGGATGAAGGGCAGATCCGCTACGCTTTCGAGGTGGCTTTCGCTCGTGAACCCTCCGAAGATGAGATGGACAACTGTCGAGACTTTCTGCACACCCAGTCGAGTCACCGAATTGGAGAGAGTCCCGAGGTGGCGCAGATCGAGACCCTGTCCGATCTGTGTCGATTACTCCTTGCGACCAATGAATTTCTGTATCTTCCCTGAGGTAGCTGCATGCTTTCGAAGATTCAAGACCATTCGATCTGCGAACGTGTGCTGGCACGTCGCGCGCTGCTGCACTCCGGAGCCTGTGGAATCGGCTGGGCAGGGCTGGCGCAGCGGATTTTACAGGGACGGTCATCATTCGCCGATAGTAGGCTGCCTCACTCTCGTGTGCCGGTGACAATGCCCAGGGCGAAGCGACTGGTGCTGATGTTTCAGCACGGTGGTCCCAGCCAGATGGACTTATTCGACCCCAAGCCAGCGCTCGAGAAACACGCCGGACAACCGATCCCGGGTGGAGTCGAAGCCTTCTTTGATACCAAAGACAGTGGCCGTTGCCTCCCCAGTCCGTTCCAGTTCTCACGCCACGGCGAAAGTGGAATGGAGTTTAGTGAGCTGTTACCCCGAATGGCGGGATGTGCGGATGATCTATGCATGGTGCGGACTCTGCACACGGTCGTGAATGATCATGAAGGAGCGCTGCGGCATTTTCAGACCGGAAAGCCTCAGATCGGTCGTCCCACGATTGGCTCATGGCTCACCTACGCGCTCGGGACCTCCAATCCAAACCTTCCCTCGTATGTCGTGCTTTCAGATCCGAATCATGACCAGGTGGATGGCATCCGCAACTGGTCGTCGGGCTTTCTTCCTGCCCTGTATCAGGGAACGCAGCTGCGGTCAGACGGGCCTGCTCTGTTTGATCTGGCATTGCCAGCGGGTGTGACCGACGAGATGCAGCGAGAGCAACTGTCGCTGCTGGAGTCCCTGAACCGGCGACATCAGAAGCGGTTCTCCCATCTCAGCGAACTCGATGCGAGAATCGCCAACAACACCCTCGCGGGCAACATCCGGGATGAGATCGGCCACGCACTGGATCTGTCTCAGGAGACCGCTGAAACACAGGCCCTGTACGGAATGAACAATCCCGCAACAGGAACTTACAGCCGGAGGTGTCTGATGGCCCGGCGGCTGCTGGAACATGGTGCCCCCGTGGTGGCGTTGTTCAATGATTCCATTCTTGGCGACCCGTGGGACACTCACTTCGATCACAATACTCGTATCAGGAAGATCGCTGACAATGTCGATCAGCCCACGGCGGGATTGATCCAGGATCTCAAACGAACTGGACTGCTCGATGACACCGTGGTGTTATGGGTCGGCGAGTTCGGCAGACTTCCCGTTGCGGAAGGGAAAGATGGTCGCGATCACAATCGTCATGCCTTCACTGGCCTGGTTGCGGGCGGCGGATTCAAGTCCGGATATATCCACGGAAAGACAGATGACTTCGGCTACAAGGTCGCTGAGAAGCCCGTCTCCATCGGTGAGTTGCACGCCACGCTACTGCAGCAGTTCGGACTGGATCACACTACTTTGACGTATCCGCATCAGGGACGGAACGAAAGCCTGACCGACGCAGACATTACCGGCGTAGAAACCATTCCGGACCTCGTGACTTGAGAACGAGTGTCGTTGGCCTGACTGAAGTAAAGACGATCCTGATGAGTTGTCGAACGAGCGCACTGCTGCTGATTATCGCCACTGGCGTATCCTGGACAACCGTGGTATCGGCTGAGGACTCAACAGCGCCTGACTTCCAGACCCAGGTGCTGCCGCTGCTCAAGAACCGCTGCGTGCCATGTCACGGCCCGGCCAAACAGGAAGGCAAGCTCAGTCTGGCCCTGCCACAAGGGATCCAACGCGGAGGCGAGCACGGAACAGCGATTGTTTCGGGAGACCCGGAGAAGAGTCTGTTGTGGCAGCGAATCGCAGCTGGCGAAATGCCGGTTGATCAACCTCTGCCGGCGGATGAGCGGGATGTCCTGCGGCGTTGGATTGCCGCCGGGGCACCGGGCTTGCCTGCTCAGGTTTCTGCTCAACCCGATGGAGATGAACACTGGGCCTTTCAGCCATTGCCCCCTGTCGCGATTCTCCCGTTGCCCGATGAGTCGGCCCTCCGCACACCGGTGGATCACTTCATTGCCGCCCGATTGCAGGCAGCGGGTCTGACCATCGGTCCACAGGCCGGCGACGAGGCGATCATTCGCCGCGTGAGCTTCGATCTGACGGGATTGCCCCCGACGCCCGACGAAATCAATCAGTTCCTGAATGACAAAAATGTGGACGCTTACGAGCAGATGGTCGAGCGCTACCTCGACTCGCCCCGCTACGGAGAGCGGTGGGGCAAGTACTGGCTCGATGCTGCGGGCTATGCCGACAGCAATGGATATTTCGGAGCGGATACGGATCGCCCGTTTGCCTATCGTTATCGTGACTATGTGATTCGTTCCATCAATGCCGACAAGCCATGGGACCAGTTCATTCGGGAGCAGATTGCGGGCGATGAACTGGCGGGCTATCAGCGAGGCGGAGATGTTCGACCGGAAATGGTTGAGTTGCTCGAAGCCGTGCACTACATGCGCAACAGCCCTGACGGAACCGACAGCAGCGACGGCAACCCTGATGAGTTGCGGGCGGACAGGTATTCCGTCCTGGAAGGCACGCAGCAAATTCTTGGCTCCTCGCTGCTGGGCCTCACAGTCCAGTGTGCCCGGTGCCATGACCATAAATTTGAGCCGTTCACGCAGCGGGACTACTACCGGCTGCAGGCCGTGATCTATCCCGCCTTCAACATCGATCAATGGGTGAATCCCAAAGACCGCAACATCTCTACCGCGACCGCCGAAGAACTAGCCGCATGGCAGGCACAGGTCAATGAGATTGACGAGCAGATCGCGCAGAAGCGAGCGGCATTTTCCGACTGGGCGAAGCAGCATCGCCAGCGCGGCCAGGAAGTCTTCGCCGACGCTTTTGATCCAACCCGCCCGCTCACTGAATCGTGGGACAACACCGTTCCCGGTGATAGCGCCCCCGCCGGGATGCCCGCCATCAAAGTCGATCACAAGTCGGCCCCGGCCGCCGAAGCGTCTCAGGGAATTCTGCATATCATTGAATCGGGAGCTTTGGGCGACCGCGTCCTTACGACTAGGAAGACATTCGACTGGACACCCGACGCCACAGGCAGTTGGATCCAGGCCACTTTTGATCTTGTCACAGGCGGCGCCACTGCTCCCTATGTTGGCTATTTCATTGCCCTTCGCGACTTCAATGACACGCGGCAGCTTTCTGGCGGAAACGTCCTGCTCGACGGTGCAGCTGCCGGACAAGCCAGTGTCCACGTCGATTATCCTGGTGCTGACAGTCAAGGCCGTGGAAAAATTGGCCGCACTGGCTACACCCCAGGACGAAACTACGGAGTGCGGATTACGAAACTGGGAGAGAACAAATTCGAGCTGCGTCAGATTGTTGACGGGGTCGCGGAGGAAGGAACGGTCTCACTCACCGCCGCAGACCTGCCCGATGGCGCATTCGGGTTAGAATACTGTTGTGGCCGCAGCTTTCTCGTCGATAACGTGCTGATCGAGACCGAAGTCCCCGACGCCGATCTGGAGGGCGAAGCACGGACTCTGGCCGAACAGATTCAGCAACGGCGAATGGAACTGGAATCGGCGATCAAGGACCTAGAAGGTCGCCGCCCGCAGCCGGTGGGCCGATTGGCCGCTGTGAGTGATCCGGGGGCCATGGCTCCGCTCGTGCGACTGCTCACTCGCGGGGAATACAAGCATCTCGGCGAGGAGGTCCAGGCGGGAGCCCCTCAGTTCCTGTCTGAAGCGCACAATTCTTCTGACCTTCCTCGGGCGGCTGATTCCCCGGCCACATCGACTGGCCAGCGGCTGGCGCTGGCGCGTTGGGTCACAAAGCCCGAATCTCGCATATCGGCACTCCTCGCCCGCGTGACGGTTAATCGCTGGTGGCAGCATCATTTCGGCACCGGCATTGTGGCCACGGTTGATAACCTGGGCTATTCCGGTTCATCCCCGACTCACCCGGAACTGATTGATTACCTGGCCGGAGAACTCATCAAACATAACTGGAGTGCGAAGGCAATCCATCGTCTCATTCTGCACTCTGCCACTTATCGCCAGTCGAGTGTCCCCACTGGCGAAGCCGAGCGGATCGATCCCGATCATCGGCTGTTGTCGAGATACCCGCTGCATCGAATGGACGGCGAGGCGATCCGGGATGCCATGCTGGCCGTTTCAGGGGAACTGGAGCCGGCGATGTTCGGACCTTACATTGCCACGGAGCGCTCGCCTGAAGGAGATGTGATTGTGACAGAGAATAACCCTCAGAGATTCCGGCGCAGCATTTATCTCCAGCAGCGCCGCACACAGGTGGTCGGAATGCTCGAGGTCTTCGACGCCCCGTCAATCGTTTTCAATTGCACCGTCCGTCCACGAACGACCGTCCCGCTGCAGTCATTGAAACTCTTGAATTCCGAGTTCGTCCGCGCTCGGGCCGCAGCGTTGGCTCATCGGGTCAGGCCCTCGGCGGATGTGACCGACGAGGCCGCTCTGAACAGCGCTTTCCGATTGGTGTGGGGACGTTTCCCGACGAATAACGAGATGGCGTCCGCTCGCAGGTTCATCAGCGAGCAGCCTAGCGAGTACGCCGGGCAGGCGGACGCGATGGATGCAGCGTGGACCGATTTCTGTCAGATGCTGCTTGCAAGCAGTGCATTTCTCTACATCGAATGAATGGCGAAGCGAACATGCACGTTGACTTTCCCTTTGCACACAATCGCCGGTCGTTTCTGAACAAGTCCGTTGGCGGAATGGGTTTGCTGGCGCTGGCTCATCTGCTCCAGCAGAGCCGGGCGGGGGCGGCCCTCCGAGAGAATCGGCATGCTCATCATCCGCCCTCCGCCGACGCCGTGATCTGCCTGTTCCAGCATGGCGGACCCAGCCAGATGGATCTTTTCGATAACAAGCCGGAACTGACCAAACGCAATGGTCAGAAGTATGAAGGCGATCTTGAGATTCATTTTCCCGGACAGCGAGGCAACGTGCTCGCCTCACCGTATGCCTTTCATCCTCATGGCGAGTCGGGCATCGAGGTCAGTGAAGTCGTGCCGCACACCGCAAAGATCGTCGATGAAATTACGCTGGTTCGCAGCGTAACGACGGAATCCGTCGACCACGAGTCGGCTCTGCGGCTGATTCACAGCGGGAAGTTTCAGGCTGGTTATCCCACATGGGGATCGTGGGTCAATTACGGTCTGGGCACCGTCAATGAGGATCTGCCAGCGTATGTGGTTTTGACTGATCCCGGCGGGATGCCCGTGGATAACGTGCGCAACTGGACCTCGGGATGGCTTCCGGCCGAATACCAGGGAACCCCTTTTCGCTCGGGAGATTCACCCGTCCCCAATCTGCGAACACCGCCGAACGTCTCGCCGGGCGCTCGTCGGCGTCAGTTACAGCTGATCAGGGAATTCAACCGCGAGCACCTCAGACAGTACCCGGCAAATACCGAACTGGAAGCCCGTATCACCGACTTCGAAGTTGCCGCGCGCATGCAGACAGCCGTTCCGGAACTGATGGACCTCTCTCAGGAAACCGAAGCGACTCGGAAGATGTACGGATTGGACAACCCCGTGACCGCCGAGTACGGCTCACGCTGCATCATCGCGAGGCGCCTCATTGAGCGCGGTGTCCGCTTCGTGCAGCTCTTCCTGGCCGGGCAGCCGTGGGATACGCACAGCAATAACGCTGCCACGCTGAAGACGAACTGTGCCCGCATCGACCAGCCAAGTGCCGCTCTGGTTCAGGATCTGAAACAACGGGGACTGTTGGACCGTACAATCGTGCTGTGGGGAGGCGAATTCGGTCGGCTTCCCGTTTCGCAGGGAACAGACGGTCGCGATCACAACCGGCACGCCAATTCGCTCTGGATGGCGGGTGGGGGATTCAAGCAGGGTTTTCCTTACGGCAACACCGACGACTTCGGTTATCAGGCCATCGAGAACATCGTCACTGTACATGATCTGCACGCGACGCTGCTGCATGCTCTGGGCCTCGACCACGAGCGCCTGACCTACCCCCATGAAGGTCGATCAGGCAGCCTGTCCGATGTCGCCATCACACAAGCCAAAGTCATCACCGACCTGCTGCGATCACCGAAGGGGATCGCTTGAAAGCCAAGTGATCGCCGCCCGGCCTCAGACACTGGATTTCGCGGGTTTGGTGATGAGTTAACGGCCTGCGACTGGGCTCTAAACCAGCCTGCGGATCGATGATCGTGGAAAAGGCAGTCAGGCAATTGATTCTGCTTTGTGATCGAAAAGCCGGAGAGAATTGATTCCCGTTGGCATTATGATAGTGTCAGAATACGCATCTGGGCAAGGATCGAACGACCGATCCGAGTAGAGCCCCGGATCGATTCCCGAGTAACCCGCCGATTTCTAATTTCCCTCCTTCCGCACGACTTCCCGCAGCATTTGCCACGACATGGTGGAGTTCTTCCGATGACCCTGCAGTACATTCACGCCGGGAAACTCTCACATGCGTCACTTGCGCCGCTTGTCGGCATCGTGCTCTTATCGCTGATAACAAACGAAAACAAAGAGTGCAGAGCTGACGAGGGGACTGATTTCTTCGAAAAGAAGATTCGGCCCGTGTTCGTTCAGCACTGTGACAAGTGCCACAGTGCAGATTCCACGGAGTTGAAGGGCAACCTGCGACTCGACCTGAAAGAGGGCTGGCAAACAGGCGGCGCATCCGGCACACCGGCGATTGTGCCGGGGAAGCCTGAGTCCAGTCCGCTCATTTTCGCAATGCGACATGATGACGATGTTTCGGCGATGCCACCCGATGAACCTCGTCTGCCAGTAACGGTGATTAACGACTTCGTCACATGGATTCAAATGGGGGCTCCAGACCCTCGTGATGGCAAAGTGCAGCGTCGCGACAAAGCGGCCGAATGGGAAGCCGAGTTTCAGCAGCGACTTGACTGGTGGAGTCTCAAGCCGGTCGAAGCGCCGCCCGCTCCGGACGTGCACAATCAGGAATGGGTTCGAACCGATGTCGATCGGTTCATCCTGGCAAAGCTGGATGCATCAGGACTCAAGCCTGCGGCGGAAGCGGATCAACGCACATTGGCTCGACGGCTTAGCTTCGCTTTGACGGGACTCCCTCCCGAGCAGAATCTCGTCGAACGATATCTGGCTGACACTTCTCCTCAAGCCTGGGAAGCATTGGTAACGACGCTGCTCGACAGTCCTCATTTCGGCGAACGCTGGGCGCGGCACTGGATGGATGTGGTGCATTATTCGGATACACACGGCTACGAATGGGACGTTCCGGCCAAGAACGCCTGGCGTTATCGCGACTACCTGATTCGCGCGTTCAATTCAGACATCTCTTACCAGCAGTTTGTCGATGAACAGATTGCTGGTGACCTGCTGGAGCCTCGCATCGATCCTGCAAGCGGCCTCAACGAGTCTCTTACTGGCCCCATGATGCTGCGACTGGGCGAACGTCGGCATGGCGACAGTGCTGCCGTCGAAGGAGTCTCACAGGAAGCAGTCGCCAATATGATCGATACACTTGGAAAAGCGTTCCTCGGTACGACGCTCGCCTGTGCCCAGTGTCATGATCACAAGCTCGATGCCGTCGAACAGCGCGACTATTACTCACTTGCCGGAATGCTGATGAGCACACGATTCAGCGCCCGCACGGTGGATACCGCCGATCCCAACGAGTCCATCATCAACGATCTGCGAGTGATCAAGAGGCAACTTCGCGATGAACTCGCCAGACTCTGGCTTGATGCGACGGATAACGCCGAATCCGCAGGAGTCGTTGAAAAAATCAAGGCGATTCCGCTCGATCAGAAGCCGGAAGCGACGTTCCCCGCTTCCCTTGCGGACTACTGGCAACGATCGTTGAGTTCGCCGGTGACCGCTGAAGAGTTTGCGAAGGAACGCGAACGTCGGATTGCAGCCAACCATGAAAATCTAACCTTGCTTGCCGACTTTTCGAAGGAGGAAGCGAACGGAGGCTGGCGATGGGAGGGCTTCGGAATGAAGCACGGACTGACAACACCTGGGGAACCTGTTGTCACAGATGAAGGTGAATCCGTGTTGCTGCATTTGCTGCCTGCCGGTCGATTCTCTCATGTGTGGTCGCAACGGCTGGCTGGTTCTCTGCAGGGGCCTCAACTCGATCCGACGAATCCCGTCACCTTTTCGGTCGAACTGGCGTCAGGAAAGTTCGCGTCGCTGTCGTTCATCGTTGATCGAGCGATCAATCCCGAACGTCTGATGTTCCCCGCGCGACCATTGCCAGGCTGGCAGACATTGGTTGCCGGAAACTTCGACTCACTGGAAGGCACGATCGACAAAGCTCCGCGGCGCGTCTATTTTGAACTCGCTACCAAGTCGCTGAACAATTACTTTCCGCCGCGGGTTGGTTACGGAGGTGCCAGCGAGGCGGAAGTTACGGATGCACGTTCCTGGTTCGGTGTGACTCGTGTTTACCAACACGCAGCCGGACAGACTCCGCAGGATGAACTTGGCCGGTTTCAGCCTTTGTTTGCCGAACTCCAGCAGGAAGTCGATTGGGCGTTGCGACTAACGCAGTTGCTGCGTTCTTCGGTTGAGCGCTGGTCTGTAGGCAAATGTACGGATGAAGATGTACGACTGCTGAATGAAGGCCTGCTGTTGAAACTTCTGCCGAACGGGCTGGACGCATCTTCCGAAGTCTCAAGACTGTTGGGAGAGTATCGGTCAATCGAGAAAACCTTGCAGCCCGATTGCACAGTCGGATCGGTGGCCGATTGGAATGAAGGACGGGATGAACGGATCGGAATTCGTGGTTCGTACACAGAACTGGGTGATACAGTCGCTCGAGGTGCCGTCCGATTCCTGTCGTCTAATGCGCAAACTCCGTCAGACTCCAGTGGGAGGCTGGAATGGGCTCGGCGGGTTTCCGATGAGCGCAATCCCTTCACAGCGCGCGTGTATGTCAATCGCATCTGGCATTACCTGTTTGGCGAAGGACTTGTGCGGACACCGGACGACTTTGGGCATCTCGGCGAACCACCATCGCATCCAGAGTTACTAGATTATCTTGCTGCACAATTTGTTCGGGACGGATGGTCCACAAAAAAGTTGATTCGAATGCTCGTCACCTCTTCCGTCTGGCGACAGAGCAGCGTGCCGAATCTGAATGCGATCGAGAGCGATCCTGAAAATCGGATGTGGCACCATTTGCCAATGCGGCGGCTGGAGGCTGAAGCAATTCGGGACTCCCTCCTGACGGTCTCCGGCCGACTGGATCCGACACTGTATGGTCCTCCCATTGAGCCGTTTCGCACGGCGGAAGATTCCCAGAAGCGACTCTTCAAGGGCTCTCTGGATGGAGACGGACGGCGCAGTGTTTACATCGAAATGACACTGATGGAGCCGCCTAGATTTATGGCACTCTTTAATCAGCCAATTCCAAAGCAGACAGTCGGTCGCCGCGATGTCTCCAACGTGCCAGACCAGGCGCTGGCATTGCTGAACGATCCGTTTGTAATTGCGATGGCGAAACACTGGAGCGAACGGCTGGTGGCCGACGGTTTGGCCTCTCCTGAATTGCGGGTTGACGGCATGCTGGAAACTGCGCTCGGTCGGCCCGCTGGTCCTGAGGACATCGCAGCCCTGCTGGAGCTGGCTCAACGCAGTGCCGAACTGCGGGGGCTCGGCGGCGAACTGCTCGCGTGTCAGCCAGCCTGGCAGGATGCGGCTCACGCGGTGTTCAATCTCAAGGAGTTTCTGTATGTTCGATAACATCACGAGAATTGGAGACTATCGGAGGAATAACCGATGACACTTGGACCGGAAAATCGAAGTTGCCCCGGCTGTGAAGCTCCGGCTTCATCTCGGCGTGATTTTTTGCGACGTTCGAGCATGGGCTTTGGCTGGCTGGCATTTGCCGGTCTCGCGAACAACGGGGTTGCTGCAGGCACTGCTGAGTCTCAGTTTTCCTCATTGCAGTCAGAACTTCATTATGCACCTCGCGCAAAGCGTGTAATTTTTTTGTTTATGGACGGAGGCGTCTCGCACGTGGACTCCTTCGATCCCAAGCCGGAACTGACACGACAAAGCGGACAGCCGGCGAAATGGAGGCCGGACCCGTTGTCGCAGTCGATCAGTGCAGGGCGAAAGTGGCTCGGCAGTCCCTGGGAGTTCAAACAGTATGGCCAATCCGGTTTATGGGTAAGCGATCTGTTTCCGCATGCAGCAAAAGTGGTCGATGAATTGTGCGTGATCCGTTCGCTGACGGGAGAGACTCCTTTACACGGAGCACAGTCACTCCTGATGCACACCGGGCGATCAATCGCCGCTGCACCCAGTATGGGATCGTGGGTGTCGTATGGACTTGGCCGTGAAAACGAGCAACTTCCGGGCTATGTGCTGCTGAACAATGACTGGATCCCGAACGGTGGATTTCAGAATTTTGCAAGTTCCTTTCTGCCAGCCACTCATCAGGCGGCTCTGGTTCGCGCCAAGGGAACACCGGTCGATAACATTGTGGCCGCCGATTCCCCCGACTTACAGCGTGCCAAGCTCGACTTCCTTCGCCACCAGGACGGTGCCTTTGCCAGGGCACAGGGCGATTCCGAGGCGATTGAATCAAGCATCCACAACTACGAAACAGCAGCACGGATGCAGACGCTCGTCCCGCAACTCTGTGATGTTTCACATGAATCTGCGGAGACGTTGAGTCTTTACGGTGTCGATCGGGAAAACGACTTCGACAAGTTCTATGCTTTGCAGTGCCTGCGGGCTCGACGACTGATCGAATCCGGCGTGCGATTCGTCGAGATTACCTGCCCTAACACGCACGCTAACAACTCGCCCTGGGATCAGCATGGGCAGCTGAAGCTGCGACACGCGGAGAATGCCCGGATTACGGATCAACCAGTTTCCGCACTCATCATTGACCTGAAACGCCGCGGCCTTCTGGACGACACGCTGGTCGTCTGGGCCGGCGAGATGGGTCGCACGCCGCATAGTTCCGGTACCGATGGCCGCGATCATCACGTCAGCGGGTACACGATCTGGATGGCCGGCGGCGGTATCCGCGGCGGCATGACGTACGGCGGCACAGACGAAATGGGGATGAGCGCGGTTGAGAACCGGCTGGATATCCACGACATCCACGCTACAATCCTGCGGCAACTTGGCCTAGATCATGAACGCCTCACATTTCGATTCGGAGGTCGAGATATGCGACTGACCGATGTACAAGGTCGCGTAATCCAGGAGATTCTGGCATGATGACTGCTCGTGGCCAGTGAAGGGCTTTATGTGGTCGAGCCCGATGGGAGTTGTCCGTGGTCGTACAATATGGACACTGCCTGCGACAGCGTTTGGAAAATGGAAACGCAGCGAAACAGAACCACGGACCGGATTCATCGAGCACCGTGTGTGTCTCATTGAGACGCTTCGTTGATGAACTTGTTAAGGAACTCTGTCATGACCGAACCAACTGAACAACGGGATGCTGAGAGCCTGGAGGATTCGCCTGTAACATCGCACTCCCTTGAGATCAAAATCGCCGGTGAGAAAGTTCAGTTCACATTGACGGTTCCATCCGGGCCGGCAACATGGGAAAACATTCTGCCATTTATGCGCGCTCTGGTAAAAGTGAGCAGCGATATCTCACAAGAATATTTTACGACGCAAGGGAAGCCAATATCCTGCAAAGCTGGCTGTGGAATCTGTTGTCGACAGCGGGTTCCAATCGCCGAGTTCGAGGCGCATCGACTTCGACGTCTGGTGGAATCAATGCCGGAGCCGCGTCGTTCTGAAATCATTGCTCGGTTCCAGGCAGCAGAAGATCGAGTTCGGGAGGCAGGTGACACCGTTTTGTTTGATGATCGCCAACCGATGAGCCTCAAGGAAATGGCTGAGCGAGCCGGAAACTATTTCAAGCTGATGATCCCGTGTCCTTTCCTGGAAAATGAATCGTGTTCGATCTACGACGAAAGGCCCCTCAAATGTCGTGAATACCTGGTGACATCTCCTGCCGTGAACTGCTCTGACCCGGAGGTCTTGCCGGTTGTTGGCCTGCCGCAGCCATTGGCGGTGTATCTGACAACGTTGTTTCTGGATGAGGAATCCCGTGGGCCTGGCATTCGGTGGGTGCCCCTAAACCAATTGATGTCCTGGACGGACTTGCATGTTCCTGAACCACCGTCGAGAACCGGATCAGAGTTACTGCTTGAGTTTATGTCCAAACTCGTTCGGCCTTCCACTTGAATGTTCTGCTTGCCATGACGGCCCCATTCTATGAAAGTTTGCAGCTACGAAAACGAAGCTGACAATCGAACAGTCTGACGCGCTCCTGCAAAGTGGCGAAACATTGCCGTTGATCGACCCGAGAACGGAGAAGGTCTATATTCTCGTTGATCTGTCGGGAACTATAGCCAGGTATCCAGATTTGGCAGTGAACATCAAGACAAACTTCAGTCGCTCATGACCCACAATTTTCAGACATTCGACCCAGCCTCATTCCTGGCCGCGTGAAGTATATGTCCTGGTCTGGCAGGGGCCGAGTGCTACGATCGACGAAACCGATATTTTTGCCCGGCGTTTTAGTGCCGACGGAGCCGCAATCGGAAATGTCAGACGTACTTCCACGAGCGGCACTTTGAACATCACCGTCTCCGCCAACGGAGGAGCGGTAACAAGTCTCGGAACGTTCCCAATGAACAGTCCTTTGACTGTGAATGGTCTGGGCGGAACAGATTCTGTCCGAATCGTCGGGACCATCGGTAATGACACCATCACGGTGACCAGCGCCGGTCTGACCGTTAACGGTGCTGGTCTGGTACTCAGCAGCATTGAAGCAAGCTACTTTAGTGCCACCCACCCAAACATTATAAGCCCAACAACCCCAGAACCTTGCGGCGAGAGTCTGCGACCACCCACCGCCTCAGAAAGCTTTGACTGAGGACCGGGATGCGCGGCGGGTGGTGCGGAAAGTCTGGCGAGCTT
>CANJQC010000022.1 GCA_947476295.1 Planctomycetaceae bacterium | reverse complement strand
TGTCGATTTTCTGAGGGGGCTGGGGCTTTGGAATTCGGAAACTTTTCCCGGCGGCCGCAGCATCCGCGATTTTCTGGAACAGCTTGTCCGTGCCCCTCGCGCCCTTGCGATCCACGGCAACCATTTTTCACATGATGACATTCAATTTGTGGCGCGACATGCGAACATAGCGACAGTCTTCTGTCCGAGGACTCATGCGTTTTTCGGGCACGGACCGCATCCGATTCGGCAACTGCTTGCCTCCGGTGCAAGAGTTGTCCTAGGGACTGACAGCCGGGCTTCAAGTCCGGATTTGAGTCTCTGGAAAGAACTGCAATTTATCGCCATGCATTTTCCTGACATTTCGGTTCCGCGACTGCTGGCGATGGCAACGACTGATGCCGCCGACGCACTGGGACTGCCGATTGAATGCCACGAGATCCGCGCGGGTGCGGCGCTGCGATGCGTGATGCTCAATGCTGACCACGATACGATCAACCTGCGAAGTTTGATCTGCCATCCGTCAACGCAGCCAGCGGAAGTGCTGACCGGCGAGCGGCAGGGCGTCAGCCGTCCGAGTCACGAGGCTTGACTTCCATAAGCTCTTGGCTTGGCTTGGCTTGGCTCCAAAAAACACTCGGAGGGCTGACGCTCGCCTTTAAGGCTTCCATTCCGGGATGCCACCCTTGGCAAGTTGCGATTTATACAGTTCGTGGAACGGTCGGGTCGGCGACATCGGGGCGGTTTCGTTGACCATCATCGGACGCGTTACTTTCCACCATGCGTCGTAGGCCGTCGAGATTTCTTTGACGACCTCGGGGAACTGTTCGATCACGTTCTTTGTCTGGCCAGGATCAGTTTCCATGTCGAACAGTTCGGTGTTGTTTACGAATCGAAAACGCTGATTGCGAACGCTGAAATTTTCCCACTGGAAATCGTTGGGCTCCTTGCCCGTGGCCCAGCGACCGACATGCGTAAACAGGTATCGATCAAGCCATTCAGTCTGAGTGTTGTCCAGAAGCGGAATTAAACTGCGGCCTTCGACCTGATTCTGCGGCAGTTCTGCGCCAGTGATTGCTGCAATCGTAGGAAACACGTCGATATCCCCGGCAATACGATCGATATCGCGGTCGGCTTTCCAGTGTCCGTCCCAGCGGACAAAGAACGGGACTCGCACGCCGCCTTCATCCGGAGATCCTTTGAGTCCTCGCATGTGAGAGTTGTAGGGTATGATCTCCTTCCCATCCCTGTCATGTCCCAATGGTGTGCCAGGCTTACCGGAACCACCGCCCGTCATACCGTTATCCGACATGAATATGACGACCGTGTTCCTGAACAGATCCCGCTCGTCCAGATGCTTCATCAGGCGTCCGACGTTGTCATCAATGTTTTCAATCATGCCGTAAAACGCAGCATGCTCATCGCCGAATCCCATCTCCAGAAAGCGTTTCTTGTTCTTCTCCGGAGCCAGATACGGACCATGCGGCGCATTGGTTGCGATCCAGGCGAAGAACGGCGGATCTGCCTTTTCGGCTTCATCGATCCAGTCTATCGCCGCGCTGAAGAATACGTCCGTACAGAACCCATGAGTCTTTACAAAACTGCCGTTCATACGCACAACCGGATCAAAGTACGAATTGTGCGGGACGTCAGCACAACTGCAATCGTATGCCTGACCAATCCCGCCGGCTCCGTGAATGAACGCATGGTCAAATCCACGGCGATGCGGTTGATACCGTTCTTCATCACCCAGATGCCATTTGCCAAAAATCCCGGATTTGTACCCAGCCTTACTCAGCACCTGAGGCAGCGTCACGGCGTCCAATGTCAGTCGTTCTCGCTCTAGGATTGTGTGGGTCACCCCGTTTCGCATGGAGTGCCGACCGGTCATGAGAGCCGATCTTGTCGGACTGCAGGTCGGGCAAACAAGGAACCTGCTGAACCGTGTGCTGGAGTCGTGCAGTGCATCGAGATGCGGCGTCCTGATCCAGGGGTGACCATGCCTAGCGAGTGGAGGGTAACCCTGATCGTCTGTGATGATCAGAACAACATTCGGTCGTTCTGCGGCAATGAGCAATCCGTTTGACATTGCCCAGATAACGACGGAGAAAACAGAAAGCAGGAGTTTAGTGTTCATACTTCATGAATCCGCACTGAATTTTCTGCGACACGGCCGCGTTGCAGCTCGACACGGAGAGTCAAGTTACAGTGTTGCTTCAGTCGCCGAACATTTCCTTCAAATCAACGTCATCGTGAGACTTTTGTCCGTTCTTTTTCCCGGACTTCTTTCGGGCTGCGACACGTTTTTCGGTTGCCTTCTTTTCTGCGGCGCTCGCAGTGGCGGCTTGTGGCATCGATTGGTTCGTCCCTGACGCAGAACCAGAATCTGACGCGGCCTTTGCGGTTAAGGCTTTTGGAGGATTCTTTTGTGCCGCTGCTTTGCGCGCAGCCAGCACCATTCGAGCTTCCGCTTCACGAATTTCGGCCACCATGTCTGATACGTTTTTCCAGCGGCGATCCGGATCGGCTTCAAGCCCCTTCATAATGGCTGCGGCGATCTGCCCATCGATATTCGGAACCAAATCCGTCAGTTGAATCGGTAGCCTGTTGATGTGCTGCATCACGGCGTCAATCGTAAGAGCCGCGTCCCACGGGAATCGCCTTGTGTACATTTCAAAACATGTCACAGCGTACGAGAAGACGTCCAGTCGCTGGTCGGTCGTCAGGCGTTTGATCAATTCAGGAGCCATATAACTGGCTGTTCCCGTGCGGTTGCCCGGCTTGCAAAAATTCGGCGTGTTGGGAACAACCAGCCCGAAGTCGATCATCTTGGCCAACTTGCCGTCGGCAATCATCACGTTACGAGGGCAGACATCGCGATGAATCCAGTTCTGCTGATGGCAATAATTCAGGGCTTCGCCGATCTGAATCATATATCGCAGTCGATAACGCTTCATCTCTTCGTTCTGCAAATCGACCAGCAACGCGAGTCCCACACCTTCCACAAATTCCATCACAAGAAACATTTCGTCTTCAAGAGTCCAGCCAAATTCGTAAGTCTTGACGATATTTGGATGTTGAAGTGACACCGCGACTTCACCTTCGGATGGTTTATTCAGGCCCTGAAACCGAGATTCATATTTCGACGTCTTTTCCTTTTCCAGAATCTTCAACGCAACGGTTCGACCGGACTGCAGATCGGTGGCTCGCCAGACCTTGGACATGCTGCCCTGCCCTACGCGACCGATTAAATTGAACCGCTTTGCAATGTCAGTTTTGGGATGAGACGTGCCTTTGCGGCTGAACAATTTGTCGAACATAACTCGCCTCAAGATTCGGCGGACACGGAGTTACCCAATCCCGAACGCAATAGCGGCCGCGACCGATTGAACTGCGTTCTACCGCAAAACTGCCGGAATTGCGATAGTTTGAGTGGCTTACAGACGAAAGTAGACAGCTTCGGAGCGAACCATGAGAATTCAATCGGCGTCCGCTTGCGGGAATTCTGCGGAGTGTGAGAATCATCGGCGCTGTGTGCCGCCATCAATACCCGTTTCACCCGTTGTCGCAGTTCGTGCTGTTTCCTGCTTCAAACTATGACAATTATCGCATCCACTACGACGGAGTTTATTCAGGACGAAGTCGAAACTTTCCAGCGCGACGGCTATCTTGTGGTGCGGGGACTGATACCGCTTGACTGCGTTGATGCCATGAAACGCATTACTCAGCGAGATCTGGCCGCACATCAGGGTGACATCGAATATGAAGCCGAATTGAGTTACCCCGGCGCTCCGGAATCACTGGATGCCGAAGGCGGGCGGACGGCGCGCAGATTGCGCCAAGCCATCAGTCGCGATCCGATGTTTGCGAAGCTGGTGAAGGAACCGTTCCTGCTGATGCGACTTCAGCAACTGCTCGGCCCGCACATCGTGATGCCGCTGATCCACCACAACTGCATCATGACAAAACAGCCGCGATTCAGCAGCGATACCGGCTGGCATCAGGACACTCGGTATTGGAATTTTACCACCGGCGATCTCGTCAATATCTGGATCGCATTGGGTGAAGAAAATCCACACAATGGATGCCTCCGCGTACTTCGAGGGACGCATTTTGAGCCAGCGCAGCGAGAACGCCTAGACGATGCTTTGTTTCTGCGGACGGACCTAGAACAGAACCAGCCATTGCTTCAACGAGCCATCCCGGTCAAACTGAAGGCAGGCGATGTTCTCTTCTTCCACGCCCGCTGCTTCCACTCCGCCACGCGAAATTTCTCGACAGAATCCAAGCAGTCGGTCGTGTTCACGTTTCGCTCGCTCGAAAACCGACCGATCCCCGGCACCAAGTCGGCTCAATGGCCCGAACTGCTGCTGTCGTAGTCGCCGTCAACGATGAAGAACAGCGTGAAGTTTCGGCAGGGACTTCAGGATCGCGTATCCCTTACTGGAACATTGCAGCATGCTCTGCTTTCCTGCGTTGGGCTTGACGAGTTCCAGTAGCGAAAAATCAGCAAAAACAGTGCTTTCATAAAACCGACCGTGCAGTATAGTAAAACGAACTGTTCGGTTGGAAACAAGTTATGGCGACGATGGTCACAAAAGACAAAATCTGCGAAGCGGCTATCCAGATTGCCATCCGTGACGGATTGTTGGCAATGACCTTGGAAAACGTGGCAAAGCAGGCTGGGATCAGCAAAGGAGGTGTGACGTACCACTTTCCGAGCAAAGACGAGCTGGTTCGGGGCGTGCTGGACTACTTCAGCGAGCAGTGTGAAACCATGCTCATGCGTCGGGTCGTCGATGATCCGGAACCACAGTTGCGGTGGGCTCGTTGTCTGCTGGACTGCTTGTTTCCGGAATCACCGGAAGCGGAAACTCGGACGAATGATGGGGGAATTTCTGCCGACATTCTGAGCCGCTTTTTTATGGCAATGCTGGCCGGAGCAGTGACGAGTCCGACAGCGATGCTGCCGCTTCGAGACCTTGCCGCTCGAATGCGCAATCGTTTCATGGCCGATCCGAAAGACGGCATGGAACAGATCCTTGTCTGGTTGGCGATTGACGGATTATTTCTGTGGCAGTTTATGGGACTCATTGACAACGATGATCCGATGATCTCGCAAGTGGGCGAGGCGCTGCGAGCGCGCGTTCGGGTGAAATTGGCGAACGGTACCGTCTCATTGAACCTGCCTCAGGATCTTTCGTTCAGCGACGTGCCGAACGCAGAAAGGCTGGTCTCATGAGTCCTTCTGCTTCGAACTCCGGGTCTTCACGCGGTCGCGGAATCTGGATATTTTTGATGATGATCGTTTTTGCGGCGGTCATCGCGTTCGCTTACGTCAAGTCTCGTGCATCAGCGGTCTCCAAGACTGCGACCGAGTCGTTGCCGCCTCTCAAGCGAACTCAAGTGTATGCTTTGGGACGACTGGAACCTGCCGGCACGATTTTGCAGCTCACGCCAAAATCCGGAAACGAAGGAGCCATTGTTGAACGGTTACTCGTCAAAGAAGGAGACGACGTTGAGGCCGGGGCGACGCTGGCTGTGCTGGACAATCACGCTCGGCGCGCGGCGGCATTGAAGGAAGCACAGGCTCGACAGGAAGCTGCACAGGCCCGCTTACAGCAGATCAAAGCCGGTGCGAAGGCTGGCGACATCGAGGCTCAGCGAGCTGCGGTTGCACTGACCGAAGAACAATCAAAAGTCGCAGATCGTGAACTGTCGCGAGTTAAAGAGTTGCAGAAGCGGAATGCCACGACGATTGAGATGATCGATCAAAAACAATGGGAATACGATCGCCTGCAACTGGAGGCTCGCCGAGCATCTGCGCAACTTGCGAGTCTACGCGAAATTCGCGATGTCGATATTCTGGTGGCTGAAAAGGACGTCCTAGCGGCGGCGGCGGCTGTTATGAAAGCAGATGCAGATGCCGATGCTTCCGAATTGCTGGCTCCTGTCGCAGGCCGAGTTTTGCGAATTCATACCTATCCGGGTGAACGAGTGAGTGATGTCGGAATTCTGGAACTTGGCAGCGTGCGCGAAATGCAGGCTGTGGCGGAAGTCTTCGAAGCAGATGTCTCTATTCTCGAAGTGGGCATGGAAGCCGAAATCAAGTTGGATGCGTCCGGAGAGCTGCTCACGGGGCGAATCGCGGAGATTGGACATGTCGTCGCGCGAAAGGTGGTGCTGACAAATGACCCGGTCAGCGACACCGATGCGCGTGTCGTGGAAGTGCGGGTTCAACTGAATCCCGAACATCTGGAACACGTCGCCCGACTATCGAATGCTCGCGTAGAAATCAGCATTTCTCTGCAGGAGTCGAGGCTGCAGTCGCGTCCGGAGGGGACCACGAAACTCCATCACTTTCATTCATTGTAGTCACCCATGTACTCCAGTTTTTTCGTTGCGTGGTATCAGCTGAGCCACAACAAGGTGAAGCTTGCTGTGGCCTCCGCTGGAGTGGTCGTTGCCGTGATGCTGATGCTGGTGCAACTTGGCATTCGACAGGGTGCTTTGGATAACAGTGTCGCCGTAGCCCGGCGGGTGACCGCTGATCTTGTGGTGGTCAGTCCAAGGACCAAGACGATTTTCGCGTCCGCTCAGTTTCCCCGACGCCTGCTGTATCGCCTCGGTTCATCCGAAGATGTCGAAGAGATTGGTGAAATGTATATGGGTCAGGGACGGTTCAGGAATCCCTGGAACAAACTGGAATTTCCGGTCAGCATGTACGGGATCAACCCGCATTCGCCCATGATGAATCTTCCCGGAATTGAACGATTCGGGAAGCAGCTAGAACTCACCGACCGCGTTCTTTTTGACGGTCTGAGCCGTACAAACTACGGCCCGGTTGTTGAGCAACTGAAGGAGCATGGAACTCTCGATGTGGAGGTTAATCTCCGCAAAGTGCGGCTTATTGACTCGATTGAAGTTGGAATTTCCATCAACGCGGACGGCAACCTGTTCATGTCGCCTGCCAATTTTCTGCGGATGTTTCCGGATCGCAAGTCTGGTTCTGTGGATCTGGGTCTGATTCGGCTTCGGAAAGGCGTTAACCCGGAAGTCGTGCGTGATCAGTTAAGACACTACGTTGGTCAGGAAGCCAAATTGATGACTCGTGATCAACTGGTTGACTCAGAGATTCTTTTCATTCGAGAAAACGCTCCGCTCGATTTTATTTTCGGTATGGGCGCAGCAGTGGGATTCTTTATCGGCTTCGTCGTCGTGTATCAGATTCTTTATACGGAAGTGACAAATCACATGCCACAATATGCTACGCTGAAGGCGATGGGATTCAATGATTTTTATCTGTTGCGAATGGTCGTGAGTCAGGCCATGATCCTGTCGTTGCTGGGTTACTTTCCGGGCTTCTTGATGGCCCTTGGCTTATATCGAGTGGCAACGAATGCCATTCAAATGCAGTTTTCGATGACAGCAGCCCGAGCGGTTGCCGTATTTGTGTTGACGCTGGTGATGTGCGGCTTGTCAGCGATGATCGCAATCCGCAAAGTCAGAACGGCTGACCCTGCTGATGTGTTTTAAAGGTGCTTTATCTCCATGACGGATACGCTCCCGGCATCTCCGGTGATTTCTTCTCGGCATGTCAACTTCTGGTTTGGCGAAGGTGACCTGAAGAAACAAGTTCTGTTTGATATTACAATGGACGTTGCGGCAGGAGAAATTGTACTGCTGACGGGCCCCAGTGGCAGTGGAAAGACGACTCTGCTGACCCTCATCGGTGCGTTGCGAAAAGTGCGGGATGGGGAACTGGAGGTCCTGTCACGACATCTTCACAGCGCCACTATGGATGACTTTGTGCAGGTTCGGCGAGAGATCGGATTCATCTTTCAGCAACACAACCTGTTACCATTTATGACGGCACGGCAAAATGTGGAATTGATGTTTCAGTTGCATCCCGAAGTCAGTCGCAGCGAAGCATCACGCCTGACTGCAGAATTGTTAACAAGTGTGGGGCTTGGTGATCGACTTGACTACCATCCGGCACGACTTTCAGGCGGCCAGAAACAGCGAGTCGCCGTGGCACGTGCTTTGGTAACAGGTCCCAGCCTGATTCTTGCCGACGAACCTACCGCTGCGCTTGACAGTCACTCGGGGCGCGATGTCGTCACATTGTTGCAGGAGTTGGCGCGGAATCGGAGCTGCCCGATTCTGATGGTGACTCACGACCCGCGAATCTTGGACATCGCAGATCGTATTATCAACATGGAAGACGGACGTATTCACGCAGTCGAATAGAGAAAGCGGTCTCGGTGGCACTCGAAATTGATTTGGACGGAAAGACGATCTTTCGGTTGATCGAGCATGATTGTAAAGTGCCTCAACGGCGGAATGGCGGCGCTGGCCTATGGTCTCACGATCGTGGCGACAGGAATTGGAGTGTCAACACATGACGGATGTGCGAAACGGGCGGAGGATCAGAGTTCCTGCCAGTCGGCGGCTGAGCTGGGATCTGTTGTATTTTCATCGGGCCATTCCTCTGTGCGCTCATGATCGCCGTATGAATCTTGCCGATGTTTCTGACGCACGAAATGCCTGCGCAGAACGTGTTTCATGGCCAGCATTGTTTCTGAAAGCGTTTGCGATCGTCGCTCAGGAGATTCCTGAATTGCGGCAGACGTGGTATCGGTGGCCGTGGGCTCACTTGTATCAACACACAACCAGTGTGGCGACGCTGACAGTGCAGCGGGAAATGGTTGGTGAACCGTGGTTGTTCTGGGGGCAAATTGCAGCTCCGCAATCGAAATCGCTGGCGGAGTTACAGTGCACCATCAATCGATTTCGTGACGGTAACGTGCGTGAAGTGTTTCGTAAGCAGCTTCAGCTTGCGGGGCTGCCAACGGTCTTTCGTCGGATGATCTGGTGGTGGAATTTGAATGTGGCGACGGTCTCCCGTGCAAAACGCCTTGGGACATTTTTCCTGTCTACGCTGGCTGGTCGCGGGGCTGAGATCCAGTTGCCGCCGTCGATTCACACCAGTTGCCTGACTTTCGGGCCCTTGGATGAAAACGGCACGGCGCGAGTCACACTCGCCTACGATCATCGCATCATGGACGGGGCGCTGGTCGCCGACATTCTGCAGCGCCTCGAAGAAACGCTGAACGGCGTCTTGACGACCGAATTGCATTCACTTAATGAGGCGAAGCGTTCAGAAGCAGCCTGAAGTCCATTTGAATACTTTCTGAATTCCCAGCGATTGAACGGTGCAAGTTTTATGGCGACTTCCAAACGCATTCTTTTTCTCTGCACGGGCAATTCCTGTCGCAGCCAGATGGCGGAAGGTTTTCTGCGGCATCTGTTCGGCGATCAATTTGAATCACTGTCAGCGGGCGCGAAGCCTGCGGGCTACGTACATCCGCGGGCGGTAACAGTCATGGCGGAATGTGGAATTGATATTTCCAGTCAGGCGAGCAAATCGATTCGTGATTTTCTTCCGCCGCTGGGAACGCCACCGGATGTTGTGATTGGAGTCTGTTCCACGGCCGATGAAAACTGCCCTGTATTTCCGGCGAACGTTGAACGCTGGCAGTGGCCGTTTGATGATCCGTTTCATGTCAAAGGTTCCGAAGCAGAACAGATGTCGGAGTTCCGGCGTGTGCGTGATGAGATCCGAACACGGATCGAGAGCGAGTTCACGGCGAGAGAGATTTGAATCGAAAACATTGTCGTCATTGTCATTGTCCAGGCATTCCCGATGTAAGTCCTATGCGTGCATCGCATGCAGGGGTCGCTGTCATCGACGCGACGGGCAGAAAATGCTGCGAAACAATGCACTTCGGCAGAAGTTGCGGATGCGGGGCGACTCGGCGGGGCCCAACCTGCCCACACGGCTGCAAATCGCAAAACCTGACTTATGCAACTGCCGCCTGACATGGCATACTCGCAGCCCGTTTAGCCGGATCGGATCATTAACCCTGAAATCGAACTCGGCAACTTCGACGATCTGTTCTAAGAAGGAACTCGCAATGAACGCCTTCCGAAATATCACGCTTGTCTTCCTCGCCATGCTGACGGTCTCCGGCACCGCGTACTGCGGTCGCACTGAAGCCATTCAGGGCAAACGCTACAAACTCACAAACCAGCACGGCCCGTGGATGATCATGGTGGCATCGTTGAGCGACGTGAAAGGTGCAAATCACATCAGTGGACTTACGGCCTGGGAAGCAGCGGACACCATCGTGTACGAACTTCGCACGAAAGGCATTCCTGCGTACACATATTCTGTCGATGAGGAAACCGATGATGTTGATGGCGTAAATTCAGTTCAAAATGCCGCGCGCCGTGTGATCGCACGTCAGGGAGAAATCTGCGTGCTCGCCGGCAACTTTAAGTCGATCGACGACGAACAGGCACAGGACGTCCTGAAGTGGATCAAGAAGAAATATAATTCTTCGATCGTGGATGAAAAGAAGGGCGGACTGTTTGCGAAAACGCCAGGGCAGCCAAGTCCGTTCGGTGGCGCGATTCTGACCATCAACCCGATCTATAACGGGGAAATTCAGAACAGGAAACTGGAAGACTTTGTCGTCGATCTGAATTCCGGGCAACAGTATTCGTTACTCCAGAACAAGGGTAAGTATACGCTGCAGGTCGCGACATTTGCCGGCGGCAGTGTCATGCAGGTCGGTAACCAATCCTCGACAAAGGCGATGTCCTTGTTTGAAAAGAACATCGGATCAAATCTCGACGCATGTGCCGAAGAAGCCATCACTCTGGCGAAAGCCCTGCGGACAGCTTCGAAGCATGGATATGATGCAGACTACGAAGCCTGGGTTTTTCACGACCATTATCGTTCGATCGTCACAGTGGGCTCGTTCAGCAGCAAGCAGGATCCACGTATTCAATCGCTCGTGCGACTGTTCGGAGGCCGTGCCAGCACCGCCGATAATCGGATGACGAACGACGACGGAGTTGTCCCGGCCACCTTCACGGTGCCTCAGAAACCGACTCCGCAACGTCCGCTGGCAAAGCAATGGTACTTCGACAAACAACCTCGAGTCATGACAGTCCCTGTGGTGAATTGAGCATGACCAGCGGTGAGTCAGCATTCTCCATTAATTTTCGGGCCTCGGCGAGTTCCGGGGGTTCTGAGAATTGTCGTTTGCCAAGTCCGATCAGCAGGATCGTTCCAACTGTCTTCAGAATGATCGTTACGTCGTACCATAACGACGCGCGGCGGACGTAGACCAGATCCAGAGCCAGCTTGATGGGGAGCAACTTCTCGACATATGATCGTTCCGGATCGTTGTCGTCTAGGTGGAGATGACTGTGCGTATAGTAATAGATACTCCCCGGACTTGACAGGCCCGGAGCAACGCTCAGAGTTTCCCGAGACAGAGGGGAATAATACTGTGCGACGATCTTCGGATCTTCCGGACGCGGTCCGATAATCGACATTTTTCCCATGAGCACATCGTACAACTGTGGCAACTCATCAATTTTTAGCGCGCGAAGGATTCGACCGACGAAGAACACTCGCGAATCGTTTGTTCCGGTAATGACGCTGCCTGAACCGGAGCCGACATGCATCGTTCGGAATTTGTGCATCGTAAACACGTCACCGCCACGACCTACGCGAAGAGCGAGGTAAATGGCGGGCCCGGAACTTGTCAGTCGCACGCCAAAGTATGCCAGTACGACGACGGGCGAAAGCACTATCATCGCGAACCCCGAAACGATCACATCAAATATGCGTTTTACCATTGCCATTGCGTATCACTCGGCAGACAGTGATGGAATTGTCAGAAGTTTGCGGGGCGCCTGGGATGCGAGTGGCAGACTGTTTCTCGCAAGCATTCCCCTTCGTCAAGACAGTACAACACATTGAAAGCGAAAATACCATGATCGATATCACCGTCGTCCTGTCAGCCAAAGATATCAGCCGCGTTGCTGACCTGCGAACGTTACTTGCGATGCAGGTGAATCTATCACGGCAGGAACCGGGATGTGTCCGGTTTGAAGCGTTTGAATCTCAAACGGTGTCGGGTACCTTCATTCTGATCGAACGCTGGGAATCTCAAACCGCGTTGGACATCCATCGCACGGCCAAAGGTTTCACGACAATTTATGCACCGCAAGTGCTGCCATTAGTGGATCGCGTCGCTCATGTTTGCAGCGTGCTGGCGGGAACGTAAGGTTTGTTGCCATTCGAATTCTGTGTAGCAGGAAGCCCGCCACACACAGAACAAAAGTACAGTTTGCCGCCGGAAGTTGGTGATTCGCAATTATTAGGGGTGAACAGTTCTTTCAAATGGTCTGAATTTGCTGTAAAGAAAGTACGGATTTCATCCAATTTTCCCTAGAGAAACGGAAAACTCGGACTTCGGCGTCCGAAGTGGTTCATGATGACTTGCTTGTGTGTGCAGCGATTTTGATTTTTTAACAATATCGAGGGCTCGTCGGCGACTTCTACAGGATTCGGTTTTCCAAATCGTGGAAGCGGCTGCGGCAAATACACGGACTGATAATGTCGACCGTCATTCGATCCTGTCCTGGATGCAAATTACTCATTCTTTCCGACACAGCCCAGTGTCCGGAATGCGGCCACGTCTTCTACGAGCGGAGGAGTTCCCAGGCGTCAGAGGGCGTCGATGTCGGCACAATGAAGAGCGCACTCCTTGTTGATCCGTGCCCCCACTGTGGAGAATTGGTTCGGACAGGGCTCGTCCGCTGCTGGAACTGTAACGGATTCATGCGTGAGGATATTGCGGCTCTCTACCGCGGCATGACTGCGAGTCCCCAGCAGATTATTTACAGCACAATTCCATTGGCAGAACGAACCGACTATCTGCCGCCTCGCGATGACAAGTCCAAAGACTCAGTTCCAAAAGCATACGATGCCGAAAGTTTTGTGTTGTCCGACGACCGCGGGACCGGCTCAGGTGCTGCTCAGGAAGCCGAGACAGCACCCCTTGCTCATGGTCCGGACAAGCCTCAAAATACGACACCGGGTGGAAAACCGACGAAGTCAGAAACGACTGGCGCAGCAGATTTGGCATCAGCAGAGACTCCTTCGGGGCCCGATGCGGGATCTAAGCCGATCGAAGGCGACTTGCTGTCGATCGCGCTGCAGGAAGAACGCGAAGTCGAGAAGCGACGCGGTGATAAAATCGTGGAACGTCAGCGAAAGCAAATGCTGGTACCCTGCAAATGCGGTGCTTGGATTCGAGTCAACGACGATCAGGCGGGCAAAGTTGTACGATGCCGCCAGTGCAAGCAACCGGTCAATGTGCCTCAGATTCGTCGCAAGCTGATAAAGAAAGAGGACAAACCTGCCGCCGCAAAACTGGCATTGAAGTGGATTGAAGGAGTGCGTTTCTTCCGCGTTGCACCAACGTCCATCGTGTTGAAACCCGGCAGCATCGCCGATAAATTTATTGATGCAGATCTGGCAATAGCCGATTCGCAAATTGTCGTGATCGCATTCACCGGGACCGACAAAAAGAAACGTGGACTTCTGGGGAAAGCTCCGAAAACTGATCGCACCGAGCAGCGAAAACAGATTCGGGAACTCATTTCTACAGTTGGTGATTTCAGCACATTGACCGATGTCTCTGTGTATACGATCCCTGCCGATCATGTTTCCGGAATCCGCCTGGCGCAGCCGATTTTGAAGGCCCAGGAATCGATGTTTGCTGGTGTTCCGGTCTTCGGCGACGGATGCATTGCCATCTTTCTCCCGATTGCTTCCGATGATGGGCAGCAGGCGTACTGTTCGACAAGCCTGACTACGTTTCGCGCACTGCACGAAGTCTTGAAGAAGAATTTTAAGCTGGAGCTGCCTGCGACCGAAAATGGCGTTCCAGAAACCGACAAGTCAGATAATCTGAACTGCTTTATCAATCAGAGTCGCGTGGAGTCTGTCCGCAGCCTCAAATATTACCAGCAGGATCCTGCGTTTGAACTGGAATTGTCGGGCTACCGCTGCAAAGCGTGTACTGCGGTCATCAGCGAAGAAGGCCGCAAGAAAAACAAGCTGGGCGGAGCCAACGGCAAAGGTATCGCAAAAGCCAAGTGCCCGAAGTGCAGCGGCAAGATGGGTGAAGAACTGCTGTACCGCATCAAGAAGTCGCCGAGTGCAGGTTCTGCTGGCGATAGCTCGGAAGCGTAGCCTTGCGGGTTGAAACCGGCAACGAAATGTCAAGCCCCAGTTGCGGCAAATCGCTTTCCCGGCCTTGAGGCTGAACCGCGCCCATTACCGCGTGTCTCTGCAGTAGTGCAAGGCGGTCGCCAGTCAGTATTCTTGTGCCAGCGGTGTTAAGAATAAGTACGATATTAAGTGAAGTCGATGGTTGATCCGGTCATAGACATTTTTGCACACGCAGACATTGTTTATTTCATGGCCTCATTGTGAATTCACGCTGCAAAAACAGGCTGTTTCCGCGTGGCGATTAAAAAACCTGTGATGTCGTTGGCAAGCGCCCCCTAGTGTGCGTATGCTTCATTTGCGTGGCTGAGCCTTCTCGCTGATGGATCGGCAACTCTTGATATTCTCTGTGGATAGGCTCGGAAACGGCAGGTGACTGCGATGTCCAGTTCTGTTCTGGAACGACCGACTTTGGTACTGAATCGCAATTGGCAACCAGTTGCTGTCTCGACGGTCGCGCGTTCGTTAATCAAGGTTTGGAACGAATCCGCTCGGATCGTCGATCCAGCCAATTTCCAGATTTACGGCTGGGAAGACTGGGCCAGAATTCGTCCAGCCGAAGGCGATCCTGTCATCCGGACACAGTGGCTGACACTGAAAGTTCCGGAAGTCATCACGCTCACGCGCTACGATCGACTTCCGGTCAAGATCGTAGCATTCAGTCGGCGCAACGTATTCAAGCGAGATGGCTTCATGTGCCAGTATTGCGGTTGCAAGCCCGGCAGCGAAGAATTGACGATCGACCATGTGATGCCTCGCTCACGCGGCGGGCTTTCAAGCTGGATGAACTGCGTGCTGGCTTGCATCGACTGCAACACACGTAAGGCGAACCGCACTCCGGAACAGGCTGGCATGCCACTCCGGGGCACACCAACGCGACCGCTGTGGAACCCGCTCTACGCTCCGCACGGTGTGCGGATCGAAAGCTGGTCGAAGTTCGTGAGCGAGGCGTACTGGAATGTGGAACTGGAAGAAGCCTGATCGACAGATCCGACGAGGATCGGCGTGAGTGCTGTATTCCGATTTCATGAAGCATCAATTCAGGCCTAGCATCTGCAAAGGTGTTGAGGCTTTTTTACGACTTGTGGCTTTCCGGCATGAATGTAATTCCGGCAGTTACTGTTGAGCGCGGTACTTCTGAGTTTGTGGGGGAATTGGTTCCGAAATGAAAACTTCGGATGGGAATGTCGCAACCTGCGAAATGTCGGCTGATTTGAAGACCAGAAGACTGTCCATCTCAACTTTCCCGTGAAAAATTTGGGGTTTGGCCGGTTTTCGTCGGGATTTGAGTGCGGACGGGTTCTGTCGGGGTTGAAGTCCGCCGGGCGTTTGCTGTAGTACGCGCACGCACACATGTTGTGCGCAGACAACCTGACGGAATTTCGGAATCGCCGCAGCGGCAATCTGGTCAGGTTACAGGAACTGTCGAATCGGAACTCCAGGACTTCGGATCATTCGCATGCAGCGCATTTTCATCTCAGGAATCGGCGTCGTCAGTTGTCTTGGAAACGATCGACGCACGTTCTGGAAAAATCTGACATCCGCGCAATGTGGCATCGACCGCATGACAGAGCATGACATCCGCGATATGGAAGTCGTGATCGGCGGCGAAGTGCGGAATCTGGACAACAGCCGCATCAACGTCAACGATCTTGTCTCCACTCGCAAGATGGATCGCGCCAGTCAGTTCGCTGTCCATGCCGCTCACGAGGCTCTGGAAGACGCCGGATTGCCGACAAGGGATATCGGTGAAAACGCAGCCGTGATTATCGGCGCTGGTTTGGCGGGTCTGGAGACCTACGAAACGCAGATGGAGCGGCTGCTCACAAAAGGGCCGTCGCGCGTCAGTCCGTTCACCATTCCAATGCTGATGCCGAACGCACCACCGGGAAATATCAGTCTGGCGTTCGGTGTGCAGGGAACGTGCTACACAACCAGCAGTGCGTGTTCATCGTCCGGCCACGCGATGATCGACGCGATGGAGTTTCTGCGTCGCGGGGACGCAGACTTTGTCATCACCGGAGGAACTGAAGCGTCATTGACGCGGCTGGGTATTTCGTCGTTCGTCAACATGAAGGCCATGAACAAGACGATGAATGACCGACCAAAGGAATCCATGCGGCCATTCGATGCAGATCGTGGAGGCTTCATCATGGCCGAAGGGGCCTCTGTTCTGATCTTTGAAACCGAAGACCATCTGCGCCGACGTGGCGGCAAAGCATGGGGAGAAGTGCTTTCCGGTCGCTCGACCACGGATGCCTACCACCTGGTTCAGCCTGATCCCGAAGGGCGTCAGGCGATTAAAGCCATTAACGCGGCGCTGCAGAAAGCCGGTCTCAATCCTGCTGCGATCGCTGACGACGTGTACGTCAACGCGCACGGAACAAGCACAGTCTATAACGATTCGATGGAAACCGTCGCGTTGAAATCCGTCTTTGGAAATGACGCACGGCGGCTGCATATCAGTTCGACAAAAAGCATGCTGGGGCACATGATCGGTGCTGCGTGTGCCATCGAAATGTCGGCCTGCGTATTGGCGTTGACGACAGGAATTCTGCCACCCACAATCAATTACAATACTCCGGACCCTGCCTGCGATCTGAACTATATTCCGAACAAGGCCATTGAGAAAAAGGTCAAATACGCGATCAATAACAGTTTTGGATTTGGCGGCCACAATGTGTCACTTGTTGTCGGACGAATTGACGATCCGACACTGCAGCGAAATCCGGAAACGATTTGACTCACCGACGTCAAGCGACGTACGGCTGACGGATAAAGGGCAATGGAGTGGCGAGCATTCATTTTCTGGACACTCTGTGCCGCGGTTCCGGTCGTGGCTGTTGTCGCGGTCCGCGCTGTGACATGTGCTGCCGGTTGGCGTGCGTGGGTGTGCTATCAGATCGCCGTCGTGCATCGGGTACTTTTCGCCAGCTGTACAACGACGAACGTGTCTCCGTTGCCCGAATCCGGCTCGGCAATTATCGTAGCCAATCATACCAGTCCGGTTGATCCCATTTTGATCTGGCATCGTCATTTTGCTCACTTCCGCAAACCTCGCGTGCGGGTGATTGGCTTTATGATGGCGAAGGAGTTCTATCAGAAACCAGGCATCGTGAACTGGGTCTGTCGGGCGATGGAAAGTATCCCGGTCGAACGGAGTGCTCGAGATACCAAGCCGATTCGAGCAGCATTGAAGCGACTGGAGGCCGGTCACCTGCTCGGACTGTTTCCGGAAGGCCGCCTGAATCGGGAAAGTCCCGATGAACGACTGCTCCCCGGCGGCACCGGTGTTGCCTGGCTGGCTATCAAATCGAAAGCACCCGTAATCCCGGTTTTTATTCACAATGCGCCACGCGGCAAGTCGATGCTCGGTTCCTTCTTTATTAGAACGCATGTGACGCTGACGTACGGAACGCCTGTTGACCTGTCCGCATGGTATGACAAAAAAAACGGACACGAAGAGTTGGCGGAGGCAACTGACCTGATCATGAAGACACTGTCGGAACTCGGCGGAATTGGTTTCACTCCGGTGGCCGAACGAGAAGACGATCAGTGTGTTATCCCTGAGTTCGGAGCGTAGCCACCTTCTTAGGATCCACGCCAAAATAAAATCAAGGTCTGACAGAGCACTGTGTTCCTTGTGGTTATGCTCGTGTGCGTCCCGTAATCGGATAGGCCTTATCCTGGAATCCTTGGCCACTGTGCTCGCCCGGCGGGACGAGCGAATCAACAAACGATTCATCGTTGTCGGTGATCTGAATGTTCAGGCACTTCATGTTGTCGTCGAACTGCTCTTCAGTCCGAGGACCGATTACTACTGAAGACAGCACAGGATTTGCCAGACACCATGCCAGTGCAAACTGAGAACTGCTAATTCCTTTTGCCTCACAGTGAATCGCAATCTGTTCGGCGATTCGCAAACTATCGTCCCTCATCTCAGCCTGCAGCATCCGGGGATCGCGTCGAGCCGCTCGACTGTTTTCAGGAAAGGATTCACCCCGTCGGTATTTTCCACTTAGGATTCCTCGTGCCAGTGGGCTATAGCTGACCACGCCGACACCGTGTTCCCGGCACAGCGGCAGCAGCTCCACTTCAATATCACGATTGACGATATTATAGAGAGGCTGCACGCATACAAACTTTGAAAGATTGTGTTTGTCGCTGGTCCACAGGGCTTCGCAAAGTTGCCACGCACGGAAGTTGGAGCAGGCGATGTATCGCACTTTGCCGCTACGCACCATATCCTCAAGTGTCCTCAGCGTTTCTTCGATCGGCGTGTCGGTATCGGGAGCGTGCAGATAGTAGAGATCAATCACGTCCACCTGCATCCGCGTTAGACTGCGATCCAGTTCCCGCATTAAATGCAGACGTCCGGCTCCCGAATCGTTGGGGCCAGATCCCACAGACTGCCGCCCCTTTGTGGCCAGCACCACCTGATCCCGGCGATCCGCAATCGCCTTTCCAACAACAATCTCCGACTGACCAGCGTTATACATATTGGCCGTATCGACAAAGTTAATTCCCTGATCAACGGCCTTGTGCACAATGCGGATGGAATCCGCTTCGGTCGTTTGTCCGCCGAACATCATTGTGCCAAGGCAAATTGGAGAGACGCGAATACCATTGCGACCGAGTTTTCGATAAATCATTAGGTTCTCATTTCAGAGTTTGACAACAGCAGTCTGAAGTGTAAGAGCCTGCAGGCGTTCAGTAACCGGCTCTGGCAAGCCTGATGGAGGTCTCACTGACGGAATACCTGCAGAATTGCGATGCAGCTCCAGAGGCGGGTCAGACAGATCATCTATATAAAAACGGCTGCTGGGAAAAATGTCCGGCGGATAGGTAAAATTGTCCAGCATAGCGAGCGCGGCACAGTGTGCTGATCCGACAGCGCTTTCCAGCATACCGCCGACCCAGCAGGGAATTCCGGCCTCACGGCACATATCGTGGATCACGACCGCATTCGTCAGGCCGCCGACTCGCCCCGGTTTAATATTCACGTAGCGGCAACTGGAAAGTTCGAGCGACTGTCGCATTCTATCCGTCGAGATAATGCTTTCATCCAGACAGACCGGGGTTCGTATCTGCGTCTGCAGTTTCGCATGATCCAGCAGGTCATCATAGGCTAGAGGCTGTTCAATCATGGCGAGGTTGAACTCATCGACCTGACGAAACAATTCTGCGTCCTGCAGCCGATAACCGCTGTTGCAGTCGATATGGAAGACCTGTTCCGGAAATCGCTTTCGGACGGCGGCCAACATGGGCACATCCCAACCAGGACGAAACTTCAGTTTGACTCGAGGAAATTTCTCGTCCACGGCCCCCGACACCGCGTCCAGCAATTCGGCAATCGAATCCATGACACCAAAGTCCGCGCCGACGGTGACTTCTGCGCGAGTCGCACCAAGGGCCTTGTGCAGCAACTGATTTTCGCTCTGACAGTGCAGGCTCCACCAGGCCGTGTCAAGCGCCGCTTTTGCGAATGGATTCCCTTTAAAGATCCGGAGTTCCTGCTGGAGTTCGCTGCCGCTTCGAAGCGACTTGCCGATCAATGCCGGGGCCAGCCAGTCACGTGCTGCGGCAAAGGCCCCCCCTGCCCATTCGGGACTGTAACAGGGGGCCGCGAACGGCGCAGCTTCTCCCCAGCCATAACACGAGCCACTATTCATCCGGCACAGAACGGAATGAATGGCAGCATCCTCACCATATGCCGTTCGCCACGGATAAATCAGCGGCATCGCGACATGAAACAGATCGATCCGATCAATCTTCATGAAACATCGTTTTCCGTAAGCTTCCGCACCATCCACAGGCTGGGCATCGACTGGGTTACCACCGATCCCATGGGAATGTCAGCGTGGGTTGGCAGGCATACCTCTTGTTCCGTACAACAAGTCGCTGGCCAGCGCCGGGAGCCAGATGAATGTTCAGCAGAGGACCGTTGACGGAAGTGGTCTTGCCATCGATTTCAACCGCAGTCAGCAGGTGTTCCCCATAGGCACCGCCCTGCATAATGACGTGCCGATCCTTGGTTGGACTCAGATTGATCAGGGTCAGGGAAAACTGTTCGTCCTTCATTTCGTCAATGAGGACAGCGACATCCTGCGGGATTCCGGCACGTCGTTCATCCGGATCAAACCAGCGAACTCGACAATGCAACGGTCCGCCGCCACGCCCTGGGTCCAGACCGGCCATCATCAGTTCTCTTAACGCACCCACCGTGGCCGGATTGTACTGCATCGGATTGTCTGACAAGCGAGTATCCGGTGTACTGTGATCCTGACGCATGTCAGCCACCGTTTTTCTTACCTTTTCAACATCCGATCGCAAAGCGGCTTCCGGATATCCGGAGTTTTTACCGTCCAAATAATCCAGCCATCCGTTGCCGCTGACTCGCGCGCGATCTTTTGCGGCGCAAGTCCAGAAGTAGCATTCCAGCGCACCTTCGGCCCAGGGAGATTCCGAAAACGAATACCATCCCTCATCGCCGTACATTCTCGGATACACGGTTTTCCCGTCAACGACCTTTCGGTTGGCATTGATGGTGTCAATCATGCTGGTCCAGACATCGACGTACCGTCGCTCTCCAGTCAACAGGAGGGCGTTTCCAAATCCAATCACGCCGCGACTGACCGTATTGCGATGGCCAATCTCACCGGTCTGTGGAACGACGACGGAGAATCCCCAACCGTAAACACCGCCGTACCATTTCCCCCCGGCGGCACTTCCTGGCACTCCATCAAGCCCGATGTTAGAGGGGATAATTCCCTCATTCGCTTTGATCCGTTCAACCCATGCGTCCACGTATTCGAGCAGCCACGCTTTATATTTGTCTTCCCCCGTCAGCATATAGGCGTTGGCAGCGAGTGTTGTCGCGCTAAGATTCTGCGGATGATCGCCAGCAACGTCGTTGTAGTCTTTAAAATGCGCGATCATTTCGTCGTAAGTGCGCTCTCCATGCAGTGCTTCAAAGCGATTCTCCACTTCGAGCGGATCACCAGCCCAGTCCAGGCCCGTGGCTTTTCGCAGCATCGGGCCTCGACTGCCATTCAGCAGGCTCCGAATGATTTTGTGCTGCGGGTCATAGTTTGGAGCACCGGGATCTTCGTTCATATAGAATCCCGCAAATCGTCGAATCCTCTGTTCCAGTCGTCGGTCGCCGGGATCGGACAACCCCTGAAGATTGAAAACTCGCAGGCCTTCCCCATTATGAAGCCAGTCCATCATGACCGGAAATTCTTTGTAATACATACCATCTCGAGCGAACGGGACTTCGGTCGTTTTGGCCAGTGTGTATTGCCTTAAATGTCCCTCCCAGGCTTTCTTGTACATCTGGAGGATTTCCTCCGCACCGCCAAGTGCGTGCAGCATCGGCCAGTCGCCTACGTTTTCGGGAGCATCATCCGGGCCGTCATTACCACCCCAGCGTTCAACACACAGCAGAAACCCGCGCTCATCGAAGTATTTTTCGAAGAATTCCCGGCAAGCATCCGTCTGGGTGCGAAGCAGTTCGCGTTCCAGGAGTGCCCAGGCGGGCGGAGACATTGGTTGATCAAGTGAAAGGTGAACCGATCCTAGAGTGGTTTGACGATCCTGCGCATGGGCAGTGAACGTCAATCCTAACGCGATGGAGAGCATCGTGAGCCACACTGGCAAAGAGCGGCAAACAGAAATCGACGATTCACTAATCTTCATATAGCCAGCCATTGCACGTTTCCCGGTAAACTGTTCAGTCATGACATACTTATCGACAGAGTTGCCACTGTTCAAACGACCGCTTTATGAATGCGCGGCAGTACTTCCTGGAATCATTCCCTGTGGAATCACTTGGTTCGGTTTGTCTTCCAGCAGAACTCAGACAGCCACAGGGAACTTCCAGATCCGGAGCGCATTCTGACCGAGCATCAGGTTTCGATCTTCGGCAGTGTAGAAGCTGCAATATCGATCGACAAATTCCAGCTCTTTGTCCATTGGAAGTTCCCAGCGAGGACGAGGATATCCCGTGCCCCAGATCAGTTGTTTTCCACCGAACTCTTCGTAGATAGCTTGATAGAACGGCCACGTATCTTCATATGGGTACTGTTTGGTTTCTGTCATTTCGTAGGGTTCTGAATTGCTGATCCAAACCTGCGGAAATCGTTTCAATCGAAACATCTTTCGGAACTCCGGCCAGCAGTCTTTCGACTTTAGGTCCGGCTTACCGGCATGGTCAACGACAATCTTGACGCCCGGGAAACGCTCTGCCATGTCTTCCAGCATGGGCATCTGGTGAGGAGCAATATAGTAATTAAAAACCGCCCCCAGTTCTTCTGCGGTCTTCCACAGCGGATAGTGTTCCCGTGAATTCAACCATGTGGAATCGGGATGATAGATCGGACTGAATCGCATCCCCTGAAAACCATGTTCTGTGATCCAGTACCGAAGTTTGTCAGCAACCCCTGGATCCATGGGGTTGATTAATCCATGAGCAACGAACATTTGCGGATACGTTTTCAGACAATGAGCGATATAGGAATTGTCCCAGCCAAAATAGCGAGGATTGATGAGTACAGCGTACTTGAGCCCAAAATCTTTCATCTGTTCGACCTGATTTTCGATGGGTGCAGCCATCGACACATTCAACTTGTTCCCTGCTTCAGGGTGATTAAATGGAAAGCGACTGTCGAGTGTCCAGACCTCAACGTGCGTATCGATCAGCAGACGCTCAGCAGGAACAATTGCCGATTCGATCCTCGTTCCGGAGGTCAGGGCCGTGGCGGCTACTGCTGTCAGGAAACTGCGACGATTGGTTGTGGCGAGTCGATTCATGGCGGCCTCATTAAAGTTAATTTTGCGTTCCGTCTGCAAAAATGTTCTCTTTCACCAATCTGAATCGAGAATATCAGAACGAGCGAAAAGTGTAAGCTATCAGATGCCAGCCAAACCGCCCCGGAGTCAGCAGGCGAATCGAGAGAGCGCGGGAGTTATTGATATGGTGGATCGACAGATGAGTTATGCTCCGATATTAATCGTAACCATTCACGGCCTCAAACTGGTCTCAGGCTGATTTAAGTGGAAAGGTCAAAGTCCGTGGATGGACTGGAAAGGCAAGATCATGGACAATGTTTCTGGTCCGCGGTAAAACACTCAAAGGCAGTCAGAATCCATGACTGAACAACTCATGCCAATTTCAGAACAGCCTACGAAGGCGCGGTATCTCACCGTATTTTGGCTCTGCTCGATGGCCGCTGTCCTTTATCTTGATCGTGTCGGATGGGCGCAGGCCGCACCAAAGATTCAGGAAGAGTTCAAGCTGACGAACGTACAGGTTAGCTACCTGCACATGGCATTCACAATTGCCTATGCATTCTTTGAAGTCCCCACGGGCCACTGGGGAGAATTGATCGGGGCACGGGCAATACTGACGCGAATTACTGTTTGGTGGTCGATATTTACGGCACTCACAGGAGCCGGAGCCGGATTCTGGTCACTGCTGATCGTCAGGTTCTTTTTTGGCGTTGGTGAGGCAGGCGCGTATCCCAACGCTGCCCGGATTTATACACGATGGTTTCCCAAGCACGAACGCGGACGTTTTCAGGGGCTGATGCTGTCCGTGGCACTCATTGGTGGAGCCGTGTCCCCGTTTCTTGCAGCCGAACTTATTGAGCGTGTCGGATGGCGATGGACGTTTGTCATATTTGGTGGAATCGGCATCATTTGGGCGACAGGATTCTGGCTCTGGTTTCGAGACGACCCGGGCCAACATTCTGCTGTCAATGCATCGGAGCTGGCGTTTATCCGTGATGGCGGCGGTTCCGCACCGCCCGCGGTCCGTCCCCTCGTTCCATGGAGGCGAGTGTTCACGAACAGCGGCATCTACATACTGAGCTTTCTGATCATGGTCAGCTCATTCAATGCGTATTTTTACTTCTCTTGGTTCACCAAATATCTTCAGTCCGCACATGGTCAGACCAATGTTCAGTCGGGAAAACTCACATCTCTGGCTTTGGCCGGAGCTGCACTGGGTGTGTTGCTGGGCGGCGTCATTGCCGACAAATTTGTAAAGGGTGGCCGTTCGCCGGTTCGGCGTCGAAAAATCTTCTGTAGTGCGGCATTTGCCACGGCCGCTCTTGTGCTCTGGATCGCAGTCAATCCGAAAACAACAGATTTACTTTCCTCAGCATCGATCGTGCGTCTGATCGCAACCCAATTAGGCGTCGATGCAACACCGCTCGTGCTTTCTGCACTTGCAGCGATTTCGTGCTTCTGTGTGCAGCTAACTCTGCCGAACTGGTGGTCTTCAGCGATCGAACAAAGCGGCCAGTATGTGGGAACACTGTTTGGACTGATGAACATGGTTGGGCAGTTCGGTGCCGTGGCTTCCCAGTACTTCGTGGGCTGGTTCGCCGACCGACAAAAAGCGATGGACCTCACCGGCCGCGCACAATGGGATCCGATGTTTAAGATCTATGTCGGAGCTCTGCTCGTGGGTTCGATCGGCTGGATGATTTACCACTATAGACCGCTGGAAGAACACATTCACACCTGAGACAATCCTCGCATCGTGAGTGGAACGGTCGACGGAGAACTATGCAATGAATGTTCTAAACCTAGGGACGCGACTGAAACAGTCGATTCGTCGGGGACGAGTATTGACGGCACCGGCGCAACTTGCGGGCTATGACGCTGATGGGCTGGGCTACAAGACGTTTCGCCCGGACGCAGTCGTGATTCCAGCGGATGCAGACGAACTGGTCGCACTGCTGCGAGACTCGCGGAGCATCAATGTCCCCGTGACAATTCGAGGTGCGGGAACCTCGCTTTCTGGCGGTCCGGTTGCGGCGCAGGGCGGTGTCGTCGTGCATACCTCGTCGCTCCGCAATGTTCGCGAGATCTGTGCCGAAGGCTATTGGTGCGAAGTCGAATGCAGCGTGACGCTCAATCAGCTCGATACGGCACTGCTGCCGTATGGACTGTTCTATCCGCCAGATCCGTCCAGCGGCCCCGTTTGCACGCTGGGCGGCAACGTCGCGATGAATGCCGGGGGCGCTCACTGCTTTCGGTATGGCGTGACCAGCAACTACGTGCTCGGAATGGAAGTTGTGCTGCTCGACGGCAGCGTGCATCGCTTCGGCGGACCAGCGGGTGGGCGAGGTGCGTGGCGAGAGGACTGGAAGCGTTTGATGGTGGGCTCCGAAGGGACGCTCGGCGCTTTCACTCGCTTCTGGCTGCGACTGTTACCGCGCCCGGAGAAAGTGTGGACGTATCGTGCCACGTTTGCTGATCTTCAGTCGGCCGAGAGGGCGATTCATGCTCTGGCGGCACACGCCTCGTTTCCTGTCGCCATCGAATTGATGGATCCACGCTGCGTGGATATGGTCGAGAATAGTCCGATGGCAGTCGGACTGCCGAAGGATACCTTTCTGCTGGTCACAGAGATTGATGGTCCGTCGGTGCTGCTCGACGCCCGCGTGAAAGCCGTTGCTGAATTGCTCAACGACGCCGGTGCGTCGGGTGTTGAATACAGTGCCGACGAGACCCAGAGGAATCGACTCTGGAAAGCCCGCAAAGTTGCCGGTGGCCTGATGGGTCAGCTCAGCCCTGACTTCTTGGTCCAGGACGCAGTGATTCCCAAGCGGGCACTCGCCGAGGTGCTGCAACTGGTTTATGACGAAGCCGATGCGGCCGGACTTCGAGCCGTCAATGTTTTCCATGCGGGCGACGGAAATCTGCATCCAAATTTTCTGTTTGATTCACGGAAACCAGGAGAGCTTAAAAAAGTTGAAGCGATCAGCAAGCGATTGATGCAGCGCGTGATTGCGGTCGGGGGCACGCTGTCAGGCGAACATGGGATCGGTAATGACAAGACGGCTTATATGCCGCTGTTCTTCGGTGAAGACACGTTGCGATTGCAACTGGCCGTGCCGGCTGTCTTCAATCCGCAGCATCAGCTGAATCCGCTCAAGGTGTTTGCATCGCGGCGGTTTGGGCCTGCGCCGAGTGTAAAGCCTGCCAATGGATCTGGAGACGGAGACGCGGTGCTGTCTGGCGAGAGGATGGCAGTTGAAAAGGTGGAAGTGTCGGAATCCCGCGTCGGAGACACGGGCAACAAAACATCTGACACGACTTTGGCCGATGACACGCTGAGAGTTCCTCGCACGTTCGAGCCGTTCATTGATTCCATTGACGGCGTGATGTGCTGTCCGGCGACGATGACGACCGGTGAACTGCGTGCGCACGCGGCCGCTCACGGGCTTCGGTTTCCGTTAATTCTGGATGAACACAAACCGCTTCGTGAGCAGGTGGCGGCCAGTGGCTTTGCTCCGGCGTCATCGCGTTTCGGACCGTATTGCGACAACATCACGGGTATGAACTGGCGACTGCCGAATGGACGTATTGTCCGCATCGGTGAGCGCGTTGTGAAGTCCACAACCGGCTACGATCTACTGCGATTCCTCTTGAATTCTTCCGGCCATTTTGGTGAACCCGTCGATTTCGTAGTGCGACTGCGGCCCGACTGCGACACGACGCATCTCTTTTCGCTAACGGGCAGTTGTGAGCCAGTCTCACAAGCTGCGGCCGCGATGCTGGCGACCTGCTGGCTGCACTGGTTTGACTCAATCGATGTGGTTCTGGAAGGCCGCCTGGAATCGTGCCGGTTGCGGATTTCCTTGAATTGTCCGGCGTACGAATCTGCAATTTATGAGGAGCACTTGTTATCGTTTGCCGCGAAGCATGAACTTCTGTTGCACTCTGAGTCAATGTCTTCGGTTCCCGTCGATGGCTGCCCTGATTTCGTCCTGAAGACGACGCCGAATCAAGCCATTCCACTGGCCCGCAGGGTCGCTGTCGAAAACGACGTGACGTGCGTCGCTTTGTGCTACAACGGAGCGGTGCATGGCTATCTGAAAAACGGGCCCGGGACAAGTACAGTTGGTAGTGGAACTCGTCAGAGTTCTAACCGAAGTCTCACGACTTCGGCTACGGAAATTCAGCGGAAGATCACGAATATCATCGAACGCTGCTCGAAAGAAATCCACGCCGACGGCGGCAACTGGCAATCAAGACACATCCCATTCACTGCACCTTCGGGCGTCGAAGTGCAATGGCTCCAGCAGCTGGAACAGGAATTTGCAACGCTATGACCTCGTCTGAAACTCCCGCTGCTCAGTCCCACGCATGTGCGACGCCATCCGGCGATCGCGACTTGCTGACCAGTTGCGTCCATTGCGGCTTGTGCCTCGAGGTCTGCCCCACCTACCTGCTGTCGGGTGATGAAAACAATTCGCCGCGCGGACGGCTGCGTTTATGGCGTGAGGAATCTGAAGGTCGGCTCGCGCCTGATCCTTGGACCGCCGAGTACACCCGGGAGTGCGTCGGTTGTCTGGCCTGCGAAACAGCCTGTCCCGCAAATGTTCCTTACGGAGAAATTCTGGAACAGACGCGGCACATGCACGTTGCTGCGGGACGGACACATACGTCACTCAAGCTGCGCATCGCGGCGGCCCTTGCGGCGCGGCCTCGGCTGTTCAATCTCACGATGCTTCCGATGCGGCTGCTTCGTCGATGGGGCGTTCTGCCGCATCGATTCCTGTTTTCCGGACGTCCGGCGTTTGCGCAATCGACGGCCAGTTATGCGAAGCAACTGATGGAGCAACATCGTCCGACCGGCCCGCGAGTCGCACTGCTGACCGGCTGCCTGATGGAAGCTGTGTTCCGGGAGATCAATTTTGCGACGGTCCGCGTGCTAATCGAGAATAACGTGCAGGTCTTCGTCCCGTCTAATCAGGGCTGCTGCGGTGCAATGCAGGAACATCTCGGTCTGGACGGCATCGACCAGCTTCGCGATCACAACCGTCGCGCGTTTCGGTCGCTTCCTGTCGATGCTGTGGTCTGCAATTCGTCGGGTTGCGGACTGGCCTTAGGCAAAGCGTTGAGCGATGAAGTTCCCGTGCGCGATGTGCTCGACTTTCTTGGCGAGCAGCCTCTGGTGCAGCGAAATCGTGCCATTAATGGGGCGCGAGTCTACGTTGATCTGCCCTGTCATCTGATTCACGGTCAGAAGGTTGCGGGCATTCCGAAGTCAGTACTCGACGCTACGGGCTTTCGCTGGGAACTCGCTCCTCAGGCCCGCGACTGCTGTGGTTCTGGCGGGGTTTATAACCTTCAGCAACCGGACAATGCCCAAGAGATACTCGCTCGCAAGTCCGCGTTCCTCAACGCCGCCGCAGGAGATCCCGTGATCCTGGCAACCAGCAATCATGTCTGCATGATGCAGTGGAATTCAGCCCACAAAAGTGGTCTTGTCAAGCAGCCATTCCAGGTCCGACATGTGATCCAGTTACTCGATCCTCAGCAACCTGCTTGCGTAGAGGAATCGGAGAAAGCGGCCATATGGGTTCATCAAAAATAGTGACATTTGTCGAGACGTGGATGGAATACCGAATATCGAACAAGGAACTCCGAATTATGAACGGAAGAACGCACTTGGAGGGCTGACGCCCTGCCGCTCGCCGAGAGATGCGCGCATCGCAGGTTTATGAAATCGAGTATGGCTCCATACTCCCGGCCGTCACGAATAAACCCTTTAGTGGAAGCTTGCCCCACCAATATGTTTCCTCTGCCACTGTCGGACTTCGAATACTATATGCTGGTCGATGATCGTCCGTCGCATCCGATGGTGTTTGTCATGGCCGCACAACTGGCGGGTGCGTTTCAGCAGTCAGCTTTGCAGCAGGCACTTAATGAGGTGATTCAATGCCATCCGTTTCTGAATTGCCACGTCACTGAAATCGCGGGCCGAGGCTGGTGCTGGACGCCGCTGGCGACTGCGGCGGCTTCGACGGGACGGCTGGAATGGATCGACAGCGATGAAGCGTCCGTCGCAGATTTTGTGCCTCAAGTGCGTTCGATTGATTTAAAGTCTGAGGCCGGACTGCAGGTTGTTGTGCGTGCTTCACGGACTCAGGCACGCCTGTTCCTGTATATTCATCATGTCTGTTGCGATGGGATTGGAGGCATTCAGATTCTTGGCGAATTGCTGGCTCGCTATGGTCAGAAAACAGCGGCCCACGATGCACGGCAACCAGTGTTTGAAGTCCCTAAAAAAGAACTGCTGCTGCAACGTGAAAACTACGACGCCGGAGATGCAACCGTCGAACGGCAGAAAAAATCGCTCAGGAAGACTGTCGGAAAAATCTCCCGCCTGTTGCTGCGAAAGCCGGTTACTTTATCTCCTTCAATCGGTTCTGCTAATTCTGCATTTGCACGAGTGACTGCGGCAGCCCCAGCCATTTTGGAGGCCGTCATCTCAAAGGCATCCCATCGAAAACTGCGAGCCGTTGCCGCTGCCCACGACGTTTCGCTCAATGATCTTCTTATCGGCCGGTTTCTGTTGCACATTCGTCGCTGGAATTCCAGAACGAAGCCCGGGAACGATCGGAGCTGGATTCGCCTGAGCGTTCCTGTGAGCATGCGGACGGGGATTCACGACCAGATGCCGGTGGCAAACGTCGTGAGCTATGCGTTTGTGACGCGGCGGCAGCAGGAATGCGATGACATGAATGCGCTGCTGAAATCGATTCACCGGCAGACCGGCGATGTCGTGTTCAATCGTGAAGGGATCGTGTGTCTGAAGATCTTTAAAGTGCTGCGAAAATTCCCGCGCGGAATGAAGATGTTTCTGGGACTGAAGTCCTGCCTGAGCACCGCCGTACTGGCAAATATCGGCGATGTGCGGCGACGTTTCAGCGGACGCTTTCCGCTCAACAACGGCAAGTGGGCAGCAGGTAACATCCTTGTCGAACGCATAACGGGCGTCGCACCCGTGCGACCCAATACCCGAGCCGCCGTGTCGATCGGAGAATACGCCGGTGAATTATCGATCAGTCTTCGCACGGACGCTGCAGCAATCAATGTGGCCGATTCACAGCGTTTTTTGGGTGAGTTTGTCGAAGATCTGGAACGTCTGGCGTCGGAGGTGAGCGACGAAAAAAGTAGATAAAGTCTGTATTCAGAGTCTCTGGCACCACCAGTCTGAATCTGTTGTGGCAAACCATGAACAATAAGTCTTCTTACAGGCATGGTTAGTCTAAACCGCTCTGCCTGCTGCTTTATATTCTCGCCGAAGGGCTTCCTGTCTCGTCAAGTCGAGAGAACGGAACTCGAACTCCCTTAGCAGAGCAGAGGACTCGCGCGACAGAGTCGAAGCATTCTGCTTTCGTCTCTACATGCTCGAGATCGTGGGCTGGCTGAGCTCCATCGTCAACTCGGTGTTCCTTGTCGAGCGAACCGAAGCAGTATAGGCTGCTGCCATAGTCAACGTCGGGCAGTTCAGGACAATACGACTCAATGGCTTGATTTCGTTCATGCTTCGCTTTGGTGCCTTTTTTTTCAGAGGTCATTATGCATCAGCAGTGCACATTTTGCTTCAGCTTCTTGATCAGCTGCCGGGACAGGCTCATGGTTCCGGCACGGATGCATGCAACAATTGGATCGGCATTGCAACGGATACCCACCCGTTTGATCGTTACAGCGATCCTCATGACGCATATGCTGGTGCCTGTGCGCGACGCAGAGGCCGCAGACTCTATCGACTTAACTAACGCGGTCGTCGTGGCACCGGGAGATCTGTCGCCGCGAGAAAAGAAGGCCGTCACAATGCTGGTCGAGGAGGTCGCTAAAAAGACCCAGATCCATTGGACAGTCGCCGCAGAATGGCCGAAGACTTTGGGAGTTCCGGTGATTGCCGTCGGCAGGGAGTCCAACCTGCAGCGCGACTTTCCACAGATCGTACCCTGGCTGAAACGGCTCGCTGCTCCGGCTGGCGCAGAGGGCTACCGGGTGCAAACGGAAGACGGTCCCGCGGTGCTCGTCGTTGGAAATGATCCACGGGGCGTCCTGTTCGGCATTGGGCGGTTACTGCGCGAACTTCGAATGTCGCGAGGCAACATCTGGCTCCCGGCTGGATTTCAGGAGGCCAGCGCGCCGCAGGTGGCGCTCCGCGGTCATCAACTTGGATATCGGCCGAAGACAAATTCCTATGATGGCTGGGATCTGATTCAATGGGAGCAGTATTATCGTGACCTCGCCGTTTTTGGAACCAATGCTGTCGAACTGATTCCCCCTCGCTCGGATGACGCCGCAGACAGCCCGCACTTTCCGGCCGCTCCGCTCGACATGATGGTCGGGATGTCGCGTCTGGCGGACGAGTATGGTTTGGATGTCTGGATCTGGTATCCCGCGATGGATCGCGACTACACCGATCCGGCGACCGTCGAGTTCGCCCTGAAGGAATGGGAAGTGGTTTATCAGAGTCTACCCAGGATTGACGACCTGTTCGTCCCTGGCGGCGATCCAGGGCATACTGCCCCGAAGCCCCTGATGAACTTGTTGGAAAAGCAGACGGAATTGATGCATCGATACCATCCGCAAGCCCGGATGTGGGTCTCACCTCAAGGTTTCAGCAAAGCATGGCTGGATGAATTCATCGAAATGCTGGTGAAGGATGAGCCCGAATGGCTCGCTGGCCTTGTCTTCGGCCCACAACAATTCGCCGGCTTAAAGGAACTAAGGAAAATACTTCCTGCCCGCTATTCGATCCGTGGCTATCCGGACATCACCCATTCCATCGGTTGTCAGCATCCGGTCCCCGATTGGGACCTTGCCTTCGCCATTACACAAGAGCGTGAAATCATCAATCCCAGACCGCTCGACGAGGCAGCGATTTTCCGCTCGTATCAAAACGACACCATGGGCTTCCTCACTTATTCCGAAGGTTGCAATGACGATGTCAATAAGTTTATCTGGAGCGGACTTGGCTGGAATCCGCAAGCTGGCGTCGATGAAATCCTGCGACAATATGGTCGTTACTTCATCGGTGACCGACACGCAGAAGGGATTGCCCAGGGGCTGTTGGCGCTGGAGCGAAACTGGAAGGGACCGTTACTCACGAACAGCGGCGTGGAAACGACCTTGGCACAGTTTCAGAAAATGGAACGTTCTGCGAGTCCCGCAGACTTGCTCAACTGGCGATTCCAGCAGGCGCTTTATCGTGCTTACTATGATGCATTTTTGCGAGATCGGTTGATCGCCGAAACAGCCCAGCAAAATCAGGCGATGGAGGTCTTGCGTCAGGCAAAGCGAATCGGGGCCCTGGCGGCGCTTGATCAGGCCCATTCCATTTTGTCGCAGGCGAATCTGAAGCCCGCCTCCGGAGATCGGCGCACTCGAATCAATGAACTCGCAGAGGCCTTATTCCAGAGCATCCACATGCAGCTGGGGAGTGAACGCTATCAGGGACAACGAGGGCGTGGGACTTCGCAGGATACTCTGGAGTTGCCGCTGAACGACCGCCTTTGGCTCGAGCCGCAGTTTGAAGCGTTTCGCAAGCTCGAAACCGAACAGGAGCGAGTCGCTGCCATCGACGCACTGTTGAATCGAACCGATCCGGGACCGGGAGGCTTTTACGATGATTTGGGCGATCCCTCCGCTCAGCCTCATCTCGTTCGGGGCATTGGCTTTGAAAACGATCCAGACTATCGACACTCGACATGGCTGGGTTGCGACGAGTTCCGTCTCGGTTGGCCAAAGGCTTGGATCACTTTTGCGATGAGCATGTACGACGCTCCGCTCACCATGCATTACAAGGGGCTCGATTCACAGTCTCGGTATCGCGTGCGAGTAACCTATGCCAAGGACCGTCAGGGCCAGATTCGGCTGGATGCCGAAGGGACAGAAATCCACCCTCTGGTGGCTAAGCCGGATCCCACAGAACCACAGGAGTTCGATATTCCGCCCAAGATCACGAAGGATGGGGAATTGACTCTCAATTGGTTTCGAGAGGCAGGCCGCGGCGGGAATGGCCGCGGCTGTCAGGTCAGGGAAGTCTGGCTGATCCGAAAAGAAGATTGAAGCAACGCTTACCGCACTTAACGGTAATCTTATGCTGATTCATTCGTCAGCATCTTCGGTGTTGTAAGCAATCAGACTGTTAACACGCAGAGAATCCAGTCGCTGGCGGGCATTTAGAAATGCCAGTTCAATCACAAACGCAGCGCCAATGACGTCCGCGTTCTGGCGTTGAGCCAGCTTCATGCAAGCTTCTATCGTGCCGCCGGTCGCGAGCAAATCATCCACCAACAGCACACGATCTCCCGTTCTGATCGCGTCGCTGTGTATCTCCAGCGAGTCAGAACCGTATTCGAGATCGTAGCTGAACTTGTGTGTTTCCCAGGGCAGCTTTCCTGGCTTGCGAACCGGCACGAAACCAGCTCCCAGTTCCATCGCCAGTGGCGCGCCAAACACAAAGCCGCGGGCTTCCGCTGCCAGAATTGTCGTGACGCCGGCGTCGCGAAACGGTTCAGCGAGACGACGAATAACTTCCTTCATTGCATCTGACGATTTCAGCAGCGGCGTGATATCGCGAAACATAATGCCGGGCTTTGGAAAATCGGGGACCGACCGAATGTAGTCTTTCAGATTCATGCTGCCCTCGTTTCAGACGACGTTGTTTTGTTTTTCTTCAGCTTTAGATAGTAGCGTTCCCAGAATGCGCGCACCGGTGAGGAAAACGCAAAGACGCAAAATAACACGGGTAGCGCCATTTCGCGAACGACGAACATCAACACCATCGTAAACACAATCTGCAGAATCTGCCTGGGGCTCCGGCGACCGCGAATCATCTGATTGAACACATGTGCGTAGCGAATTCGTGATACCATGAGCATCGCCGCAGCCAGCGTAATCAATGGCAGCAGAATGACCAGGCCCGGCAATAAGTAGTCGGCTGCAGGTTTCGCCCATGAGACCGCTCCTTCGGCACTCAAGTGCACCTTCAGTTCCTTCACTCCGATCGGGAACGAAGCGACGACGCCCGCTGCGGCTGGTGACGGCAACCCGCTGAAGAAATCATGCGAATCTTCCTCATCGGTTTCCACATTGAACCTAGCCAGCCTCAGGATGGCACACACCATGAAGAGGACTGCGATCGCCCACAGGATTCGTGGATGGTAGTTGAACGGAGCCTCCATGATGGTATCCATCAGGTGATGATCCGGATGGGCCAGTTGCAGCATGATGAATGCGGGAGCTACTCCAAAGCTGATCGCATCACTCAGGCTGTCGAGTTGCGCACCGAAATCCGACGTTTGATTCGTTAACCGCGCCGCGCTGCCGTCGAGCATGTCGAAGAGCATGGCAAGAAAGATCAACTGCGACGCCGTAAGCAGTTCTACACCCTGGAAATGGTCCGGGCCAACTTTGGCCGCGATCGAGATTGCTCCGAACCCACAGGCTGCGTTGCACAGCGTCAGCAATGTCGGCAAAACGGCGAACACTTTTCGATGGCGAATCCTGCGCGGCCGAGGCGATTGGGGTGCGGGGTCAGCGGTCGTGTCGGACATGTCGTGTCGCTCAGGTTTTAAAGTAGGTCTTCCCTGTCGGGGAGGACTTTCGCCGCAAGGCGAACATCCGCTCAACGTCGGTCTGTCGCCGTCCAATCAAATCTGTTTCGGTCGCAGGTCGCAATAAGTTGCGAAGTCCCTTCGGGCAGAAAGGACCTACATATGTACTGCATAAGCCGCCAACACGCTGGTTCCTGCCGTGACGTTATCGCCAAGCCGGACACGGATTTCAAGACCTTCCTCAGCCGGAAGCACAATTTCTGTCCTTGAACCCAGTTTAATCATGCCAAACTGTTCACCACGTCCCAGTTCGTCACCAGGTTTCACCCAGCAGACGATGCGCCTCGCAATCGCACCGGTGATCTGTCGCACGATCATACCGCGAAAGGGTGACTGATTTTCTTCCAGCATGATGGCCAATTGCTCATTTTCCCGAGCCGATTCAGGACGCAGGGCGTTCAGATATTTGCCGGGGCGATAGCGCAAACCGACGACTCGCCCCGCGATTGGCGCGCGATTGATGTGCACATTGAAGATCGACAGGAAGATTCCGATCTTCTTCGCCGGCCCGCCGATGTAATCGTCGTACGCTATTTCTTCGATGTCCACAATTTTGCCGTCCGCCGGTGATACCACGAGCCCTGGCTCAAGTGGACTGACCCGTCGCGGATTGCGGAAGAACCACGCGATAAGTCCACAAATCACAGCACACGTCACGGCCAGCAGAACGACGAAAACCCTGAGCGCCCCAGTGGATTGATTCGCCCACCACGCAAGCCCCAGCGTTGCAGCAGTTGAACCGCCGCACATCAGAAAAAGCTCGGCCAGTCCGACGCGCGCAAACGGAAGTCGGTCTCGCCACGCAAACGGGTCATCTTTCAGATCCCAGTGCCAGCCTCCCTGATTGCGATAAAATTTCAGGTCGCGTGGATCCAGCACTTCATGCGGACAAGGATTGAAATCTCCTTTGCGACACGCTGCCATGCGAGCGACGTAACTGCGACGTAACGTCTTCAACCAGCACCGTCGCACTCGCCCCCAAGCCTTCTCCAGATGAATGACGACACCGCTGCCCGGTTGAATATCCTTCAACTGCGAATCCATTGGCCACAACTCACGCGGAGCCGTACGGTCCGCAGGACTCGCCGGGCGATTGGATGGGGATGGCGTTTGAGAAGATTCTGGCATAAGACGGCTCAATTAGTCACAGTCGCAGGTTACGAACTGCTTCAATGGACGTTCTTCGTTCGTTGCGCCATCAACTCTTAATCTTACTCTTCATCATAATCTTAATCGATTTGCCGCTCGCCGGACTGTCGATGTGTGCAGCGTTGGCCAGTTCAATCTGCAGGAATCGATTAAGATTAAGAGTAGGATTAAGATTATGAGGCAACAATCCACTGGCACCGTGCTGCTCACTACGGTGCTTTTGCTCCACCACCGGCAGTCGCTGCGGCGGCGACAGTTTGCGATGGTGCCTTAATCTCATTTGGCTTGTTGATCATCACCAGCACCATTCCAGCCGTGGCGATAAGCAATCCGATGTAGAACGATGGACTAAGCGATTCGAATCTCTTGCCATGCGCAAAAATCGTCACTGAGACGATCGTATTGATGATCGGGGCACCAGCAAAAACCAAGGGCGCCACAATGAATGCGGCGGTCGGGCCCGCCTCTTTCACTGCAAAGATAACACACAGTGCCCCGGCTGCTCCGGCAATTCCGGCGAGCAGACCATAGGTGATGCTCGGCGTTGCCCAGTTGACCTTCGATGGATCCTTTACCGTCGGATCACCCTTGTAGAAAATGAAGAAGCTCGGAACCAACACCGCTACCAGAAAATAGGCGATGCCCACCATCAGAAAGGCTCGCAGATTGCTGCCGAACTTTGTCGTCGCATCGTGAACGAGTGGAACGTAAACGCCCCAGGAAAGAGCAGCTCCGGTAACAAAGGCGAGTACAGTCCACTTGATATTCATAAATTCAGCTTTCGGCCCGGCACAAAGTTAAACGACATTGTTGAGGTTGTAGATGAGATCTGCAAACCGCGAGCTCTGCATTGTAGAAGTCAGGCACGGTTTGAAAATCGAAAGGCAGCGGCGATCGTCATTTCCGAGACTTAAAGAATCACCGAATCGTCGTTTCTGATTGCTGTGACGGAGACGCGACACTAAACTACTTAACGAGCGTTGCGGTTCCCGGTGATGCCGCAGCAATGGCGTGGACTTGGTGAGCGGAATGGCGCTTGCCACCGGTTCCTGTTCCTGAAAAAGCATCAAAACACCAGCGGCTAGCGGAGTGTTGATTTAGTCCCAATTCTGTTCGTAGTCCCGGCTTCATCCGGAATTCGCTGGCAGTTCGGCCCCAAAGCCGCCTAGAGGGGGGACTACAAAATTAAATCAACAGACCGCTAGCGCCGTGCCGCTCACTGAAAAACGCTGAAGTCCACGCCATTGAGGGGCCTTAGAGTTGCGACAAATTACAAGAATTGAGGCAAACTGATGGTTTCCCGGCGTTTTATGTTAAATCCTTCCCGCACAGCCAAACAAGGTGCGCTCATCAATTCGGGCAAGGATACCGCTGAATATCAGGCGGTTGTGAACACTTTGACGATGTCCCCGACCGATATGAAGGAAATGGGACTGGAATCCGGCGATTCGGTCGTCGTCCGGACGGAATTCGGCGAGGCCATATTTCAATGCGAACCTGGGAAATGTCCAACTGGACTTTTGTTTGTACCGTACGGCCCACCAACCTGTAAACTCATGGGCGGCAGCACCGACGGAACTGGAATGCCAACATCCAAAGGCTGGGACGTCGATGTAGAACCCGTTCCGAAGTGAATGTGACTTTCTGAGATCACTGGCGAGCGGTGCGGCGTTAGCCCACCGGTCCGAAAACAGATACAAAAGGATCGAAAAAATGATTGACGACAAGAATGCTTCGGCAGATTTCGTCTCAGACGAATCACTGCATTTTTCAACCGAACAGCCGCAGCAGGAATTCGCCGCATGGGAAGAAGTCGATAATGGCCGCTTCATGCCGCGTCGAGTGCGAGGCAGCAATCCCGGTCGCGCGCTGGGTTGAACGTTTCTTATTCCTTCGTCCGGTTCGGACGAATCCGCCACAAGGCCGAAGTGCGGCAATGACTAAAGTATTCATCACGCTCCGCCGTGATGGTCCTCAACTAGCAATATCGTTTCTGATCCACCGCCGTTTTTGGTCAGCCACATTTTAGCATCATTCGTCTCACGCGGAGCGTGAGGAATACATTGAACGCACCTCAATCTCCCAGAACGAGTCACTATGAGTCTCAACGTCATCCATAACGCTACATGTACGTTCTGCGGCTGCGTCTGCGACGACATCGAATTGCATTCCGACGAGACGCGCATTCACGAAGCCAAAAAAGCCTGCGTCCTCGGCAAGGCGTGGTTCCTGAATCATACGGCAGACCACGATTATCCGGACGCTTTAATTGACGGACGCGAGGCCACAGTGGACGAGGCGATTGAAGCCGCTGCCACTTTTTTGCATGACGCTCACATGCCGCTGATTTACGGACTGAGCAATACCACCTGTGAAGCTCAGCGAGAAGCAGTCTCGCTGGCCGATCGACTCGGAGGGCTGCTTGACAGTCACACCTCGCTTTGACACGGTCCCACAGAAATCGCCGCCCAGTTGGGTGGTAAAGTGACGTGTACTCTTGGCGAAGTAAAGAACCGAGCAGATTTCATTGTGTACTGGGGCGGGAATCCTGCCGAATGCCATCCAAGGCATTTCACCAAGTATACGCTGATGCAGAAAAGTAAATTCCTGCCGCGGGGTCGCAAAGACCGCACGATGATTCTGGTCGATATCCGTGAAACCAAAAGTGGCGGAGCCGCTGACATCTTTCTTCAGATTCGGCCTGGCAAGGACTTCGAAGTCCTGACGATCCTGCGCGCGATCCTGAAAGGACAGCATGTCAACTCATCAATAGTTGCAGAAACAGGGTTGACGCTGGAACAGATGACGGACTTCATCGATCGTGCAAAGAAGGCAAGGTTCGGTTGCATGTTCTTCGGCATGGGCCTGTCAATGACCCGCGGCAAACACATGAATTCGGCAGCGTTGCTGACGCTGGCTGCGGAACTCAATGCGTTCACCAAGTTTGTGGCCATGCCGATGCGTGGCCATGGAAACGTGACTGGTGCCGACGTCATCATGCGCTGGCAGACCGGGTTTCCATTCGGGATTACATTCAATCGAGGTTACCCAAGGTACAACCCTGGCGAATTTTCAACCGTCGATGTCCTGGTCCGCGGCGACACGGATGCGGCGCTAATTCTGGGGGCTGACCCGGGCGCGACAATGCCACAGCCCGCGATCGATCATCTTGCGCGCATTCCCACGATTGTGCTTGATCCCAAAGTCACGCACACCAGCCGCCTGGCACGAGTCCACATCACGACGTCTGTCGCCGGAATCAGCGCTCCTGGAACTGCGTATCGGATGGATGAAATCCCGCTACCATTGAAGCCCGCGTTGAAGTCACCATATCCTACGGATGAAGAAGTCGTGAGAAGGATCAACGAAGCCGTCGCTCGCAAGCCGCACTGGATGCCTGCCGACGGCCCAATGACTATCATGCAACATTAACTCGTGTGTAATGAGTCTTGATCAGATTCTTAATCCTACTCTTAATCTTAATCGATTCGCTGCTCCATGGCCGACATGGTCTCGGGTCGCCAGTTCAGTTCAAGTCGCAACGTGGGATTAATTTTAAGAGTAGGATTAAGATTAAGAAGTGAATGGCAAAGCTGTGAAATCCTGCCAGATCAATTTTACGATAACCAACAAGGCACGCCATGATTCGGATCACGGGCGGAAAGATTTTTGACCCCGCTAACGGCATTAACGGCCAGGTCCGGGACTTGTGTATTGATGGCGGCAAGTTTGTTTCGTCTGTCATCGGCGGTCGTACGATCGATGCCGCCGGGATGATTATTTTCCCCGGTGGCGTTGACGTCCACACGCACGTCGCGGGCGGCTCGATCAACTTCGCTCGGGCCATGACGCCTGAAGATCATCGACGAACTACAGCGTTCATCCGAACGCAGTCACGTCGCTCGGGACTCGGCGGAATGGCACCGACGACGTTTGCCACCGGCTATCTTTACGCTGGCATGGGCTGGACAACCGTCAATGAAGCAGCCGTTCCCGTGCTCTCCGCGCGACACACGCACGAAGAAATGCGCGACATACCGATTCTCGACAAGACCAGTTGCGTGCTCATGGCGAACAACGAGATTTTTCTCGACTTGCTGGAAGCCGGAGAATTTGAACGGGCTAAAGACGTCATCGCATGGCATGTTTGGGCTGCCAAGGCCTACGGCGTCAAAGCTGTCAATCCGGGCGGTGTCGCGGCGTGGAAATGGGGCAAAGACGCCAAACAACTCACGGACCCGATTGAAGGCTACAACAGCATCACGCCTGGCACGATTATCGGCAGACTCGCGCAGATCATTGATGAACTCGGCCTGCCGCATCCGATGCATCTGCACTGCAACAATCTTGGCGCGCCGGGTAATGTCTGGACGACGCTCGAAACGATGAAGCTGCTGGAAGGTCGTCGAGCCCACATTGCACACCTGCAGTATCATGCGTACGGTGGAGATGATTGGGACACGATGCGATCCGCATCGGCCGAAGTCGCGGAGTACTTTAACACCCACACGAACATGACCACCGACGCGGGTGCCGTGCTGTTCGGCGATACGGTCACGATCACCGCCGATGGTCCGTGGCAGCATCTGCTTTACAAACTCACGGGCCGCAAGTGGGGCAATCTGGACGTGGAAAATGAAACTGGCTGCGGCATCGTGCCGTATACGTATCGTCCCAGCAACCTTGTAAATTCGATCCAATGGGCGGTCGGTCTGGAGCTGCTGCTGCTCATCAATGATCCGTGGCGAATTTTTCTTTCCACCGATCATCCCAACGGTGCCTGCTTCTGGCGATATCCGGAAATCATCCAGCTACTGATGAGCTACGACTTCCGCAAGGACTGCATGACGAAGCTAAGCCCGATTGCCCGTGAACGCATTACGCTTCCCGACATCGATCGTGAATACACGCTTTATGAAATCGCCACGATCACTTCCGCCGGTCCTGCACGCGCCCTTGGATTGACTCAGAAAGGCAGTCTGGGCATCGGAGCGGACGCGGATGTCGTGATTTATGAAGAAGAAAAGGACATCGCGAAGATGTTCAGCCACCCGCGTTATGTACTCAAGGGTGGTGAAGTTGTCATTGAAGACGGCGATATTCGCGCGACGCCGGAAGGTCGCGAATTCATTGTCAAACCGTCGTTTGATCCGGAGATTGAAAGCTTCCTGAAGCCAAAGTTCGAAGACGTTTATACAATGTCGTTCGAAAACTATCCCGTAGAAATGGAACGACTTGAACACGCCGATATCCGTGAGTGCATCAACGGTCAGGCCCCGTCTCCCCCGAGAACGGCGGAGAAAGAGCCCGACAGGGCAGATGAGGGGGTTGAATTCTAATCCCGACATTATTTCACACTTCCATTCCCCCCTGCATCGCCGATATCCATGAGTCCCATCACACTAACACTCAAAGAACGTCCGAAGGTTCCGCTGGAAGCGGAGACGGTGACGCCGGATGCGTTCGTGACCATGTCAAACGAACAAATCCGCAGCAGTCTTGTCTATCACGGCAAACGTCATTGCCGTCTGGACGATTTCTTTGAGGTCACTGGTGAATTCAGTGACCTCATCGAAATGCATGGCGATCTGCATCGGGTCAAACTGCTCGGCAAGAGCATGAGTCGCGGGCAGCTCAAGGTTTACGGCAGCGTCGGCATGCACCTAGGCGCAGACATGCGCGGTGGACGAATCGAAGTCACGGGAGACGCCGGTGACTGGATCGGCGCGGAAATGAGCAACGGCTTTATCCATGTCCACGGGAATGCCGGCGGGCAGATTGGAGCGGCCTATCGGGGCAGCTTGCGCGGGATGAAAAACGGAACCATCATTGTCGGGGGCACTGCCGGTCTGGAAGTCGGCATGAGGATGCGTCGCGGGACAATTGTTGTCGGCGGCAAGGTTCGCGATTTCTGCGGTCTTCAGATGAAGGGCGGCACAATTGTCCTGATGAGCGGAGCTGAACTTCGCACCGGAGCCTGGATGGTTCGCGGCACAATCCTGTCACTCCAGCCATTGCCGTTGATGCCCACCTTCGCATCATCCGGCCACTACAATCCGTCCTTCATAGATCTTTACGCCCAAGAACTTCTCCCTCACGGCATCTCCCTGCCCAATCATGCGTCCGCCGGCTCATGGTCCCGCCACTGCGGCGACTCATCAATCCCCGGCAAAGGAGAAATCCTGATCTGGAATCCGGCTTAGAGACGACGATCACGCTGCCTTCCGCCGGTATGAACGCGAATCAACGCCGGCCTTGTACCGGTGCACTGACGCCCACCGCTCGCCAGCGTGAGTCTTCGGTAAGTTTTTTTGCGAAGGCCGAGACCTCCTGAGATTGCGGTGTGTCGGCTAACTCGTTTCGGAACGCCACCAGAGCCACCAATTCCTGCGGCGTGATCGTACGTGTCAGATTCAGAATGTCGGGCCATTTTTTTGGGTCTGCAGTCACGTCGGAAAGCACCTGAGTTCCGGCCGTCGGTTCAAATAACGTTGCGAGCAATACCAGTTCCTCCAAAGACTGCTCGCCTCGAATTGCCGGCGGTCGCTTCAGCGAAGTACAAACCTGGCGGATCACCTGAATGGCGCGTCGAATGTCCCAGACTCGCTGAGTGTCAGCCGTAGTGCCGATCAGCTGAAATCGGCGACGAATCTGGCGCTGTTTTACTTCATCGCCCTGCCATTCATGCGGACCCATGCCACGCGGGGTGAAGACTGCAAAACCGCGGGACTGAGCTGGCTGCGAACCAAATTCTTTACCAAACGTCTCCGTAAGGTCTTTGCCGCTGCTGACCGCGATTGTGATGTCGTCGAGTGTTTCCAATGTCTGATCTCCTAGAAACAACACATCGAGATACAGTGCGACTTGCGTCTCGCTTTGAAAATGAATCCGAACACGCTGCAGCGTTTCCGGTTGAGGCAGATCAAGGTCTTCGACAGAAAGTGACTCAAGGCGTATCTCTGTCGCTGGTGTCCAGTCCGGTTCACTGTCCGGCCACGCTCGAAAACATCGTTCGCGAAGTCGGCTGAGTCGGCTGTTGAACTAGGCGTCCTGATCCTTGAGAACATCATCGATAGAGGGCAGTTCCGCCGGTGGCACAAACGTCTCATCAATCGACGTGTTGATTTCGTCGGTCGGTAATTGAGCGAACACCTTCAGCTGCTCCGGTTCAAAGAATGTCACTGCCGTTTTCTCAATCATCGATTTATCGTTTTTCAGACAGCGATTGAACCAGCGAAATGCATGAATGTGCAGTTCCTGAGTATCTTCGTGCGGACCTTCGGTAATCTGCAGACCGAAATCTTTACCGGCGTCGTGGAGTTCATAAACGTGCCGCACCTGGCGATGAATGTCGATGACGCCTTCCAGCGGAAAGATCGTGTCCTTGTCCGTATTGGAAATCAGCAGCGGTCGTGGAGCCACAAGTGCTGCGACCTTCGCATAGTCCCAGCGAAAGGTGTTGACCATGTACATGCAGTCGCAATGGCCCTCGACACAGCCGCTGATGACGTGGTCTCGCAACGACGTGATACCCGCCACTGGAACCGCGCAATGAACGCGATCGTCCAGAGCGGCAATCCACCAACTGTAAGCTCCGCCGCCGGAACGACCTGTCACACCGATGCGTTCGGCATCCACTTCAGGTCGCGTCACCAGTAATCTGCGAAGCCTGACTCATTCGAAGGAAAGCCCGCTTGACTAACGTCGCTGGCTGGTAAAGAATACTTTACTAATAAGTCCCCTCAGGAAAGGCGGGTTGACCAGCAATGAATAGAATCACCGGAGATTACCGCGCAGCAAGAGTCAGCGGGGAGGAAGTACGTGCGTTCATTCCGAGGCCGCTGCCCCCGGTCGATCCCCCACTGATACTCCACGAAACACTTCAGATTCTGTTATCCAAGGCCAATATTGCAGTGGGACGACTCGCTGTCGCCGGCAAGATGGTACCCAGCAGTGACTGGTTCATTTATGGATTCGTTCGTAAGGAGGCCGTGATCTCATCACAGATCGAAGGGACTCAGGCAACGATCCGGGATGTGCTTGAGTTCGAGGCGACACAGAAGACAGACCGCCCTGACGACGTTCATGAGGTCTGCAACTTCATTGATGCGATCAGCTACGCTCGTCACGAGATCGCACGGCCCAGGGGACTGCCGCTGAGCACTCGGCTTTTGTGTGAAGCACACAAGCGTCTGATGAAAGGCGTACGAGGTGCGGACAAGCGACCGGGCGAAATTCGGAGTTCACAGAACTGGATTGGAGGCACTCGCCCCGGCAACGCCAGGTATGTACCGCCACCGGCCGATGAAGTCCCAGGTGCTCTCGCCGCTCTGGACAGGTGGCTGCACATGGAAGATCCTCTTCCTCCGCTTGTGCGCGCAGGACTAGCCCACGTGCAATTTGAAACAATCCATCCGTTTCTTGATGGAAATGGTCGTATTGGAAGGCTCCTCGTGACGCTGCTTGTGGAGCACTGGGGCCTGCTTGACGCGCCTCTGTTATATTTGAGCCTTGCCTTGAAGCGACATCGCGACGAGTACTACACAAGGTTATCCGCCGTCCGCACCGATGGTGATTGGGAGGGCTGGACCGCTTTCTTCCTCGAATGCGTTCGAGAGGCGGCAGATGACGGTGTGAACACGGCGGAGAAGTTGCATTCGTTGCTGTCACGAGACCGGCAGCAGCTCCTGAATCAGTCCGGCGTAACGATTTCTGCGATTCGCCTGCTGGATCAATTGCCGAGCCATCCGATTGTCACTCTGGGGCGGGTCATGAAGATCCTGAAAACCACGAAGCCAACAGCGACAAAGGCCATTGAATCGTTGAGAAAAGCAAAGATCCTGTTCGAGACCACAGGCAGGCAGCGCGATCGGGTTTACGCCTGGAAGAACTATCTGACTCTGCTGACAGGTGAATCCGAGGAACCCGATCTCCGCGCGGCAGTCCGAAAGTGAAGTTCAACCTCCTGAGTCAATTCGTAGTGACATCCTCGTGGTCGTCACTGCGGCCGATTACAGTCAACTGGCCAGTTCCCACAGCGGCGTAGCACAATGGAAATCAATGAATTCTTTATGCTGTCGATTCTTCCGCTCAGTCCATTGGCAAGTGCGTTCTCATCTGTCTATTTTGCTGTAAGTCATGATTGAGTCGTGTCCGTTTGTTCTGAAGCGGGAAAAGTTGATATGCGAAGAAAGCGGCCACGTATTCGCTGTGAGTAATCCCCGTTCCAGCGGACATCATCTGAATATCGTCGGGAGTGATGACGGCTCCGCGCCCAGTGCTGTCCTTGTGCTGCAGCGCCCCTTCCATGACGTACGAGATGATCTCCATGTCGCGGTGCGGGTGAGTCGGGAAGCCGCGCCCGGCGGCAATGCGGTCATCGTTGATGACGCGCAGCGATCGGAATCCCATGTGCCGCTGATCGTAGTAGTCCGCAAACGAAAAGGAGTGATAACTTATCAGCCAGCCGAGGTCAGTATGCCCTCGCTCGGCTGCTTTACGAATCAGGCTGATCCCATCGTTCTCTTCGGCCTCCAGGAATGGCGTGACGGAGACATGTAAAAGTCCTGCTGCCGTCAGTCGAATAAAGTTGCGTCGAGTCGTGTCCATGAAAAAACTCCTGATTGAAATGGACTCTCGGTCCCTATCCCGAGTAGTCGTTTACGAATGGTTCAAGGGCTCTGCCTTGATTAGGCAAGATCAAACAGCATGATCTCGGCATTTGTCGAGGCTTCGAAATGCAGTTGAGTTTCGTCACTTACTGCGACACCATCGCCTGCCGTTAGCTTTTCGCCATTCAGACTCACCGATCCACGTAGCACCTGAATCCATGCATGCCGATCGACGGGCAGTGTTTGCTCAATCGATTTGCCTTGTTCGAGATCCAATAAATAAATCCGAGCGTCCTGATGAATTAGCAGTGAACCGGAGGCAGCATCGCGTGATGCGACCAGTTGCCAGCGATTGATGCGTTCGGCAGAATCAAACGACTTCTGTTCATAGCTGGGCTCAATACCTTTGCGTTCGGGAAGCAGCCAGATTTGGTAGAAGTGTGTTGTCTGTGAGTCGGACCCATTGAATTCACTGTGAGTGATGCCTGTCCCGGCGGTGATTCTCTGAAACTCGCCGGGCTTGAGAACTTCTCCGTTGCCCATCGAATCCTTGTGTTCGAGCGCACCTTCGAGGACGTAAGAAACTATTTCCATGTCACTGTGGCCGTGCGTACCGAACCCCTGACTGGCCGCAACTCGGTCCTCATTCATTACTCGTAGAGATCGAAAGTCCATGTGCTGAGGGTCGCGATATCCGGCGAATGAAAACGTGTGGTAAGAATTCAGCCAGCCATGATCCGCGTGGCCCCGTTCGTTTGCTTTTCGAATAGTGATCATCTTCGGAACTTCTGTACATTCTATGTGAATAGTTGATTGATAAAGTAAGTGGGTAAAAAAATCGGTAGCCAACTTCGGCCGCCTGAGTCAATTCGCTTTTGTTCATGTTCGCCAACAGTTGCATATGCAATTCCTCCAGCGGTTGGTCCAGTTCGGCGAGAATCTTCAACGCCTGAGCCGTAATTTCCACGTACACGACTCGGCGGTCTTCTTCACACCGTCGACGCGTGACAAGCTCTTGCTTTTCCAGTCGATCAATCAGTCCAGTGATGGCAGGCACCACTTGAATCATTCGATCAGCGATCTCCAGGGATGGCAGTGGCTTTCTGGCCATGCCCGCGATCGCCAGAATCCGGTTGATTTGGCAAAACTGGCGACAGATATTCCGATGTCGTTAGTGACTCAGGTTTAACCGTCATGAGTCATGAAACTGTCTGTCGGCAAATGACCGAAGTGATCGCCACCTCCGCGGCGAATCTCGATCGCTGACGAGCGGAGTCGTTCCCTGGGGCGCCCCAAAGATCATTTGGCATTTACCCATTTGTCATGTCGGTCCGATGGTATTCTGCCCATCGAAGTGCACCGGTTTCTTAATCCGGTGCTGATCCGTTGGCGTGAGAAATGGCCCTGAAAAGGTGCCGACAGTGGTGCCGAGAGGTGCCGAACCAGGTGCCGTACAGTTCGCATCAATCTGCATCGCTTTGCATCAGTTTGCACTGAAACAGCCCAGATTAACGCGCGTTTTGGTGACCCCGTCAACGCAAAGAAACCCCGTCAAAGACGGGGTTTCTGGCGGAATTCGCTGGGAATTCAATCCACTTGTGAAGCGGAGAGACAGGGATTCGAACCCTGGGTACCCTTGCGGGTACTCCGGTTTTCAAGACCGGTGCGATCGGCCGCTCTGCCATCTCTCCGGGGCGGATGCTATGGTGAACCGCAGGCTGTGTCAACGACGACGCATTGCGAACAGACACAAAGCGGGCGGACAGGTTCGATCTTGAGAAAAAATCAGGCGGCGCGACGTTGCAGGATCGGGGCGGCTATTGGGAATGCAATCGCCGACCGGCGCCCAAGCGCGTTACACAGCCCTTCGACAATCCGGTCCAGATGGGCTTCGGGCAGTTCTGTGTAGATCGGAAGAGAAAGCACCTCCACAGACGCTCGTTCCGCTTCCGGCAGATCACCCCTCTGATAGCCAAGGTACGCAAAGCATTCCTGCAGATGCAGGGGTATCGGATAGTACACCGCGCACCCGATCTGCTGTTCTTTCATCGATTTGATCACGTCGGCGCGGCGTCCGCCGGTGATGCGTGTGGTGAACTGGTTGAACACGTGGCGACGATCGGGCAACACCGCTGGCAGCGTGATCGTATCCGTCAGTCCGCTGGCGGAAATGAGTTCTTCATATCGAGCCGCATTGCGAGCGCGTCCTGCCGTCCAGGAATCCAGATGACGCAGTTTTACTCGCAGCACGGCTGCCTGCAGCGCATCCAGACGGCTGTTGAAACCCACTTCAACGTGGTTGTATCCGCCCTTGTCACCGTGGACTCGCAGACGCTTCAGACGTTCTGCAATTTCGGGACTGTCGGTTGTCATGATGCCGCCGTCACCAGCACCGCCAAGATTTTTGGTCGGGAAGAAGCTGAAACAGCCGATGGAACCCAGCACACCCGTGCGGCGACCTTGGTATTCAGCACCGATCGCCTGAGCAGCATCTTCAATAATTGGAATGCCGTGCGCTGCCGACAATCGCCACAGAGGTTCCATCTCGGCACACTGACCAAAGATGTGAACCGGCATTATGGCCGATGTCTTCGAGGTGATCGCACGCTCGACCTGTTCCGGGCAGATATTGAAACTTTCCGGTTCGATATCCACCAGCACCGGAATCGCGCCAACGCGATGAATGGCACCGGCTGAAGCAAAGAAAGTGAACGGGCTTGTGATGACTTCATCACCCGGCTTCACGCCAGCGGCCAGCAGTGCGAGGATGAGCGCATCTGTTCCGGAGGCACAGCCGATGGCATATCTTGAATCACAGTAGGCCGCAATTTCCTGTTCCAGCAGCGCGACTTCATCACCCAGAATAAAGTGTTGCATTTCGAAGCATCGATCGACGGCTTCGCGCACTTCACTTCGGATCGTCTGGTATTGAGCCACCAAATCGATGAAGGGAATCGACTGAGACGATTCTGCAGAATGAGTGTGCTGTTGACTGACGGACATGAGCGACTCCATTCGCTGCTAAAGTTCAATATCTCAGGCTCGGCCTGATTTCTAGTCGGAAGGTACGGCTTCTGCGGGGGCATTGTCAAGACGAACGCACCGGCAAAGATTGCCGATAAAGGCTTGTCAAAAAACAACTTACAGCCACGCAACGGCCATCACGCGTTCTGACGTTATCGACTTCTGGACTGGGTAAGTTGGATCGATGATTCCAAATTTTCAGGCCCGGGAATAATCTGTTTTCATGGCAGTGGTTCAGAGAATGCCAGTAAATCCTTGAAAGAGCTGCGAAAACGTCCGCCACGCAGGCTCCCGGAAACCACCAGATCGCCCTTCAGCCCATTTGCGACGGTTGACTCAAGCCACTGGCCACCAGCGATTCCGGCATCATCCAGAAACATTCCCCGCGTTCGGGTGGTCTTCAGCGGGCAGGCGGATTCCCACAAAATTCTTGGTTCACGACCGCATTCCGTTACGATGGCGCGGCGACACGAGTGGTCCGTTCGTTCCAAACCCATCAACCAGGAATTCGGCAAGGCCTCCTCGGATTCGCCCACCATGCGGCTGAGGTCACCGTAACAAAACACCAGAATTTCACCGTCCTGCCGCATTTCAAGAAAGGCCCGCGCGACACCGTCGCTGAGGTGATCACAGGCCGTCGGATTGGACGAATGCCGTTTCACGCGGGATCGCCATGCTGCTTCAAGCAGGTTCGGCATGTCCTGAGCCGGACGGCGAAAGTAGTGGCTGACTTCACTGGCCAGTTGTTCAACATGTTCATTCGGTCGTTCAGTAATTGTGCAGCAGGTGGCAATGTCTCGCAGAAAGTCGTTCATGATCTCCGCGCCGGGATCCAGAGATGGCGGCTCGAAAGGCTTACCCGCTGCGGCGCGACACGCTGCTGCGATCATGCCCGGACGCTCGGATGCAGGGATTCGAGTCGATACTTGCAGGCCGTCGAGTGCCTGGATCGCTGCGGTGACCGAAAGTCCGGCAACGGACTGCAGGAATTCGGCCAATGATCTGAGGGCCGTTTGCTGTTCGTTCTGTTCCGAATCGGATTTCGTCGTGCGAATTCCTTCTAGCGTCAGTCGCAGATCAAAACGCTGCTCGAATCCTTCACGCCATTTCTTCAGACTGGATTCGGTCGCGCCGTGGATATGACTGGTGAAGAAAGTTTCTAGATGTTTGGCGATGGCTTCTCGTTCTTCTCGATTCAACATCGCGGGGTCTGCCAGTTGCAGGCCGACGGATCGGTGATCGGCAAGGCAGCGATAAAGATAGACTCGATCGTACTCACTGCGGAGAGGTAACGCGGTAATCTGTCGTAAGCCGTTGCGCAGGCTTTCTCCGGACATTGGAAAACAGTGAATCAATTCCGCAAGTTCCGCTCCCAGAATCCAGCCGGCATCGCGCTGCCGAAATCCGGTGCCATAGATTCCGGCAACTTCTACCCCGATCACGGTGACCAGATCATGGAGCGTCGCAATCGCCTGACGATCGACCACATTTTCAATGACTTTCTGAGCCCCGACTTTGCCAAGTTCCGTTGCCAGCCACCACGCTCCCAATGTCGCAGGGTTTGACGCTGACAGCAGTCGTCCGGCATACAGTCCTCGCGAAAGATACGAAAACCACGGCGATGCTTTTTGATAAACACCGTAGCTTGCGATTGCTTTCTGCATGTAGCCGTACAGTTTGTTGGCGTTGTAGTGCTGCACGCTGACGGGAAGTTGCTCAAGCAACACAAGCACATGCAGGCAGACGCGGCTGGCGGCGCGAGCCAATTGATCAAAGCTGGTTTCCAGCAGCGGATTCTGGCTGTGCGGATTGTAGATTTTTGCCACACGCTGAATGAGTTGCAGGGTTTCATCGCGGATCGCATTCACATCCACTTTGTTGCTGACCGTGTAGCCATTGCGGCGAATCTTTTCGTAGACTCGTTCGGCTTCTGCTTCCAGAAGTTGCCGAACGCTGCGATCCTGTTCGCTGAGCTTCTGAAGCTGTCCCGACGACTTTTCCGCATGCACATTCTCCAGCGGGTATTCTAGGAATTCATGGAACCGGGCAAATCGCGACGCCAGATCGCGTTCTCGTTCTTCGAGTCGTGCCTGGCGGAATTCCAGTTCGGTTTGCAGAGCCTGTCGGACGCGATCAAACTCTTTCTGCTGTTCGAACCGTTGATTCTGTTCGATCGTCAACTTTGCCCGCAATGCCACAACTTCCGGATCGTGAACGTGCCGCCGCGGCCAAAGCCATATGAGGCTGCTCTGCCCAGTCACTGCTGCCGCCATCAGCCCCCACCATGTCACATCCGCAGTTTGCAGGCTTGTCACGGCAACGAGGATCATTGTCACAGATGCCAAAGTGATCATTGATGCGGCGATCCAGAATCGTCGGCTGGTCATCGAACGTGTTTCCTGCAGCATTGTCTGGCGATGAACTGTTTGTAGACATTCATGTCCGTCGCATGGCCATGAAACACTGTCGAAGCGAAGACTCTTGTGCATCGAAAGTTTTTCGGCAATGGACCGTTGTCTGGTGAACGCCTCGGACATGAATGTCCAAGCTACGGAATCGCAGCCAGGAACATCAACAACAAACAAAGAAACGCCAGCGAGACATTCAGCTCGCTGGCGTTTTCAATGAGTCGCAACACACAGTCGCCTGCGGCTTGCCGTTAAACAATCAACTATTCACATTGATTACTTCTTCAGTTCGGATTCTATGACGCTGACGACTTCATCGGCGTCCGGCTTTGTCTTTGTGCCGAATCGACCGACGACAGAACCATCCTTGCTGATAACGAATTTTTCAAAGTTCCATTTTACGTCATCTTTGCTTTCTGCATGTGTCTTAAGAAACTTGTACAAGGGAGCCTGTTTTTCACCGTTCACATCCACTTTGCTCATCATCGGAAAAGTGACTTTGTATTTGTCGGTGCAGAACTTCTGGATGTCTTTTTCAGTTCCCGGTTCCTGACCGCCAAACTGATTGCACGGAACACCAACCACCACGAGACCTTTTTCGCTGTACTTATCCTGTAGTGCCTGAAGCTGTTCATACTGAGGCGTCGCACCGCACTTGCTGGCAACGTTCACGACCAGCAGCACTTTACCCTTGTACTCTGACAGTTCGACTTCCTTGCCTTCAATGTCTTTCATCTTGAATTCGTGAATTGAATCAGCCGCCATTGAAGTTGTTCCTGCCACACAGACCATTCCAAGAACCAGAGTTTGCCAGAATTTCCGCATTTGTTTTTCCTTGAGAAAACCTTGTCAGGACGACCAGCAGCCGGAACACTACACAAAAAGACGGAGATCCGTTTTCCAGATCCGGTGCCGTTGCATCGCCGTATTCCGACGCTATTGTTACCATCAGCGTCGAATAGGCAAGTCCTGACTAGGAGTTCACGACGATCCATGTCAAATCGGTGGGACCAGACTCACGCATCGCTGGCGCGTCGATTTTTTCTGGCGACGGGCTTTCAATGCGGCGTAATCATGTTGCTGGGCTTGTCGCTGGGACTTATCTTCCGGCATCCGGAGCCGACGGAAAAGCTGCGACTTCCCGCTGCGTTCCAGTTCGGGACGATCTTTCTGGCGATCGGAAGCTGGTGCCTGCACGACGCGCACGCGAATGTCCGTCTGGAACGCCAGCGTCGGTTTCGCACGTCGTTGTTGGTAGCATTGGGCGCGGCCGTGCTGTTTGTGTCCGTGCAGTCGTACGGAATGTGGGCACTGATCAAGTCGATATCGCCGCAGCTGGAAATGCAGACCAGTATCCACAGCATGGTGATTATGTTCGCGGCAATTCACGCCATGCATTTCCTTGTTGCGCAGTCCATACTTCTGTGGGTCACGCTCTCAGCCTTTGCCGATCGCTACGACCACGAATACTACTGGGGCGTCACATTCGCCGGCTGGTGCTGGCATGCGCTCGGCATCATCTGGATCGGCATCCTGTGCATCTTTGCGATCGCTGCTGTGTAGACGAGTCTCAAGAACCACTGACTAGTGCGCGTCCTGAAATGAGGTTTGGATTTTGAAACGCTGGCAACAGGTACCCCTTATGGTGACTTAAGACACGACCTAAGCTTACCGCATCGACTCGACGATCGTCGAGCGGTCCGAAAAATCGGC
>CANJQC010000021.1 GCA_947476295.1 Planctomycetaceae bacterium | reverse complement strand
TCTGCATGTTCATGTCTTCAGCGGTATCGGGCTGTATTCGATCGATCCGTTTGCGGCAGGCCTGCGAACTGGCGTGACGACGATGCTTGACACCGGGACCGCCGGAGCTCTGACTTATGCAAACATGGCTCGTTTTATCATTCCGTCCGCACAGGAAGACGTCTTCGCGCTGCTGAATGTTTCGATGATCGGAGCGATTCAGGGGCATCCGGATTTTCCACCGTTCATGGGCGACTTGAATGATGGCCGACATTGTGCTGCTCATGGCGGATGGCAATGCCGGGTATACTTTGGAATCGGCCGTTCGAATGGGGCATGTGCTCAAGGATCTGAATTTTGAAGCATTTGAGGAGCCGATGCCACAATCTCCGAAATATGCTGGCTATGAAGAACTGCGTCGCCGTCTGCCGCTTTCACTGGCCGCAGGCGAAGCGGTCGATTCCCGGGCTTCAGCCAAAGAGTTAATCGATCGACGGGCGATGGACATCATTCAACCGGACGTGAGCCTCTGTGGTGGAATCGGTGAGGCTCTGTTCATTGCTGTGATGGCGGCGTTGTCGGGTATTCGCTGTCTTCCTCACTGCTGGGGCAGCGACATTCTCATCGCTGCCACGGTCCATCTGGTTTCACTGCTGCCTGACCCGCACTGGGGCTTTCCAACCGATACCCCCTTGCTGGAACTTGATCAGTCCGAGAACCCGTGGAGGAACGGACTGGCAAAAGGTGCGTTTCCGCGGGAAGACGGAATGATTCGCGTGCCCACCGGACCGGGGCTGGGGATAGCGGTAGACGAGGAAATGGTTCGCTGGTATGCCGTTTGAGAGGGTGCTGAAGCCGGAGGCCATCTCCAAACGGCTCGATCGAGCCACATGATGATCTTCGTTTCATCAATGGCCATTGCAATGAGAATTTCACTCGAGCAACGCGATCATCGTCGGACAAGTGTTACAACCAGTCCCCATTCGCTTTTCCGGCAAACCTGAGTATTCGTTGAATGGGAAAGGCCAAATCTGCCGTTCAAGTCAATGGGTGTCGGTTTATAGAGATTTGCGAACCGATAACTTCAAAGATCAGGCGTAGAATCGCCTGCGCTAAGATGTCTTCCGAAGCCGGTCTGATGGCTGCCGGAGGTCGAATTAGGAGTCCGCTGCCATGCGTATGATGTTCGTTTTTTCGGCAGTCTTTTTCGCCGTATCAACTACCCCGTGTCAGGCTCAGACCCAAGGCTGGCACGCAACCTACGACCAGGCGCGAACTGCAGCTGAATCCGGTACGCAGCCCGTTTTGATTCACTTCCATGCCTGGTACTGTGGACCCTGCCAGCGAATGGATCGCGAAGTGTTTGCAGACTCGCAAGTTCAGCAGAGCCTGACAAATGGAATGGCGTCGGTGAAAATTGATGTGACTCATGAGCCTGAACTGGCATCACGATGCGGCGCAACCTCCGTGCCACGCGACGTTGTTATGTTTCCGGACGGCACGATTGAAACACTGAACGTGGGCTACATGCAGAAGCCACAGTACCTCAGTCTACTGCGAGATATCTCCGAACGCGGAATTCAAATGTCCGTTCCAAAGCCCACTGACCCAGCACCTAGTAACAAAATTGTATCAAATGCCTCAGCGGACACGGCAGCCGACGTAAAAAAAGACGACGCGAGCAATTCTGCCCCGATCGCCGTCTCAGAAGTTACCGAACCGCCGATCGATCCACCGCTCATTGGGCTGGAAGGATTTTGCCCGGTTCTGTTGCATGATAAACGCGAATGGAAGGCGGGCAACGAGAAAATCACGGCGGACTATCGCGACGTGCGTTACGTGTTTTCATCAGAATCAAATCGCGAAATATTCTTGAAGAATCCGGCCCTTTACGCACCTCAGGATCTAGGCTGCGACGCCGTAGTATTGACCGGAACGCAGCGCGCTGTGACCGGTAGTATCCGATTCGGAGCGTTCTTTGACGAGCGACTGTATCTTTTCCAGTCCCCGGAAAATCGAGCAGAGTTTAAAAAGAACCCTCTAAAATTTGTGAGAATTCGCAGTGCTTTACGTGTGGATCAGGTTGAGGGAAGTAAGTTTCAATAAAATGTTCATTATTGTATGGCAGAGTACAATTGACACGGAGTTGAAATCAATCAATACTAATCGAGTCAGCTGTCTTTGACGTTGGCGTGTGTCCCCAAACTTGGTGACATCGGTTGTTTGGAGCATCAATTTAGATGCTGTATTCGTGAACGTGTCAGGTTTCGATGCGTTAGTTTTCGATGCTCAGTGGAACTCCCTATATAAGCTTCCGTTCGCTGTCTGAGCCTTCCGGTTGGTGCCACCCATAAGTTTGGAGCACCTGTAAATTGACTTCCCCGGATAGTTCTGGCAATTGAAGGCTTTTTCACTCCTCGACAGCTTTCGAGTTGTGACCGCTCTCCTCAATTCTCGGTTTCAGTTCAGGCGTTCGCGTCTGGTGCAGAATGAACCACTCGGGAATTAACGAGTGGCTTCGCTGAAAAGTTTGTTGAAGGTCCGGGCAGGACAATTTGTCAAATTGCCGAGGATTTGTTCCGCACAAACTGCAATTGCAGTGGTGTTCTCTACGCGCGTCTTACTTAGGACGTTCAGCTCAAATTTTGTGTGTGACACTTCCGATTTTTTTGCAGTAGGCAAAGTGCAGACTGCTGGACTCCACAGCGTAGCGAGTTTTCGCGACGGTGGATCTGATGAAATCAGAAAAGTCGGTTAACTGAGGCCTGTGACGAGCGTTCGTTCTCTGCCTCCCCCCTTTTACAAGGCTCAGTCAGGTTTCTACTTATGCCGACAAGCAGTTCCGATTCTGAAGGAACCAGCCAGCGAACGCCTCGTCGTCGCTCCACCCCTCGCAGCACGACCAGTCGCCCTGCTACTACACGATCCCGCCGCAAGGCCGCCGACGATGATGTTGAAACGCCTGCTGCTGTCAGCGATGACGATTTTGGTGACGGCGTTTCTGAAGTGAAAGCAGCCTTGGAGCCCAAACCCGTTCGACGTTCGCGCACACCAGTCGATACCGATGCCCCATCGGCGGAGACGGAAGAACAGCCACAACGTGTGCGACGGCCCCGCCGCAAACCGCCTGAGCGAACTGAATCGACTGAGGCTGCAACTCAAGAATCAACCGATCTGCTCGATCGTTCCTCACGCGGTGAACGAACGTCCAATCGACTGGAACGTCAAATTGCCGACGTCGAGCCACAGACGGGAATGCGATATTTCAGTACCGATGAACTGGATTTCGGCGACGACAACGAGGCTCCGCCTTCCCGAAGTCGTGCCCGATACGCCTCTGACGAGGACGATAATCGCGATTTTCGCGAAGACAGTAATGACCGCGAGGATCGTGACGATTTTGAACGCGGATCTGCGTCCGACGATGGTCGATTAATTGCTGATTCCGGTGAATCACCTCGTCAAGGCGATTTCAGCAGCGACGCCGACGGCGTTGATCGCAGGCCAAGACGCCGCCGCCGCCGTCGCCGCCGTGGTCCGGAAGGAACAGGTGCTTCCGAAGGTGGTGATAATAATCGAGGTGAAATCAGAAACGACGGACGTGATTCAAGTCGCAGTGATTCGGGTCGCGGTGATTCGGGTCGCGGTGATTCGGGTCGCGGTGATTCAGGTCGCAGTGATTCAGGTCGCAGTGATTCGGGTCGCAGTGATTCGGGTCGCAGTGATTCAGGTCGCAGTGATTCAGGTCGCAGTGATTCGGGTCGCAGTGATTCGGGTCGCAGTTATTCAGGTCGCAGTGATTCAGGTCGCAGTGATTCAGGTCGCAGTGATTCAGGTCGCAGTGATTCAGGTCGCAGTGATTCAGGTCGCAGTGATCCGGGTCGCGGTGATTCAGGTCGCGGTGATTCAGGTCGCAGTGATTCAGGTCGCAGTGATTCAGGTCGCGGTGATTCAGGTCGCGGTGATTCAGGTCGCAGTGATTCAGGTCGCAGTGATTCAGGTCGCAGTGATTCGGGTCGCAGTGATTCGGGTCGCAGTGATTCGGGTCGCGGTGATTCAGGTCGCAGTGATTCAGGTCGCAGTGATCCGGGTCGCAGTGATCCGGGTCGCGGTGATTCAGGTCGCAGTGATTCGGGTCGCAGTGATTCGGGTCGCAGTGATTCGGGTCGCGGTGATTCGGGTCGCGGTGATTCAGGTCGCAGTGATTCGGGTCGCAGTGATTCAGGTCGCAGTGATTCGGGTCGCGGTGATTCGGGTCGCGGTGATTCGGGTCGTCCTCAGGGTTCGAATCGTCATGAGTCCGGCCGTCAGGACGGTGGACGGGGGCGTCGATCCAGTAGCGGAGGAGGAGGTCGCGGACGGCGCAACGAAGGAAGTCAGCCGCGTGGCGGTGCTTCCAGTCGCGACAGCGGAGGGCGTAGTCGGGATCGCGGAACGCCGCGTCGCAACAGCCGACCGGTTCAGGCTTCTGTCGAAGTTATTGAAGGGACCTTTGACGGCGTGCTGGAACTGCACCACCGGGGCTACGGATTTTTACGCGACCCAAAGAAGAACTATGCCGCAGAAGATTCGAATCCGTTTGTCTCCAGTTCGCTCGTTGAGAAATACAAGCTCCGGGAGGGTGTGCTGATTCGCGGCGACGTCGGCATGGGAACCCGAAATCAGGGACCACGATTGCGCGAAGTTGAACTGATCGATGGGTACACTCCTGAAGAATACGCCGAGATCAAAGTCTTCGATACGCTGACTGCTATTAATCCGTTCGAACAGATTCGTCTGGAAGTTGGTCCGAAGCCATTGACGATGCGTGTCATGGACCTGTTGTGTCCGATCGGCAAAGGACAGCGAGCTCTTTTGGTCGCACCACCGCGAACTGGTAAGACGATGCTGCTTCAGGACATCGCGAACTCAGTCAGCCAGAACCATCCGGAAATCTACCTGATGGTGTTGCTGATCGATGAGCGTCCTGAGGAAGTGACCGAAATGCGGCGCATGGTTCACGGCGAAGTGATCTCTTCGTCGCTGGACAGTGACGTCGAAAGCCATGTTCGCATCAGCCAGTTGATTATTGAACGCGCAAAACGACTGGCGGAGGAAGGCAAAGACGTCTTTATTCTGCTCGACAGCATCACACGTATGGCACGAGCGTTCAACAAATGGAGCAACACCGGTCGCACGGCAACCGGGGGTCTGGACATCCGGGCTCTGGATATCCCGAAAAAATTGTTCGGTCAGGCTCGCCGCTTTGACGAAGGTGGTTCACTCACCGTGTGTGGGACGGCATTGATTGATACCGGCAGCCGCATGGATGAAGCTATTTTTCAGGAATTCAAAGGCACGGGTAACATGGAAATGGTGCTCAGCCACGAACTTGCCGACCGTCGGATCTGGCCCTCGATCGATATTTCGAAGTCCGGAACCCGTCGCGAGGAAAAAATCCTCGACCCGGATCTGCTCGAAGGCATCACTATGCTGCGTCGCAGTTTGGTCAGCATGAGTCCCGTGGAGGCTATGGAACAACTCACTAAGACGATGGATAAATTCCCGACAAACGCGGAATTCCTCAAGCGTATCCGCGCTGTGCTGTAAAATTTCATGAATCGCGGCTATTGACTAAAACCTTAAGCATTCGTTTGCCGTCTATTGCTTCAGTTTCATCCGCTCGGAGTGTTTCTGTTGAAGTTGTTGAGGAATCCTGTTGTCCCTCCCGGTTCCACAATCGGAATGCTGGGTGGTGGCCAGCTAGGACGCATGTTTGCGATCGCGGCAAGGCAGTGCGGTTATGGCGTGCAGATCTTCGGTGACCCGCAGGATTCGCCGGCGGGGCAGGTGAGTGACCGATCGTGGCCGTGGTCGTTCACCGATTACGACGCGCTGCGCCAATTCGCTCAGCATGTCGATGTAGTGACGTACGAACAGGAGAACATTCCCGTAGCAACAGTTGAAACGCTGTTGCAGTATGTTCCGGTGTTTCCCGGCCCGGAACTCCTGCGTGCCTCGCAGCATCGTCTGCTGGAGAAAACTTCCCTGCGCCGCATCGGCATCCCGACAGCAGATTTTGCGAAGGTAACCTCGGCGGCGGAACTCCGGCAGAGCATCGACGACTTTGGCGGCGACGCAATTCTGAAAACTGTCACGCTTGGTTATGACGGCAAAGGACAGGCTCGTGTACGAAGTGAAAGCGCGTGCGACGCGATCTGGAAGTCATTCAATGTTTCGGAAGCGATCCTCGAAAAGGTTGTCGATTTTGCACATGAACTGTCAATTGTTGCGTCCCGTTTTGCTGACGGAACATGCAACTTCTTCGCGCCGGTATTGAATCACCATGAAAACCATATTCTGGACGTGTCGATAAGTCCCTCACCACTGATTTCGGAACGCCAGACGTCAGAAGCTCAGCAGATCGCTCGTGCCATTCTGGAACATTTCAACGTCATTGGCGTGCTGTGCGTGGAATTCTTCGCCACGCACGATGGGCAATTGCTCGTCAACGAAATCGCACCGCGTCCCCACAACAGTGGGCATCTGACGATCAATGCCTGCCGCAGCAGTCAGTTTGAACAGCAGCTGCGAGCCGTCTGCGGACTGGCCACGGGCGATGTCTCGATGCAAACTCCAGCGGTGATGCTGAATCTGCTTGGAGATCATTTGCAGAATCAATCAGCTTCAGGATGGCAAAAGGTGTTTGCGCATCAGAATATTCATGTGCATCTGTACGGAAAGTCAGAAATTCGTTCGGGCCGGAAGTTGGGACATCTCACCGTCATCGGTGAAGATGTCGTTGCCGCCGAACGACTCGGGCGAGAATTGCGTGCGGGGCTGACTGGAGCAATGTAGACAAATGTCCGTCGCATGCTGGGAAACGCCGTCACATGTCACTCTCTCGTTACCACAAGCAGATGCTGTTCACGGGCGTTGGCCTCGATGGACAGCAACGCCTAGCAGACAGCCGTGTGCTGCTGATCGGCTGCGGCGCGCTGGGATGTGTCGTGGCGGATACGCTGGTCCGAGCGGGCGTTGGTTTGGTTCGTATCATCGATCGCGATTTCGTGGAGCTCAGTAACCTTCAGCGACAAATTCTGTTCGATGAACAGGACGTGGAGGATCATCTTCCAAAAGTGATCGCTGCCGAACGACGACTGCGGCGAGTCAACTCGGAGATTACCATCGAGCCGATTGTCGCGGACGTTGATTGGTCCAACATCAGCGAATTCGCGGACGGCGTGTCTTTGGTACTGGATGGGACTGATAACTTCGAAATTCGTTATCTGATCAATGATCTTTCGTTGCAGACCGGCATTCCATGGATCTTTACTGGATGCACGGGAAGCGCCGGTCAGGTGATGCCCATATTTCCGCACGATTCTGCTTGTCTGCGATGCCTCATGCCGAGCCCACCTCCGCCGGGATCCACGGAGACCTGCGACACGGCAGGCGTTCTTGGACCGGCGGTGAATGTCGTCGCATCATTCCAAGCAGCACTGGCACTGAAAATTCTCACAGGACATGCCGATCAGGTCGATCGCAAGCTGACAATTATTGACGTCTGGACAGGTTCGTTTCGTCAAGTGGATATCAGCAAACTGCCCGCAAACTCGCAGTGCCCGGCCTGTCATCGTGGAGAACGTCTGTGGCTGCACGGAACTCAGAAGTCCTCCTCCACCATTCTTTGCGGCCGAAATGCCGTGCAGGTGACTCCCCCGGAGAAACTGACACTTTCGCTCGCGGATGTTGCCAATCGATTGCAGGCGTCCGGAGAAGTCGTCGCCAATCCGTTTCTGGTGCGAGTGACAGTTCTGGAATCGTACGGTGAACACCCGATTGAAATGACAGTTTTTCCTGATGGGCGAGCTATCATTCGCGGGACAGAAGACCCGGCTTTGGCCAGAACACTGTATTCGCGTTACATAGGGACGTGAAATGCGGTCTGGAGCCGGAGCGCCGTGTGGCAACTTCTTAAACTGTCCCAAAACCAATCTGCTGTCAATTCGTCCATGTTTCAACAACTGCGACATTTTCTGGAACTCATCCGATTCAGCCACACTGTGTTCGCGCTGCCGTTTGCGCTGCTTTCGGCTGTGATTGCATGGGCTGCGCCTGGAAGTGAATTTCGCTGGCGAGACTTTGTCGGCATTTTGGTCTGCATGGTGACCGCGCGATCCGCTGCGATGGCTTTCAATCGACTGGTGGATCGCCACATCGATGCCGACAATCCTCGAACTGCAAAGCGGCATATTCCGGCTGGGTTGATTTCCGTCAGGGCCGTTGTTGCGTTTACTCTCTTGATGAGTATCGCTTTTGTCGCTTCAACAGTCATCTTTCTTCCAAAGCACCTTCCGATGATCCTTGCCGTTCCTGTGTTGCTTTTCTTGCTGGGTTATTCATTGGCAAAACGCTGGACCAGCCTGTGTCACTATTGGCTCTCAGCGGCATTGATGATGTCGCCGATTGCTGCATGGATTGCTGTGCGGGATGAATTTGCCTTGGTACCAGCGTTGCTTGCCGGCGTGATCTTTTTCTGGGTGGGCGGCTTTGACATCATTTATGCATGTCAGGACGCAGAGTTTGATCGAGAGCGGCGGCTGAACAGCATTCCGGCGAAGTTCGGAGTTCGCTCAGCTTTGCGAATTGCATTCCTAAGTCACCTGATCACGATTGCGATGCTGTTGCTGCTGTGGAAAATAGCCGGACTGGGATTCATTTTTCTGGCAGGAGTCATCGCCATGGCCGGGTTGCTGCTGTACGAACACTGGCTTGTCCGGCCTGATGACCTGAATCGGATTAACATCGCCTTCTTCAACGTCAACGCCATCATCAGTTTCGGGATCCTGATCCTGGGATGCCTTGATATCTGGGTGTTTTGAAATCATTTCAAAGCAAAGTCAAAACTATGTCTTTTTTCATCAATGATCCAGATCTTCGTGCGGTCGCAGACAAAGTAGTGGCAGGCGAACGACTGAGTTTCGACGACGGGGTGCTGTTGGACGAACGAGCGGACCTGCATGTCCTCGGGCAACTCGCAAATGCCGTCCGCGAACGCAGGAACGGCAACTTTGCATTTTATAATACGAATATCCACTTGAACCCGACAAACGTCTGCGTTTACCGCTGTCGGTTCTGTGCGTTTCGAGCCGACCTGAAGGACGAAAAAGCCTACACCTTTACCGATCAGATGCTGCGCGAACGAGTACTCGAGGGGCGAGAGGCAGGGGCTACCGAGATTCACGTTGTTGGTGGATTACATCATAAGAAAAGTTTCGACTGGTATCTGGATGTCGTCCGCGTAATTCACGAAACCTGTGCCGAAATTCACATAAAAGCCTGGACTCCCGTCGAAATCAGCTGGTTCAGCTTCATCACAAAAAAACCCATTCAGTGGATACTCGAGCAGATGATCGAGGTCGGTCTGGGCAGCATGCCGGGTGGTGGGGCCGAGATCTTTGACGAAGAAGTCCGCCGACAGATCTGCGAACACAAAGCCGACAGCGATGTGTGGTTTGACGTGCATCGAACGGCTCATCGGCTTGGTCTGCGTTCCAATGCCACAATGCTGTATGGCCACATCGAAAAGGCGAAACATCGAGTGGACCATTTGATTCGCCTTCGCACGCTGCAGGATGAAACGTCCGGATTTCAGACTTTCATTCCGTTGGCGTTTCATCCTGAGAATACAGAACTGTCATCGATCCAGAAAGCGGATGGTGTATTTGATCTGCGGATGGTCGCCTTGTCTCGACTGATGCTGGACAATTTTGATCACATCAAAGCCTATTGGATCATGCTGGGTGAACAGACAGCTCAGTTGGCGCTCAGCTACGGTGCAGACGATATTGACGGGACAGTTGTGCATGAGTTGATTTACCACGACGCAGGTGCGAAGACTCCGGAAGGCATGACGGTGGAACAACTGCACCGTCTGATTCGTGAAGCTGGCCGCATCCCGGTTGAACGAGATACGTTGTACCGCAAAGTGATTCGCAGCGGTCGTGACTGGACTGTTGGCGAACCATTGACGACCGCGCGTGCGTAACTGACTAACCGGTTCATTCAGCCACGGGGATGGAAATCTGCACGTCTTCGCGGGTGAGTTTAATGGTTTGAGTGGATCGGGATTCCTGCGGCGTGCCGACGTGACGGATAATTTCCAGTGCGGCAATTCCGCCTGCAGTTTTTCCAAGAACAAAGCGGACGGCGGCTTTGTAGTCGCCCTTTTCTGCGACGCGGCAGACGTACTGTTCGTAGCGCTTCGTACTTCCATCAGTCGCTGATCCGGTGTCGTCATGAGCGAAGCGGGCTCCGTCAGTCGTAAATCGATTCTTGAAGCTGCACTGTTCGCCGTTGGGTTGAGTGACCATCAGATCCAGATCTGCAGACCCAACCCAGCGCAGGATGAGCATCAAATCAGTCCTGGATGCTTCGCGGAGCTGGTTCCGAATGCGTTCGGCCTGTGGCGAATCTCCGGCCATCTCAAGCTGTGCTGCTGTTTTGAGGATTACTTTACGAGCCTCGTCGTGCAGAGCATCAGAATCGTCGTTCCAGACATGTTTCAGAATTCCGTAGCGAGCCCACACGCGATGCTCCGGGTTCTTTGATTTGTCTGCCACACTCCGAGCCAGTAACCAGGATTCCGACAGGTCGGGATTGAGTTCTGTAGCTTCGCGACAGATTCGCATGGCTTCGTCCCAGGCTTCGAAGCGGGACAACAGAGCCACAGCGATCAGTAGTTCAGGGATGTCGGCGTTTGCAAAGTCCATGCGAGATTCCAGCACGCGGGCGATCTCTGTTGCCGGACGTTCTGCCAGTTTCATTTCCAGCGCCAGCACATCGTACATCCACGCCGCAGCCAGGTCATTACGAATAGCACTTTGAATCGCTTCAACTGCCACGTCGTACTTTCGGCGTTCATGCAGGATTGAGACCGAGTCGGAAAGCACGGCGGAAGTCACGGCTTGCGTTGTCAAGATCTCGTCCCAAACTTTCGCCACCGGTCGCGGATCGGCCAGAACTGTATCGACGAGTTTCCCGGCACTCAAGGGTTTCTCAGCGGCTCGCGGGTTGGACTTCCGCAGTTTCTCATCCTGCTGTGTACTACAAAAAACGGGCGTGCAAATCACCTTTTTGGAGACCTGCACACCCTTAGAGCTTTGACTCAAATCAGCGTCCGAAGTCGCTTCTTCTATTGCGTTACTGGTTTTTTTTTGAGGCTGCTAAGCGACTGGTTGGAAATTCCGACCTTGGCTTTTGCTGCCGGATTTACCATCGTCTCCGGAGGCAGACTGAATCCACCGCCACCACCACCGCCAAATCCACCACCGCCACCACCGCCCATTCCACCACCGCCCATTCCACCACCGCCCATTCCACCGCCACCGCCACCTATTCCACCGCCACCGCCGCCACCGCCACCAAGCTGAATCGGCGGAATGACAAGATCACCGACCTGATACACTCGAGTCGTGAGGTTCTCCTCGGATTCCGCAAACTCCTTTGTCGTGATCATCATCACTTCGTTGCGAATCATATACGTCAATTCAGGATCCGTCTGCCTGAAGATAATTTCCAGAGCGTTCCTCAACGTGATACCGTCAAGTTCGATATCCTTGATCGTGACATCCTGGAACGAGATCGATTCGTCCTTGAATGTTCCGGTATCTTCGAGGATCGTCATGCGATAGTCTGCACCCACGCCACCACCGGAGGCACCATACGTGGCGGTAAAATGAGTTGAGATTTGTTCCAGAATGTCGGTAAGCGGATTCTCGCCGGGGAAGCTCAGATTCTTGACGGGTTCGCTCAGCATCCGTTCGAGCCAAAGTTCTGCAGGTTTCTCAGAGCTCAGTGAGACGGATTCATACTTGTGCTTGCGACTTAGTGACAGTGCCCGCCAGACATCAGCCGGTGGGTAGATAACCGGCGGCTCATCCGGGAATGGAACAGCGGACAACTCTACCTGATAAAGAGCTTCCAGAAAGCGGTCCTGTCGCAGGTATCTGAGGTGATAAACTTCGCTCAACTTGCCCTGTGCCACGGACATCATAAATGCCTGTGTTGCCGGTCCATTGTGGGGTTTCATTTCAAGGGCCGTGCGAGCGACCACTACGGCGTCGTCGTAGGCCTCAGTATCACCATGTGAACCACGGTCAACCAGACCGCGAACCTGGCTGATCAAAGTCTGCAGACGCTCGTCTTCCAGCAGCATTTCGGAAAGCGCTCGCCGCTCTGCTTCCGCCACAGCACGCACTTCTCGTTCCTGACGTTGCTGAACGACAATTTTTTCACGGCGAGACTGTACGTAGCCGATGGCGTCAATCACGCGACGTTCAAGTTCATCGCGTTCTTCCGGTGCCAGTTCCGGTGCCGAGCGAACGGTTTCCAGAAGGTCCTTTAGTCGTGTCAACGCATAGTCTGGCTGTTCTTCGGAAACTTCTGTGGCTTCTTTGATTGCCGCTGAAGTCAATTGAGCCAATTGTTGCGTACGAATCTGAATGCGTTCTTCTGACTGATTCAGAATCCCATCCTCAGCTGGTTTCGGAGGCCCCAGAAGGTCGTCGCCAGACGCCTGCGGCTGTCCCGCATCCGCCAGTTCATCAATCAATGCCGTGAGTCGAGTATCCCCACCAGCGAGTATGTTGGCGCGTCGAGCTAGATCCATTGCGCGGAATTTTTCGCCGTCTTCTGAAAGTTGTTTCGCTGCCAGAATGGAACGATCGACTGACTCTGCGAGTTCGACAGAAACGGACTGCAGACCTTCGATCCCGACGATCGGTGAGTTTAGTCCCTGCGATGAAGCGGCGCGTTCGAAAAGAATCCGAACTTCGTTGCCGGTTGTGTTCTCGCATGCTGTTGCCGTCCAGTTGCAAGTCTGCCCGCTGGCATCATTTGCCGTCAACATCAATTCGCGGGACGGGGCACCTTTTCCGAACACGACGGTATGTCGATCAGAACGCAATGCGATCTTTGACGGACACGCCAAAGAAAGTGCTGAGTCTTCCGATGTGAGACTGCTCACAAATTCCGGTGCAATTGAAATGGCATCCGATAATCCCCGAGCCAGGACGTCGGCATCAATTCGAACTGGCTGCTGACTCGTTCCACCAGTCAGGTTGGCAAGAATGCCCGACAGTTCAGTATCAACCTTCGGTCCGAGCAACATCGCATGGAACGATACGTCTGCATCGTTCATGCTGGCGACAATCTGTGCCAGATCGCTGGAACTGAGCAGATTTGAAGAACTGATTCCGTCACCGATGTAAAGCAGCGATGCGGGAGCGTCTGCATCGACAAGTGCCACTGCCTTCCTGAGCGACGTTGCAAGATCTGTCGATCCCATCGGAGTGCGTTCAGACAGTTTCTGAATTGCCGCCGAAAAATCAGTCGACCCCGGTGCCGAAAAATCTGCTGACATTGGTTCGAAAGTCGAATCGGCCGCAACGGCCAGAATCTGATGATCCTGCGGGAGGACGCTGGCAAGCGACTTCAATACCTGCAGGCTGTCACTGCGAAATTTTCCAGTCTGGCTGGCAGACGTGTCTACTAGGACGAGGTGTCGTTTAATCGTCGCGGGCTGACGCAGCGACTTGATGGCGACAGCGAAGTGATTCTCAGCACTGTGAGCCGTGCGAAACACCATCGCCTCTGTTCCGGGCTGCTGCGGCAGCGAATCCGCCATAACCGCATGACACAGAGCAGACAGGCCAAGACCAAGTGAACAAAAAGAACCAGCCAAATGCCGCATAATATTCCCCTTGAGGTTCTACACTGCGAACCGTCTGTTGTACACATTCTGCACCCTGCTCATCGCGCAGGACACTTCGTGCCGAGTAGTCTACAGTCGTTCTCGGACAACCGGGAAAGAAAATCCCTGTAAAAACTGCCAGAACTTTGGAGCCGCCGTCAAGTTACCGGATGTTGCCGTTCAAGCCGCTGAACCCCTCAAAGTCAGACTCGGCGAATTTGGCGTGTTTGTGCCTCGCTGCGCTGCATTAAGGATATCCGCCACGGATTGAGGGCACATTGGCCAGCATCGCTGCCTTTGGGCTGCAATGTACATGGAAAAGCTGGTACTCCAACCACAAGACCAAGGGCTGACAAAGCCTTCAACGCCTCCGATCCGTAAACGAATTATCGCGAACACCATCCGGGCAGATTGCATAAATTCTTTCGGATATTCCGTCGATATGAATTTTTGGGTGGCGGAAGGGAAGATGATATTTCACGAAAACCGGTTGCCGCCATGAGCGGGGTGCTTCATGGGGCGGCAAAACGGTGACTATCTGTTCGGAACAATTTCCCTTGCCATCACGCTGATTTCGGCATTGTCACATGGAAAATCAGAATCCGCTCCGCAGCAGGGTGGCGGCGTCAGTCCCACGTTACAATCGGGGCATCAGACCACTGCATCCGTTGTTCGGCAGCAACCTTCAACCGGAAGTGTTTCTCCGAGCCCGGCTTATGCGGTCCTGAATAATCTATCACGCGGCACACGCATTGTTGTTGGCAGCCTTGATCTCTCCGGGGCTCGCCATGCGATTTTTGTAGGGATCGCCACCGATGATTCAGTCCCGGGGAATTCGCCGTCAATCACTCGATATTCCATCAACGACATCCGCCATGCATGGCTTGGCGTTGACAGGCCAACCTGTCGGTCGGCACCTAGCGTGGAGCCTGAACATGTGCGGAACGTCGGCCTGGTCTGCGTCAACGAGTTAAACAAATTAAAACCGCGAGTTTTTCTCACGCCGCATTTTGGTGACGCTGGAACCGTTCATCAACCCACGGAATGTCGGGTCATCGGCGAAAGCTGTCGAGTTCGTGTATACCTAGATCAAGATTTGGTTGAAGCCAAAAATGCAGAAAAATATGCAGCATGGTCAGAACGTCTGACTTCAGCCGCTGAACTCCAGGCACTGCCAATCGTGGAAGCATGGATTGGGGCGATCAGCGATGTGGACCTCGATCAAAAACTGTCCATCGTCGTCACAGATCTCGATCAGCGCACACATCATGCGTCCGACAGGTCTCCGATTCATGGCTGTATTCGTGAGTCTGACTTCCTGAGTGACTCAGACTTCTGCGCTGACGTGATCTATGTGGATCTGGGTATTCTTGAACTGCCGACCGATGAGCTGGCGGCTTTGTTCATTCACGAAGCGACCCATGCTGCAGTATGTTCTCTTCAGACGGGGGAGTCAGCGTGCACTTCAGCAGTCAACGCAGAATTCAACTGCCATCCCGCACGACATCGGATTCCGTCGTGGCTCAACGAAGCGGTCGCCCATTTTATGGAATTGCAGGGCAGCGGAATCGGCTCGCTTCGACCTTGGTTACCACAGAGGAGTACGTCGTTCGACATTAGTGCGTCGCTTGACGATCACGCCGTTCGCGTAGACGCTGAACAGTTGGTGCCCGTCGGTGAAATCTCCGAGAACTTTCGGCGACGGATCGATGACTTTCTGGAAAATCCCGCATGCAGTCCGATCGTGGCGGCTGAAGATACACTGACTCTGGAAGAACGCCGCAGCGGAAGTCGTGGCGCGGCAACTCTCTTTCTGGCACCTTGCTTTTCGTCCCCCGAGATTCTGCAGCAATTCCTGCGGTCGCAAGCCAGCTTGGATCTCCGAATTGAACATCTCACCAACGCACCATTCGCCGACGTGTTTCGAAGATGGACACTGTCGATGGCGACGATCCGTTGCGAAGACCCGACTCTGAGCACGAATCTGCTTCCGGCTGCAATCAACCAGGCACAATACTCGCTGCTCGGTACCGCATTTCTTTGCTTCGAATGCTCGGAAGAAGTGGCGTCACTTGTCATCAAATCGGACAACGACGCCAGCCTTCAAATTTCGATCATTGAGCCTGAAACGAAAAACACGACAACGGCGACGGCATGCACCCGCGAATTCTGATTGTGATGATGAACGAGATGAACAGATTGCGGGGTGGTCAGCGGCCTGTGTTCATTACCGCGACCAATCTACAGTACATGTCCAGAGCCTGACGGCATCCGGTTGGCCTGGCCCAATCCGTTGCTCGCTTCGCCCACCGATTCCACCCTACAGAACGTCCTGAATCGCCGTCAGAATCGCAGGCCCGGTCTTCACCATTCCGTAGCGTTCCAGACAACGATCACGAAGCGCAGAATTCCATGGCGTCGAGCTTGGTTCAACTGACGGGAGGTTCAAAATGGCCTCGGAGAGAGTCTGTCGTGAACCTGGTTCGTAGAGTTGCCCAAATCCCAGATCGGCGATTCGTTCCGGAAACGCACCATGATTCGGCAGCAGCGAAGGAACTCCGGCAAGTGCGGCTTCCAGTACGTACAGACCTTTCGGTTCGTGATATTCAGTGGGAACGCATAGCCAGTCAAAGGACCGCAGGATTTCGAATTTCTCTTCGCGCCCTGCAGGACTTCCTTCCCACCGAACTCGCCCATCGCCTGCCTGTTTCTGCATCAGACGCAGCCGTTTCTCGAATTGTTTTCGATGCAGTTCCGGCAGAAATCCGGCAATCACAAAATCAACATCGTGCCGCTGTGCGACGACGTCCTCAGCAGCATCGAGAAAATGAAACGCCCCTTTTTCGGGACAAATGCGAGCGAAATAGCCGATCGTCGTTCGCAGGACGCCGGACGTTTCTGATACTGCGACAGCGTCTCTGGGTTTTGCCTCAGTATGCAGGTCATGGTTCGTTCGGAGTGAATCCGCATCGACCGTGAGCGGAATGGTGCGAAATCGATCCGCCGGCAGATCCAGATATCTGCCCATGAACTCGGTGTAGTACCGACTGTGTGTGAAAAGTCGGTCGAAACCACCGGCATTCTGCGAAACCAGTTCTCTGGCCTGCGACTTCCATGGTTCAGTCAGAGCGTCCAGAAAGATATCGTCACCTTGCAGCAGGCACACGATTCGACCGTGAAAACGCGACTTGAGTTCTGGAACAATTCCCGACAACAGAGCGTTACTAAAAAGTACAATGTCAGGTCGCAGATCGTCGCACAGAAAATCGATCAGTTCTTTGATCTGAGCCCTCTGGGGACCAGCACATCCTCGGAGTAAATCGATCGTCAAGTCACCCAGTTGACTCGCGTCGGTGCTGCTGCTTCGCCTTGAAAACAAATGCACGATCGCCGGATGATCCAGCCATCGCTTGAATATCCTCGGCAGCAGTTCCCAGCCCGGTAGCTTTGAGTCCAGATAGACGTTGATGCCGCCAAGAAATACTCGTGATGTGGATTCATTCTCTTCATCGACGCGAATCGGCGTATAGGTCGGCAGGAGTACCGCATCCGCCCCAGCCAGCCGCAGCGCGCGAGCCAGCGTGTTGTCCTGCATACACGATCCACAGAACATCCCCGCTCCACCAGCCGTGATGATTGCAACCTTCAAGGCATCCATTCCACGCAGGCCCAAAAAAAGGGCTCCCGACTTTTTCGGAAACCCTTAGTGCTGTCGAATGGGCGATCGGGAAACTCGCCCCCCAGCATCAGGATTTTCATACAGTCAAAATCCAACCCGAAAAGTGATTCAAACGATTCCTGTAAAGGGAGTTTTGTTAAACGGTTCCTGATTTGCAAGCCGCCTGACACAATTGCATGCTGTGTTAACGGTACACGGTTCGCAGCTTGAAGAACAGCGGCTGCAAAGTCGTTGGAGAGTCATGTTGACTGCGAAAATCCGCCATTGCTATGTGACAGATTCTCGCCCCATCGCGCGGATATGCACGTTGTGTTGTGTGCCTCAATGCACAGTATTGTGTTCGTTTTTGATTGGCTTCGATCCGTGCGGACCAACTCCGGGGAGTCTTCCATGAATCAATTTCACAACATCCTTGTGGGTGTAGATCTCGGGCCACGAGTTCAATCGCTGTCAGGATTGCTCAGTCCCCCGAACGCCGGAGCTGTCGAACGGGGCATGATCGCCGACCTCACGGCGCTGAGACTCGCAGACTACCTCGTGAGCCCGCTGCTTGCAGGATTGACGTGGATGCTGACGGCCAAATTCGGGGATTAGGAGACTAGGCTTGACCTCTGGGATTATCGAGTTGTGAAGTGGTCGCCGCGTATGCCTAGCGCATGGGGTACGGATTCGTGGTCCTGATGCCGAAAACAGGGGTTGAATTAGAAAATAGGGCATTGCTGTTCCGGCAAGGAGCAGCACAAAATCGTCAGCCATCAGGGGGCGAACTCGGAGTAAATCTGGCGATGGTGTGCTATCATCTTTTTTGCTGGCAGTTTGTCCCCGCCAAAACTGTTTTAGAGCGCTAAGGACTGTTTGAAAATTTCTGCCGCTGAGTGGTGGGGCACATTGGGCAACAACGCATGACAAACGACAGAACCATTCCGCCGTGGGGCACTGCGGATTTGCCGGCACCGAAGCCGCTTGGTCTGAGCAATCTCGCGGGCCTGATCGGACCGGGGATTGTGATGTGCGGGATTCAGATCGGGGGCGGGGAATGGCTGTTTGGCCCGGACGTGACGGCGAAGTATGGCGGCGGTCTGATGTGGATTGCCACCATCGCGATTATCACTCAGGCGTTCTACAACATCGAATGCGGGCGTTATGCCTTGTACTGTGGTGAGCCGGTTTTCACGGGATTCATGAGGACAGCGCCAGGGCCTGCGTTCTGGATTGGCGTGACGCTGATAATGAGTTTGTCATCGTTGATTCCAGGTCTCTCAACAAACGCAGCAGTGCTGATTGCCACCCTGTGGATGGGGCGACCACCGACGGGAGGCGATTCGTTTCTCGTCAATACGATCGCCTATATCACCTTAGGAGCAGTCGTACTTCCGGTCCTCATTGGCGGCAAGGTTTACAACACGCTGCAGTTTGTGATGACGATTAAGGTCTTCACAGTCTTGGGCTTCTGTTTGTTCTTGGGGTTGTTCTTCGTGGGGCTGGACGGCTGGATCAATGTCTTTAGCGGGTTCTTCAAATTTGGCAACATGCCGACGACAGACGCGGATGGCCACGACACCGTGACGAATGCGTTCACTCACTTCTGGTCCACGGGAACATTGCCCGTCTTGGCACTTGGCAATATCGCGATGCTCGGCGCATTTGCTGGATACGCGGGTGGAGGGGGGCTAAGCAATTCTGCTTACAGCAATTTTGTCCGAGACAAAGGTTGGGGCATGGGCAGCGAAGTCGGCGCGATCCCCAGTGCTGTCGGAGGTCACAGCGTAACGTTGAGTCACGTCGGAAAGGTGTTTCCGATTACAGCCGAGAATCTGCAGCGGTGGAAAGTTTGGTGGAAATATATTCTGGCTGATCAGCTATTGGTCTGGGTTCCAGGCTGCTTCATGGGAATGGCGCTGCCCGCGTTGATGTCGATTGAGTTTGCTCACAATTCTGAAATGTACGGTAAAGCCATTCCGTACTCTCAACCGCTGATTGCGGCGGACGGTATTCGACAAACGGCCGCGCTGGGCAGCTGGGCTCCGATCCTCTGGATTGCCTCGCTGCTTGTCGGTTTGACGGTCTTTCTGCCCAGCCAGATGTCGATCGTTGATGACTTCGCTCGCCGCTGGACGGATATCTTATGGTCGGGAAGTCGCTTTGCCCGCAGTCGGCTGCGAGACAACCAAGTTCATTATCTCTACTATTCGATCTTGACGCTGTATGTGGTTTGGTCATTCGTGATGGTCACGATCTTTTTGATGTTCGGAGACGCACCACAGTTGATGGTGACGGTGATCGCAAATGTAAACAATGTTGCATTGGGATTTACAGCGTTTCATATTCTCTGGATCAACTGCCGCCTGCTGCCGGAACCACTCCGGCCGCGCTGGTATCAGCGGGTCGGAATCGCCTGTTGCGGGATTTTTTATGCCTCGCTGGCGATACTTGTATTCTGGACGAAGGTTGTGCCACTGGTGTTTGGGAAGTAGAAGCCCGCGTATAGGAATTTCAATGAAACTCTTTGATCTCAGTGGAAAAGTGGCGGTGGTCTCCGGGGCGGCTCAGGGGCTGGGCCGCGCAACAGCGTTGGCGTTGGCGGAATGCGGCGCGGACGTGATGCTGGTGGATCGCAATCTGGCGGGTGCCGAAGCAACGGCGTCACAGATTCGTGAGCATGGCCGACACGCGGTGGCTTCCGCATGTGATGTGTCTAATCCGGATGCGATAGCGGAGCTGTTTAGTCAGGTCGATCGGGAATTTGGTCGAGTCGATTTTCTCGGCAACATTGCTGGTGATGGTCATCTGGCTCGACCGGAAGATCTGACAATCGCGGACCTGCATAAAGTCCTGCAGAATCTTGTCGTTGGGCGATTTTCCATGTGTCAGGAAGCCGGTCGCCGCATGCTGGCTCAGGGACGCGGTTCGATTATGAACATCGGATCGCTGGCGAGTACGACCGCGTTGGGACGAGGCCATATTGCGTACAGCATGGCAATGGGGGCAGTGATTCAGATGACTCGTGAACTGAGTACAGAATGGAGTCATCGCGGCGTGCGAGTCAACTGCGTCACGCCGGCACAGGTTGTGAATCCGAGTCTGGAGGCTCGTATGAAAGATGACCCGGCACTTGAAGGTCGTTTCCTCAGCGGGATCCCGATCGGGCGACTCGGTCAGCCCAATGATATCCAGGGACTGGCAGTCCTGCTGGCTTCAGATGCGTCGGAATGGATCACCGGAGCCATCATACCAATGGACGGAGGCAACACGGCGATGAATGCCGGCGGAACGCCGGGGCATCAGGGGACGGTTGTACAAAAGTTTGACGGGAAATAAGGCGATCGGCAATTATAAGTTAGGACTAAAATCGAATGACGAATGATCAGATCCTGTCTCTTTATCGCACGATGCTCATCATCCGGCACACGGAAGAGGAGCTCGCGCGATGTCATCAGCGAGGACTCATTCATGGGGCATGCCATACGTATGTCGGGCAGGAAGCAATTGCGGCAGGCGTGTGTTCGCATCTGACGAAGGCCGACACGGTCTTCAGTACGCATCGCGGCCATGGGCATGCGTTGGCGAAGGGTATGCCGCCGCGAGAACTCATGGCTGAACTCTTTGGTCGTGCAACGGGCTGTTCGCGGGGACGCGGCGGTTCGATGCATTTGTTTTCTCCGGAAATCGGGATGATGGGGACCAGCGGCATCGTGGGGCCGTGCATGCTTCAGGCGTGCGGCGGCGGTTACAGCGCGAAGCTGATGAAGAGCGGAAACGTCGCGGTCGCCTTCTTCGGCGATGGAGCAGTCAACAATGGTGCATTCCATGAAGCGCTGAACATGGCGAGCATCTGGAAGCTACCAACGTTGTTTATCTGCGAAAACAATCAGTACGCGACTGAAGTACCGTTTTCGTACTCCAGCGGGTCGCCGACTGTTGCTGGTCGCGCGGCAGGTTATGGCCTTCCGGGTTTTGAAGTCGATGGCAATGACGCTGTTGAGGTTGCACGCATTGCGGGTGAGGCCGTCGCTCGAGCCCGATCGGGACAGGGAGCGACGTTGCTCGAGTGCAAGACGTACCGCACGCGGGCGCACGCGGAAGGTATGGGAGACTTTACTTATAGAACCCGCGAAGAGGTTGACGCATGGAAGAAGCGTTGTCCGATTGTACGACTCAAGGCGATCACGCCAGCGGAGTTAAGCGGCCGAATGGAAGCGATTGAAGCCGAAGTCATGGAGATGGTACGGGAAGCGCGGGAGTTTGCGGAGAAAAGTCCGTACCCCGAAGCGACATCGGCGACGGCGCATGTGTATTCCGAAGCTCGTGCAGCATCGACGCCAGAATCAAACGCCATTCGGCCAGCAGCACCTTCACCGCCGCGTGAGATTTCCTTTACGCAGGCTACTGTCGAAGCACTGGCGGGCGAGATGGCTCGAAATCCGACGATCTTTGTGATGGGCGAAGGCATTGGGATTCGCGGCGGCAATTTTCGTACGACGCCGGGACTTTATGATCTGCACGGCGCAGAAAGACTCTGCGACACACCAATTTGCGAACGAGGTTTTGTCGGCCTAGCGGGCGGAGCGGCCATGACCGGGACTCGCCCGGTCATCGATTTCATGTTTGCCGATTTCATTCTGGATTCGATTGGCGAGGTCATCAATCAGATTGCGAAGATGCAGTACATGTCAAGCGGTCGATTGAAGATGCCCGTGCTGCTTCGCGGTTGTGTCGGCATCGGGCATTCGGCAGCGACCCATCATTCCGGCAGCTACCATGCACTATATGGGCAGGTTCCGGGACTCCGCGTCGTGATGCCGTCCAATGCTTATGATGCGAAAGGCCTGATGCTCCGGGCATTGCGGTGCAATGACCCGGTGATGTTTCTGGAACATCGTGAAATCCTGACGGCAAAATGTCATGTACCGGAGCATGACTATGAGATTGAATTTGGCAAAGCGTCCATCGTTCGCGAAGGAACCGACGTCACAGTCGTGGCATTGGCGAAAATGGTGCTGGTGACACAGGGACTTTGCGACATGCTTCAGCGGGAGAACATCTCCGTCGAACTCATTGATCCTCGCACAATTTCACCTCTGGACACGGAGACAATACTTCGGTCAGTGGCGAAGACTGGCAGGTTGTTGATTGTCGAAGAAACTCCGGCTGCATTCGGCCTAGGTGCTGAAATTGCCGCACAGATCGCGGACACCGGCTTCAACGATCTCGATGCCCCCATCAAACGAGTCAACGGCGTATTCGCTCCGACTCCCTACGCGCCGTCGCTTGAGGCGGCGGTCGTACCGACGGATTTGGATGTAGCGCAGGCGATTCGAGAATTGGCGCGGGAATAAAAACTGGTCATTGGTGCGTAGTCATTGTGCCTCGATGCTCCGCAGCGAGAATTCCCGCCACGGAGTGACGAGGCACATTGAGTTGCGGGCAACGCTGGATTTAAGGGTTTAAATTATGTCCTTTGAAATCACGATTCCTCGACTGGGCTGGTCGATGGAAGAAGGTACGTTTGCCGGTTGGATGAAGAAGGACGGAGACGCCGTTCGTCGAGGCGATGCGTTGTTTGAACTGGAGGGCGAGAAGGCTCTGCAGGAAATTGAAGCATTGGATGACGGCGTGCTGCGAATTCTCGCGGATGCGCCTCAACCCGGTGCGGTCCTCAAGGTGGGAGCGGTGATAGGTTATCTGGTAGCCGATGGGGAATCGCTGCCGCAGGTCCAGTCTGGCAGCGAGGTTGTTTCACACGCACCGGCGACTGCCAAAACTCCTCTGACTGAGGAGGCAAAAGGCGTTGCCACGGGAGCATCGCCGTCTGTTCGGCGGCTTGCCAGAGAACTGAGTGTCGATTTGTCACACATTGAAGGGACAGGTCATCGCGCTCGTATTTCGGAAGACGATGTTCGAGCAGCTTCGTCACGGCGAGGCGATCATCATGCACACACACACACTTCTCCTTTAACGACAGACATCATCGCAACGCCACGGGCCCGACGTGCAGCCAAGCGAGCGGAGATCAACCTCAACACGTTGCAGGGCACCGGGCGGAATGGGCGCATTCGCGAACGTGATGTTGTACACGCTGCAAAGACTCACGCGATCGGATCAACAAGTTCCAGCGGGCATCGCGTGGTGTTGTCAGGTCGCCGCAAAGTGATTGCAGAGCGGCTTGCCGAGAGTCATCGGCTTGTGGTTCCGGTGACGCTGACTTCAAAGGTTGATGCCACGAACTTGGTCAGCCTTCGAGCACAATTCAAAACCACAGGTGAGTCGCTGATCCCGGCCATTCACGATATTATCGCTAAACTGGTTGCAGGTTGTCTAAAGCAGGAACGCCGACTGGCTGGCCGCTGGGACGGCGATGCGATCGTGCTGCCGGCCGATGACGAGATTCATATCGGACTCGCCGTTGATACGCCGGAGGGGCTCATCGTTCCCGTACTGCGCAACGTTCTGAATGAATCATTGCTGAGTCTTGCTGCTGAGTCATCACGCATCATCCGCAAGGCTCGAGATGGACGATTATCGGGGGCAGACATGCAGGACGCCGTATTCACGATCACCAATCTTGGCAGCTTTGGAATCGAAGCCTTCACACCAGTAATCAATCTCCCTGAAACTGCCATTCTCGGGCTGGGAGCGATTCGCAAACAGGCGGTCGTGACAAGTGATGACCGCATCGAAGTCCGCTCGCTGATGACTCTCAGTCTGACCTTCGATCACCGAGCAATCGACGGGGCTCCGGCAGCCAAGTTTCTGCAATCGGTTGTCGCCGCGACAGAAAATCCTGCCGCCCGTCTGTTGATGGCTGAATAAATCTGGCTCTCGACCATTTGAACTACTAACGTTTAAAAGTACTGGCACTTTAAGTCCGAGGGCAAATCTCGTTCCCCGATGGGGTGCCGAATATGAGATTAAACTAGTCGATGCCAACACAGTTCGGTATCGGTAAAAAATAGTTACCGCTACTTCCTCTTTTTGGAGGGAGTTGCATAAGGATGATTCGGCTGCTGTTTCAACTCGCTTGTTTTGATTTCAGTAGTCGGAATTTCCACCGGTTCCACATCAGCTACTTTCACCTGGAACTTAGGATCCCGAGCGGTCAAAGCGCAACAGCCGGCCAGGGGCTGGAGGTTTCTCAGGCCAGTTTCGCCACCTCAAAGGTGTGACCGCAGGTTGAGATGATTTCTCCATGAACAAAGCATTTGTGCGTGAACCTGATTCGGATAGCCGGGTCCTGTGTCCTCGGTGCGGTACACTAGGGATCGCGGTCGGATCGGGTCCAATGGATACACATATTCAGGAATCCGTGCGGTCGCGGATGGCAGATTCGGCGTGGTATTGCGGTCATGCCGACTGCGACGTTGTTTACTTCAACATGTTCGAACAGTTTGTGCTGGTGAATGAACTTCGCACGCCCGTCTATCCGTACGACATCGACGCACCGATCTGTGCGTGTTTTGGATTGACCTGGGAGGACGTCGATGCTGACTCGCGGGATAATACGCCATTGCGAATTCGGCAGTTGCTTACGAAGTCGAAGTCATCAGATGCCCGCTGCCAACTCCTTGCGGTCGATGGTCAATGCTGCATCCGTGACGTTCAGCAACTCTACTTGAAACTGCACAGTACTCGATGAACAAACCGCATTTCGCCCAAGGCGATTTGGGGTGGTGATTATTCGCTGAGCCGGAACAAACTGGATTTTCCGCTTGATGTTGATCCTCGATCCTGTTAAACCCGGGAGGCAGAGCAGTCGCTTAGGGTATTTTGGAGGCACAAATGAGCAGCGTCACAGATTCCAATGGCCTCTCGGCTGATGGTCGCAAACATCATGCTCCGTTACATCATACGTCAAGGCTAGGTCGGTTATTCGGGCCAGTCACCAATCCGCTGATCAGCGTGGGCCGCCGTGGTTGGATGGTGCAGGCCGGTCTGGCCGGCGTCGCCGGATTGTCATTGCCGAATCTACTGCAATATCGCGCGGAAGGCTCACAAGACGGAACCGGCCAACGTGCGACGTCGGTGATTCAGATCTGGTTATCAGGTGGTCCCAGTCAGATCGACATGTGGGACATGAAGCCCGAAATGCCATCGGAGATTCGCGGTCCGTTCAAGCCGATTTCGACGAGTGTTCCCGGCATCCAGATTTGTGAACACATGCCGTTGCAGGCCGCGATGATGAACAAGTTTGTCATCATTCGTTCAATGGACGCGAGTGCCAGTAACCACACACCGATTACATTTCAGGCCGCCAATCCCAAAGCTCAGCGCACAGAAATAGGGCGGCAGGGCGGTGGCTATCCGTCGATGGGTTCAGTTGCTGCAAAGTTTCGAGGGGCCAATCAGCTAGGGATGCCGCCTTTTGTGGCGCTGGCGAACAGCATGGTGGCTGACGTCTATGGTGCTGGTGATCTCGGACAGCAATTCGAACCGATTGACGGTCTGCGCGTGGACGGAAAATTTTCGCTGCCAAAAGGAGTCGAAGTGCCGCGTCTTCAGGATCGCGATCAATTGCGACGTGAGCTGGATCTGTTTCGGCGGCGAGTCGATTCATCTGTTAGCTTTCAGCAACAGGATCGCTACACTCAGGAAGCGTTCGATCTTGTCCTCGGCGGAGCGGCTCAGAAAGCATTCGATCTGAGTGACGAACCCGACGAAGTTCGCAATCGCTATGGCCGCGACTCATTTGGTGACAAAGCTTTACTCGCGCGCCGCCTAGTAGACTCGGGCGTAACGTTCGTCACGATGAGTGACGCCTGGGGTCACTGGGATCATCACGGTGACGAAGTGCAGTGGGGTGGAATTGCCCGGGGTATGACTCCAATGCTGCCGGTTCTGGATCGCGGCCTCACGGCGTTGATTGAAGATCTCGAACAGCGTGGTTTGCTTGAGACGACGCTGGTAATTGTCATTGGTGAATTTGGCCGCAGCCCTGTGATGACGACAACCGCAGGGCGCGGTCACTGGCCGGGCGTGATGTCATTTCTAATGGCAGGAGGTGGAATCAAAGGCGGTCAGGTGATCGGTGCGACGGATCGTCGAGGCGGCTCGATTCAGGAACGACCTTTAGGCCCGGGTGATCTCGCAGCAACTGTGTTCTCACACCTCGGTATTGATCCCGGTTCGCATTGGTTCAATCCCTCCGGCCGCCCGACACCACTGGTAGAAACCGGGTCTCCAATTTCTGAGTTGGTTTGACATCTGCATCGCTGGTCACTTCCGCTCGCATGTCTTCCACCTCTTTCAGCGAAGATGTGAAGCGTCAGGACTCCGTTGCTCCTAGTTGCGAAGGAAGCGGCGTCCGAAACGATAAAAACACTTGAGTAATCTCTCAGAGCCAGAGTTTACCCATCAATTCTGCTGACAAAGCAAATCTATGGACAGATCCGGTGACCGGTAGCATTGACAAAAGGTCTGTTCCGATGTGTAGTGTCTCAGGCAAAGTATCGCCCTGAAGCCCCCCGGATAAGACTGCCTGAACGCAAGCCGTCCGCTGGCACGGATCGATTGCTAGGCGTCAGTCGTTGAGATTACGGCGGCGGACTTGGTGGTGTGTCTTCTTCGAAGTGCCGTAATGATTGTCAATTATCGCTGCTAAACGAAACGAAAGGAACGTCGGGTGTCTCAGGGGCCGTCGATCATTCAACGTCGCATTCGTCAGATGAAACGGTTGCCCATCAACCGCCTGCTTTGCCGATACCGTGGAGCAGCAGCTTCGGTGCTGGTGTTGATGTTGGCGCTGCCGGTGATGGCTCAGGATGCGAGGACTCCGGAAACCATCAGTTCGCCCGCTTCACAGCCAGACACGACCAGGACGCAGAAAGAAGAAGCAACTTCGGTCGCTGACGACGAACAGAATGAGGCGAAAAAAAAAGTGGATGAGTCTGAAGCTGTTGATCTGTTAACGGATGATCTCGCTCAACACTGGAAAATATTCAGTTCCGCACCGGAGACACCGGGCGCTCCGGTCTGGAAAGTTGTTCCCGATGTCGACGATAAGGAGCTCATCCTGATTTGTTCCGGGGAACCCAAAGGCTTTCTTTATACAACAGAGACCTGTACTGAATTTGAACTCACGCTGGAATGGAAGTTCCCCAAAGATGCCGACGGGAACAGCGGCGTGCTTGTGTACACGCAGGACGAACCGAGAATCTGGCCTACATCAATGCAGGTGCAGTTGCATCAGCCAAAAGCGGGCAGCGTGTTTCCAAGTGGCGATGCGATGAGTGATCAGTCGAGTGAATTGGAACGTGATCTTGCGCGTCCTGTCGGTACCTGGAACGAAGGCAAAATCATCAGCCGAGGTGGTCGTCTGAGCGTGGAAGTGAATGGCAAGAACGCCGGTGAGGTGAGCGGTGCCAAACCATCCTCGGGCAGCATTGCCCTGCAGAGCGAAGGATCGGTGGTCCATTTTCGCCGAATTCGCCTCCGTAAACTGCCTGTTGCCGATCAGGGAGAAAACGCGAATGCAGTACCCAGAGACGATACAGACGGTGCCTGCTCCTCGCCCGTGATTCCAAAGCCATCAGGCCTTTCTCGGTGGTCCTTCAGCGAGCGGGGCGGTGTCAGAACGCCGGTACGTCGCAATTCGAAAGTCACCATGACTGTCCACCGTCAACGACGATGATAACGGCCGCAGGTTGTCGGTGTGGCGCGTGAGTCCAATTCTGCAGCGTCGCAGGCCGGAATCCGGTGCCGCATGGCTGGCCAATTTGTGAACTTGTAGGGTGGGACCAGCGGAGCGCAGGCCCACCAAATCGAATGAATGGTGGGCCGGCGCTGTCGCTGGTCCCACCCTACATACGGCGTAGGTTCACAAACTGGCCGACCGTGTGTCGTATGGCCTGAACTGTGGCGAGCTCATGCCGCAATTGATATTCTGCGCGCTGATAAAAGTCGGCGTCAATGACGTGCTGATCAAGGTGGATCAGACGGGGATCTGCGGCACGGACATACACATCTACGAATGGGATACTTGGGTCAGAAAACAATCCCGGTCCCGATGGTGGTTGGACATGAATTTGTGGGCGAAGTGGTCTCGGTGGGTTCCAATGTTGCCGATTTTTATGCGGGCGAATTGGTGAGCGGTGAAGCACACGTCGTCTGCGGTCGCTTTCGAAACTGTCTGGCGGGCCGACGTCATCTCTGCGCGAAGACACAGGGGATCGGCGTCAACCGAACGGGTGCGTTTGCCGAATACATTGCACTGCCGATGACGAACGTCTGGCATCATCACGACACAATTGATCGTGACATTGCATCGATCTTTGATCCGTAAACGTAAAAAACCGAAACACTCGATGACGTGCAGCGTAAGCTGGGAATGGCGGAAGGCTTTGACGTCGGACTGGAAATGTCAGGCAGATATCCGGGCAGTCGGGGAAAGTGATCCTGAAGTGGTAGTTCAGTCATGGCGCACTGCCGCGAGAGCGTGATTTCCAGTACACGGGTAAGACCGCTCAATCTGCCTCAGGAATAGCCACAAGTGCCTGCTGCCACTCTCGGAGCGAAACGTGACTGGCAAACGCAACGACGTTGCTTCGGTCATCTTTGAAGTAGAAGCAGCGAAATCCATGTGACTGGAGTAATTTAATCACAGCTGCGGAGCAACTTCCAAACTTTTGCAGTGCATGTTCCAGCACTTCGATGTAGATGCTGTCCACCTTATTCAGGATCGCTTCAGCACCCTGCAGAACCTGCATTTCAAAGCCTTCTACATCAATTTTCATGACGGCAATTTTTGAAATCGAATGTTCCTCAACCAGACTGGCCAGCGTCACACATGGAACTCGGATTCCCGCTTCGGCCTGCAGAGCCACGCAGTTGTTGTCGTCTTTGCGAGGTTCGTCGGTAAAGTTCACGACTCCCGCTTCCGCACCCATCGCGGTGTTAAGACATGTGACGTTCGTGCAATGGTTGATGGCCACGGTCTTCTTCAGGTGACTGAACGTCTGCGGATGAGGTTCCACAGAAATCACATGTCCAGTCTCACCGACCGCCAGTGCACCTGCGACTGTCACACAGCCGATGTTTGCCCCGACATCGATCAGAGTGTCACCTGGTTTCAGAAAGTCGTACACAAATTCTTCAGCGCGATCGACATGATTCGGGTCAACCCACAGCGTCAGAGCCATGTTGCTCTTTGCAAAAAACGGGATCATGTATTGAGAACGTTTCAACTGAATTCGTTGGGACAAACCGGTACTCTGAAGAGCGTAGCCCCACAGAGCCTTAAACGGTCTCTTGAGTTTAGGGCTTTCGGAACGGGTAAGTCTCTGGAGCAGGTTCATCTCTATCTTCCTCAGCACCAGCAACAACTGCCTGGCAGAACATCCTTGTCAGAAAAGTGACCGCAGTAGTATCCCGCACTTTTAGTGAATGAGTCAATACGGCTGTTGATTTGAGGGAGATCGGCTTCCGGCCTGAGCGCAGCGACTAAAACCACTGGCTGGTGCGATTCGTTTTACTCGCTTTCGCAACTGCAATCCGATTTCTATACTTCATGCGGTTGCCGGTGATAGTAAACCCGCACCGCCAAAGAGAGAGCCGTAAAGCGTTGCCTCGCTGACGCATCGGGTTAGTGCGGTGCAGCGAAAAGTGTCTCAACATTTTCTGTGCGATGTAGACAGGTGAATAGTTACAAAGTTCAATATTCCGTCGTAAAGAGAAAACGCCGATGAAATTGTCCGTGCGATTTACTGTGCTGTCCATCTGTGTTTTCGGTTTATATTCTATCAACTACGGTTGTTTCCGATTCGCTGCCGCTGGCAATGAAACTGGTTCGAATTCAGCAGATGCATCCCAGACGCATGGTGTAGAGTCTGGTGAATATGCTCAGCAGGTACATGTCGGTTACGGCACATCTCAGGGGCTACCAGCGAACCAGGCAGACAGCGTTGTCGTGAATGGTGACTCTGTGTTTGCGGCAACACAATCCGGACTGGCAGAATTCAACCATGGAGTCTGGAAGGTTATCCGCAAAACGACATCCCCCGTGACCTGCCTGACTTTGGGCAGAGACCGAATCTGGTATATCGAGGGAGATTCCATTTTTTCATTATCCCCAGGATCACCCCCGAAGGCTGAGGGAAAGCTTCCTGCTTCAACATCGGTCAGCAGCGTCATGGTGACCGAAGATCGTGTGTTTGCAGGTTCCAGCCAGGGATTGCTGGAATTTTCCGCCGGGCATGTGCAACCGGTTCACGCCGTCAATCTCCAACTAAGTGCCGGACTGCCGATCAGACAATTAGCGTGGCGAGGTCGGGAAATTGCTGTCGCAGCGGACGGCGGCCTGGTGACCTTGAATTTGGATTCCGGAGTCGCGGCGCTGCAAAGTCCTCGTGATCACGAAGTGGGATGGTCTCTGCAGAACGTTCGCGGCGTCGGATATGACGCGAGCGGATCACTCTGGTTTGCGTCACTTCAAGGCGTCGGAAAACGCTCCGATGACGGATGGAAACTCTATACCGGACATGAAGGCCTGCCATGGAACGATTTCACGTGCATTGCGACAGGTGTCTCCAACGATGTCTGGTTCGGCACAACCCTAGGTGCCATTCGATTCACAGGTGACACATGGGAGTACCGTCAGGGAAAACGCTGGCTCCTCGACGACAGAGTCAACTCCATCGCTCTTTCAAAAAACGGCGATGCATGGTTCGCGACGCCGTCGGGTGCTTCCTGCATCGAGTCTCGCCCGATGACGCTGCAGCGTAAAGCCGCTGCGTTTAATGACGACATCGATCGTTACCATAAGCGAACGGAGTATGAGTATGTGGATGCGGTGACGCTCAAGCAACCAAGCGATCTGTCAGAGTGGACGCAACACGACAGCGACAATGACGGACTCTGGACCAGCATGTACGGCGCCGCCCAGTGCTTTGAATATGCTGTGACACATTCCGCTGAAGCAAAGCGGCGAGCCGATCAGGCATTTCGAGCAGTGGCATTTCTGAGCGAAGTTCCGCAGGGCGGAAAGCACTCACCACCCCATGGATTTCCAGCACGAACAATTTTACCGGTTTCCGGGCGAGACCCAAATATCCACGACAGTCCCGACCATGATCGCGATCGACAGAAATCAGACCCCCTCTGGAAGGTGATCGAACCACGCTGGCCAGTCAGCGCTGACGGCAAGTGGTACTGGAAAACCGACACAAGCTCTGATGAGCTCGACGGCCACTATTTCTTCTACGCTCTGTACTATGATCTGGTCGCCGAAAGCGAACAGGAAAAACAACAGGTACGCCAAGTTGTCGATCGTGTCACGTGTCACCTGATCAGCCACAACTATGCTCTGGTCGATCACGACGGTCTGCCAACACGCTGGGGACAGTTTGCACCGGACGTACTGAACACCGATCAACTGACGGACTGCAGGGGACTTAATTCTGTGAGCATCCTTTCTTATCTGGTCGCAGCGTGGCATGTTACCGGCGATGAAAAGTACAGAATTGAATACAACAAATTGTTGAATGAACACAATTATTTCACCAACGTCCTGAACCCCAAAAACCAGAACGGGCTTGGATCAGGAAATCAGTCCGATGATGAAATGGCGTTCATGTGCTACTACAACTTGTTTTCGTACGAAGTCGATCCGGTTCTCCGTAAGCAATATATGAGATCGATGGCGAGATATTTCGCACAGGAAGAACCAGAAGTCTGCCCGTTGTTCAACTTCGTCTTCGCACAGTTCTATGAGCCACTCCCATATTACTGGCCGTCGGTTCCTCAGGAAGTCATTAATGACGCCGTTGAGTCCCTTCAGCGATTTTCGTTCGATCGTACCCGATGGGCGCACAAGAACAGCCACCGACTGGATATCATTCCATTGGGGAAACATGTGATTGAATCACATGGAAAAGGTTTCCGTCCGAATGGTAAAGTCCTGCCGATTGATGAGAGATTCGTTGATCACTGGAATCATGACCCATGGCGGCTTGACGAGGGTGGTGGCGGCACGGAAATGGCAGATGGAGTCGCATTCCTGCTGCCATACTGGATGGGCCTGTACCATGGTTTTGTCAAGGAAACATTGTCGGCATCCGGCACGACACCCTGACCACAATTTTGCCCTCTGGCGTTCTACAGAGACAGAGAAGGAAAGACCCAATGCTCAAATATCCTGTGTTGTCGTACGCAGCAATCAGCGTGATTGTGCTTGCAGCTTTTCAATCCACGCCGGTCAACGCGCAACAGAATGACAAAATCGATCTGAAGTCGTCGCTGCTTCTGCACGTACCGTTTGACGGGACATTCGACGCCCGAATTGCGACTGGCAGCGGCAAAATATTTACAGCGGACTCATCCGAGCGTAAACAGTCTCAGGAAGGGAATCACTGCGAACAGGTCACGATCGCCTCCGGTCAGGGCCGATTTGGCGACGCACTGAGGTTTTCCGACAAGAGCGAGAAAGTCGTATTCTATGACGGAACCAACATGCAATTCCGGCCCCAAAACTGGTCCGGCTCGGTTTCGTTCTGGCTGAAGCTCAACCCTGATCAGGACCTGAAACCCGGCTACTGCGATCCAATCCAGATCACTCAGAAAGGATGGAATGACGGTGCATTTTTTGTGGACTTTGACCGTGACCTGCCACGCGACTTTCGACTCGGAGTGTTCGCAGACTACAAGTTCTGGAATCCAACTGACATCGAATGGGAAAAACTTCCTGTTGCAGACCGCCCGATGGTTGTCGTGAAAAAGCCACCGTTCTCCCGCGAAGCGTGGACTCACGTTGCCTTTACATTTGAGAACTTCAACTCATCAGAAGGCAACTCCGCCATGTCCAGGTCAACGCTTTACCTGAATGGAGAATCGGCCGGCATTCTTCTGAAGCCGATGCAGTTCCATTGGGACAATGAAAACACGGCCATCATGCTGGGGCTTTTGTACATCGGAGATTTCGATGACCTGACCGTCTTTAGCAAAGCTCTGACACCTGCGGAAATCCTGTACCTTCATCAGCTTCCCGGCGGGGCCTCGGGCATCTGACCTGGCAAATGCGAAATCCAGCGTGCTCACGGTTTTTCTGTCTGCCCTGTGCTGACGGCACACTGACGATCATCGAAGAGATTCAGATAGAATACCGTCGCATCCGCAGGAACATTTGCGGTGACTCGCGACGCAGCTTCATCAATTTGAGCGGGCAGTGTCTCCCATTCACGATCCTGCCATTTGCCTGTCCATCGAGTGAAGCAGAGTTCAGCTTTGATGACCGAGACTTCTGAATTGAACGTCGCCCACGCTTCATCGTCACGGTTTCCGTGTTCCGTAATCTTCACCAGTGGTTTGCCGTGATTCAAAATGGAATTGGCGAAGACGTGGATCTCTTCGGGATTTTCTCCGGCCACACCGTGACCGTGAGGCATACGGACCCTCAGGCACAAAGTTTGAGGACTCTGACACAACAACCAGGACTTCTTCCACGAATCCATCGGATATGCAAAATCGTTCGTCCCATTAACCCACAGCATCGGCATCTGTGCGTGACCCAGATACTCGGATGGATCCCACTGTTTTAGCCACAACCCGGCCTTTTCTACGCCCAGTTTTTCAAAGCTCGGCAGCCACGCAGAGTTTTCTCCAAGATAACCGCAACCATACACCGGTGCCGCAAATTTGAAACGTTGATCCACGCCCGCAACGATGCATGTGAGGTAGCCGCCCCACGAAATCCCGGTGACGCCGATTCGATCGGCATCAACTTCCGGAAAGGAACGAATCAGAGAATGCGCCAGAGCCACTGCACTCACGGCGTGAAAGGTCCACTGGTCTTCGATTGGATCATCCAGTTGAGTGAAACTGGCATCCCAACCCGGTGGTCCGCCAAGGTCGTGTCGTTGCCAGTTACCGTAGGTTCCGACCGGAACACAACCGCAGAGATCCATCGCAATTGCCGCATAGCCCCGTGAATTCCACAGTTTGACCCAGCGATCAAACGCCGTTCCTCCTCCACCATGAATCAATACCATCGCAGGAAGTTTTTTATCGCTGGTGTGGGACCCTTCGGCCCGAGCTGGCACTCCGTAGTAGGCAAAAATGCGGGTCGGCTTACCCTTGTACATCGGTCCCGAATAGTAAAGCGACTTCACACCCTCAACCGGCATGTCGTCGGCCGGAAACACATCTGGCGTTTTTGATAATGCTTCCAGATCAAACTGGACTCCGGAATTTTCGCTCGTTGCAGCGGCGTCCTGTGCTAATAACGCAGAGTGCTGACCTGCAAACAACAGGGCAACCAGAAGCAGCAGACTTCGTGAGCAGCGGGCAGGCGAAAACATGACGGGCTTTCGGGCAACAGATTGAGACGACAATCACCTAGTGCAGAGTATCGCGAACACGCATGTTTGGCGAGCGGCATGCGTCAGCTTGCCGGTACGTCCGCCATCGTCAGTAGTATTCAGACAGACTCCTAGTATTCTGGCAGTCGCATTCGGAGATTACTTTTAGAACTCGTCGAAAATCAACTCACGACGAGAGAATCAGAACTTCATGGCGGAGTCGCCAGCGTGGCTGTTCAGAAATCTGCCGCTGAGCGGCGTATAGATGGCGACTGGCGATACCCTGCTCTTTCAGTTACGCCCGGCAACAAATTCTGCCATCATTCTCCGGTGAACATTTTTTCAATAAACTTGTGATGAAAATGCAAGGCAAGGAATCGTACCATGAACTGGGAAGAAGAAATTAGTATCGATTCAAACGTTTGTCACGGCAAGGCTGCATTAAGGGGACCCGAGTGATGGTGTCGGCAATTCTCGACAATCTCGCAGCGGGAGAATCTCTTGAAGCAATCCTTCGCGGGTATAATATCGAAGAGGCCGACGTTTAGGCGTCGTTGCACTATGCGGCAGCCCTCGCCAGCGACCGAATCATCCGGCTTCCCATGGGAGCCGCTTAATGTTGTTCAAGGTCGATGAAAATCTGCATTCTGATGTGGCCGAGTTGCTCCGCAAAGCAGGTCACAACGCCATGACGGTTTTCGAACAAGGGCTTCGGGGTCGCAAGGATCGTGAGATTGCTGATGTCTGCCGGATCGAAAAACAGGCTATTGTGACCCTCGATCTGGACTTCTCGAACATTCGACATCGACGGTAACCTACTTAGCTTCAGCGTCGATGGCAACGGCACGAAGATCCCCATCACCACAAAGGGTATCCCCTGTCCGCGAGGATTCTATCAGGCCTGCCCCTCTATCTCGCACTGGCCGATTATCAACCTATCGCGAGTATGAAAGGCTTTCGTCAGGAGCGATCGGAGACTGCGACATAGCTTTGAACGGATATGGTTCGAGCGACTGAGCCAATGACCGGACACGGTCTTCAATGCCCCGTCGTGATCCCAGCCCAAATTATATTATTCAGTGCAAAGTCGTGACGCAGCCTTGAGTTCGGCCTGGATTTTCGCAAAACTCGCGGACACAGCGCTTGCTGGCGCATCTACAAATGACATTGTCATCGATTTAGTCGAGTGGGATTAATCCTCCAACTCCACCAATTTGTTAGGTGTCGCTGGTAAATTTCTCTAGGCGATCGCTTAAAATGAGTTCTGGGGGGGGGCGATGAGACGTGAACCAGGTACTTTGTTTTGCATGAATGAATTCCGCACGCGCTATGAAAGATCCTGACCTCAGAATTATTGTGCTTACCGGTGGCGATCGCCCTGAGATTCAGTTGGCGTGGGATGACCTGCGCGCATATCTGCATACAGTGCGCGGCGTCGTTCTGGTTGGTGTGTTTTCCAGCAACGAATCCATCCCAGAAGATCTTGCAGGCGATATCGTAGTTGTTCTGGGTGGTGATGGTTCCGTACTGCGAGGATGTCGCCAGCTGGGACGACGCCAACTGCCGATCATCGGCGTCAACCTTGGTCGGCTTGGATTTCTGACCGACCTCAGTCCATCAGAATTTCGCAAAGGACTTCCGGGCCTGAAGCGAGGTCAGTTTCAGACCGTTGAACATCTGATGTTTGAATGTCAGCATCATCGAGTGGACGGTACGGTGATCACCGATCTGGGCCTGAATGAAGTGAACGTAACTGCAGCCGGGTCGATGAAGATGCTCTATATTCACCTGAAAATTGATGATGTCGATGTGACAACGTACAGTTGCGACGGGTTGATCATCAGCACGCCGGTCGGTTCAACGGCTCACAATCTGTCTGCGGGCGGGCCGATCCTGCGTCAGGAACTGCAATGCTTTGCGATCACTCCGATTTGTCCGCATACTTTAACTGTCCGCTCCATCGTGGATTCTGCGGAGCGTACGTTTGAACTTTCAGTGCGAGATGCCCCACCCGGCGTCATGCTTGTCATCGACGGACAGATCAGCCGATCGGTAGATTCCGCTGACCGTATACTGGTTCGGCGGGCAGAGCAGACGTTTAAGCTTGTCCGACTTGCAGGCCATAGTTTTTATGGCACACTGCATCGAAAACTTGGCTGGCAAGGGCATCTGGACTATCGCGAACGACGAGGTCATTGATTCCGGTTCCCGACTCATACGAACTGAGGATTGACTGCACGTCCGGTGGCATGAATTTTGATCGGTTTATCTATTGGCCGTCGGAGACCTACCCGCCAACGATCCTGGGCAACGGGACTGAACTGATCGGCGCGTAGGTTTACGTTCACGAATAACGGATGCTCGGCAGAAACGACCAATGAAACGTCTTAACGAGGTTCGGTGGCTGATGTGTGTGCATCAGGAAAGTAGGCAAAGAGACCTCGATGTATGCCACACTGCTCGTGTCTCTCGCGAACGGCATCGACAAAAATTCCCATGGGACGACACGGAGTCATCGAGTTTCCTGGGTTGTGATTAGTGGCGATCAGTGCTGATTAGTGTTATCTGTTTCACTGCGCGGAACACTAATCTCCGCTAATCGAACACTAATGATTTCGCCCCTGTGACGTCGCCGTGCGATTCATTCGCGACCGCTCTCTCCAAAGGATTCCCTGCCTGTTTTTCAGACGCACGCACGTGGCTGATCAGCGCAAAAGACGATCTTGCCCACAAGTGTGGCGCAATCTACGATAAGTTGTTGTCTCCATCGCCTTGTCCTTTATTTGCAACCGGTAATCCTGTTGTCGTCGATTCCGGTCACGTTCGCGGGTATCCTCTATGTCTGAAACTTCTGTGACGCATTTGCAAATTATCAACCTGAGATTGACTGGGACCGCCCCGGTGGGCAACTCGCGTCTCTAACGCCCGTGGTTCACGCGATCGTGCGCCGCTCATACGCGATGGTTGGTTTCGCCACCGGTTTTTCCATTGCGATCAGTTGTGCTTACCAACTGCGACTTCGGCTTAACACATTCGGATGCTGAAGTTTCAAAGCAACATCACCAGACCATCCATGCCCGACAAGCGACTATAGATCGCCAGTACCTGCTGTGATGATTCGCACATGGGCTCCAGCGTCACCGCCACATGCCTGCCGTGTTCCGTGTTCCGCAGTGTAAACGGCGGATCGGTTTCCATTCGAAGTTCTTCACGAACACAGGCCACGACGCGAGCCGTAAAATTGTCCTCCGCAGAGCCGATCACTTTGAATGTAAAATGGCACGGAAAGGCATGGCGGCTTTCCAGTAATTCCACGGACGGCAGTTTGATCACAGCTGAGAACTCACTGATTCTTAGAAAAACGCAAATGGCGACCGGCAGGATTGTACGCTCGGACGTTTGTTCGGGGAACAGCGTCCGAAGTCAAAACCGAAATGGTCACGGTGATGATCGAGCCGCCGGTCGCTGCGTGTTGCCAACCGACGCGGCTTTGGCATTCAGATGTTAATCGGCTAAATTGAGTTCTCAAACAGACATTCTGAATGGTGAAACTTGACGGGCAGAATTGTGGCAATCGGGCGATTTATCGAACTCGAAGGCGTTCGAGTCAACAACCTGCGGAACATCAGCCTAAAGATTCGGCACAACTCGCTGACTGTGATTTGCGGCGTAAGTGGTTCCGGGAAGAGTAGTCTGGCATTTGATACGCTGTATGCGGAAGGTCAGAGGCGTTACGTTGAAACATTTTCGCCTTCGGCCCGACAGTTTCTGGACCGCATCGAACGCCCGGCGGTGGATCGGATCAGCGGCCTTCCTCCGGCGATCGCCATTCGGCAACAGATTCGGTTTGACGGGCCGCGCAGTACGCTGGGTACTCGAACTGAGATCATCGAATCACTCCGTGTGATCTTTTCCCGAGCGGGTCGTGTGGTCTGTCCGGATTGCCAGCGACCGGTCGATGCGATGTCGGCAGAATCCATCGCTGTCGCAATTCTTGAGCAACCACTCGCAGCCCGCATCATGATCGGTGCTGTGATATACGTCGATCACGAATCCTACGGCGATGTGCGGGCGGACCTTTTGCGGAACGGCTTCACTCGCATCATCCTCAATGAACGCATGACTCGCCTAGAAAATCTGGAGTCACTGCCAGCCATCCCGCAGCCATCCCGCAAACGACAGTCCGCCCTCGCGACAGTCACGTTGACTGTGATCATCGATCGTCTGAAATCAGACGCTGTCAAGGCGGATCGACTGACGGAATCGATTTCCACAGCCATGAAGATCGGCGACGGCAACTGCGTGGCTTTGACGGACGTCGCGCCAATCTCCGGTGAGCGGGGCGGCGTTAGCCCCCCGGTGCAAATCGTGGACGGCACAACATGGTCCGTGCAGCAATTCTCCGGCAAACGCATCTGTCCCGGCTGCGCGAGAGAGTTCCCCGAGCCGTCGCCGGAGCTGTTAAGTTTCACTTCGCCGCTCGGTGCCTGTCCGGAGTGCGGTGGTACAGGCGTCAACACGGTTTCTTCGGCCTCCGTTTCCGGAGCAAAACGACGCTATAAAGCAAACACCCCACAGCTCGAATCCAGCTGCCCCACCTGCCACGGCAATCGACTCAATCGCGATGCATTAGCTCTGCAATTACGAGGTTTGACGTTACCCGCTGTCACAGGCATGGAGATCGGCGATCTTTCGGTATGGCTCACAGAGACACGGTCGACACTTGCCACAGATTTGCAGTCAGCGCTGCGACCGGCTTTTGAACATGCCAATCGACGTCTTGCGTTCCTGATCCATTGCGGCATGAACTATCTGTCCCTTGATCGCAGCATGAAGACTCTTTCCGGCGGGGAATCTCAACGAGCGTCACTCACAACCGCGCTGGGTTCCGGCCTCATCAACACTCTGTACGTCTTCGACGAACCAACTGCCGGCCTTCATCCGTCAGATACGAAGCGCATCATTGCTGCCCTGCGTGACCTTCAGCAGTGCGGCAACACCGTTGTGGTGGTGGAGCACGATCCGGAGTTTATTCTCGCCGCAGACAGCATTGTCGAAATCGGTCCAGGCGCCGGAGATTCCGGTGGCACCATCGTTTTTCAGGGCGCGCCCTGTGAACTGCTCAACGCCGACACTGCGACAGCGAAGCAATTGCGATTGAGTTCGATCTCTACACAAACGGCCTCAATACATCGCCGACAACCGGAAAACTGGCTGACGCTTACAGGTGTTCGCTGTCACAATATCGATGGTCTGTCGGTAGAAATTCCGCTCGGCGTGTTGTGTGCCATCACGGGCGTCAGTGGCAGCGGTAAAAGTTCCCTCATCGTTGATTCTCTGTACCCGCAGCTTTGCCGCCGATTGCAACTCAGCGTCACACCATCCGGCGATGGAACAATCGACCGCATCGACGGCTTCGAGTACATCGATAACGTATTGTTGCTGGATCAAAGTCCCGTACAACGATCTCGGCGCAGTATTCCGGCAACATGGATTGGAGTGTTTGATGAGATCCGCGTGCTGTTGGCTGGGACGCACGAAGCAAAAAAACGCAATTTTGGGCGTGGAATGTTCAGTTTTAATTCCGCTTCCGGTGGACGATGCCCGGTGTGCGAAGGTCGCGGCATGGTGACGGTCGCTATGCAGTTTCTGGCCGATATCCAAACCACATGTGAAGAGTGCAGCGGACGACGATTTCGGCCGGAGGTCCTGGAGATTCGCTATCGAGACCGATCGGTGCATGAGATACTCTGCATGACCGGTGACGAAGCATTCACGTTCTTCAACGGACATCATAAAATTCAGCAAAGGCTCAACGCCGTTCGACAGGTTGGTCTTGGCTATCTGCGACTTGGGCAACCACTCAGCACTGTGTCCGGCGGGGAAGCACAACGCTTAAGAATCGCATCGTTGCTGGCCGGCATTCCGCTGGAAGACGGTGATGCTGCCGCCGAAAATCGCAAAGCCGCTGCACGTACACGAACTGGTCGCACCTTGTTCCTGCTCGACGAACCCTGCAGTGGACTGCATCTGCAGGATATCGAACGCCTTAGAACATGCCTGGCTTTCCTGCTGCAAACAGGGCATTCCGTGATCGTGATCGACCACGATCCCGCACTCATTTCCCACGCCGACCATATCATCCAACTCGGCCCTGGAGCTGGGCGTCTGGGGGGCCATGTCGTGACGTCAGGCCACTGATCTCGACACACCGCCGCCACGGATCTTTTTAAGGGATTTTTAAACAGCAGCCGCAGAATGAATCGCGAGCGTCATTTCAATCTCGTTCATTGCGCGAAGGATGTCGCGTTCATGCGATTCAACCGTGGTCAGCAAATCAGCGGCCTCAGCGTCACCGGCGGTGCGGAGGGAAACAACGGCGGTGCTGATTCGGTTGCACACCGATTCATGGCTGCGTTTCAGGCCGCTCATTACGGACTTTAATGAAAGAAATTGCTGGTCCGTGTATTCGGTTGGGAACGAACCGAAATCGATGTAGTGTTCGCGAGCGTCCAGAAGAGCCGCAATGTCTGCGACATCCTGTCTCTGGCGCGCCGCCAGAACGATGACCTGAGTTTCGTCAGACGCAGCATCCGCAGCAACCCACAGCGAACATTCTGAAACGTACTGCAGAAAGCTGCGCGCCATCTGAATCAGAACGCCGTTCAGAAGGATTTCATTGTCCTGGCACGTCATGTCCAAACCTGCGTATGAATCATAGAAAGCAACTGCGAAAACTAAAACTTAGCCAGCGACTGAGCCGCAGCACCTGCCGTAGCACTTAGAAACTGTGGCAGAACACCGAGCAGAAACACAAATGCGGCAAGTGCAACCACGTAGATAGATTCCAGAGATCCCAGGTGTACGGGTACCGGTCGGGCGTCAACTGGTCGTACATCCATAAACATAGTCTTCAGCACTCGAATGTAATAGACCAGACTAAAGACCGTGTTCAATGCACCAAACGCGACAACGACGTACATGAACCAATGCACATCACCAGCCTTAAAGGCTGACGCAAAGATCATCAGCTTCCCGACGAAACCACCGAACGGCGGCATCCCGACGAGACTGAACATGCAAATCAGCATCACGATACACAGTGTAGGCGATTGGCTGACAAGTCCCTTGAAGCTGTCCACTTCTTCACTGAATGTGTGGTTGCGGGCAATCGCCACCACGGCAAACGCACCAAGGTTCATAAACAGATATACAAACAGGTAGTACAGTAGTCCCTCTACCGAGTGATTGATATCAACCTGCATCGCGGCGGCATTGACACTATTTGACATCACCAGCAGTGCGGAGACTGCCATGACCATGTATCCGGCATGAGCGATCGTCGAGTACGCGAGCAGTCGTTTCAAATTTGTCTGAGAATACGCTGCGAGATTGCCGAACGTCGTCGTGACACAGGCGATGAAGCCTATCCCGACACCAAACGCGATCATGAGGGATTCTGTTCCCGGGGCCCCGGATAGTGCCAGAGCAAAGCGGACCAGCAGTCCAAACGCTCCGGCCTTTGACGCCACGGACAGGAAGCCGGCAACTTCGGCAGACGCACCTTCGAAAGCATCGGGACACCAGAAATGAAATGGTACGAGTGACAGCTTAAACGCCAAACCAACCATCACGAGCAAGATACCCAGCGATACGGCTCGCAGTTCGGGATCACTCAGCCCACCGGACCCGCCAGCAGCCGCTGCACCAAGGCGATCGGCCAGCAGCGACATGTCGGCGGTGCCAAGCACGCCCGCGATCAGGCTGATCCCATACAACATCACGCCAGCCGCACCAGCTCCGTAGACCACAAACTTCAAGGCTGCTTCACTGCTGGGCTTGCGACCCTTGAGAAACCCGACCATGGCATAACTTGGTACACTCGCCATTTCCACACCGACAAACAGCATCAGCAGACTATTCGCACTCGCCATGATCATCAGGCCGATCGTGGCACCGAAAAGCAGCGAGTAAAAGTCCGGGCCGTCTTCGTTGTCCGGGATGCCAGTGAGCGAAGTGAGCGCGATTGTCAGCAACAGAAACAGCGACAGGAACGCGCGAAAGAAGACAGTGAATGTGTCGTGGATCAACAGACCCGTAAAGATCTTCTGTGACACAATGGCATCCGCTGCGCCGATCTGGCGGAATTGCAGCCACGTAAACACTAAAGCCGCGAATGCTCCGAGAACGGCAGTCACCGATGCTGGAACCAGGCGGTCAAGATTGACCAGCCGCATCATAAGCATCGCTACGATGGTCGCACTCAGGCACAACTCGACGCTGAAGCCCGGCAACGACAACGATGTTGTTTCAGTAATCAGTTTATCGAGAAGCTGAGGAAACAGCATTTTTGGCACTTACCGACAAGAGAACAGGGTACACAACAAGACTGGATCCACGAATGCCTAGCGTTTTGCCTGCATTTCATCCTGACTCAACTGAGTTGCCGACTGCCGGTAACCAGCCTCCGCCGCTTTGGCCATACGGCTGATCGAAGGCGTCATCACGTTGAACATGATGGCCGGAAAAACGCCAAGAATGACCGCCAGCGTCAGCAGCGTCCCGGCGATTACCGTTTCCCGCATATTCATCGGCGTCAAATCTTCAGGATGCGGCCCCTTGTATTCTGCTCCGAGATAAACACGCTGCATGGCCCAAAGAATGTAACCAGCCGTTAGAATCACGCCCGATGCGGCCACGATTGCCAAAGTCGGATTGAAGCTCCATGTACTGAGCACTACAAAGACTTCTCCAATAAACCCGCAAAGACCAGGCAGACCCAGACCAGCAAAGAACAGACCAGCCGACAGTCCACCGTAAAGTGGCATCTTGCCCATCAGGCCACCAAACTTGTTCAGATCGCGATGGTGGACTCGATCGTAAATCACCCCTACCATAAAGAACATGCCAGCCGATGAAATGCCGTGAGCGATCATCTGGAACATGGCGCCATTCAGGCCCATCTGCCAGTACTCAGAATTCATTGTTTCGCCGGTCTGCTCATTGATCTTCCAGACTGCCAATCCCAGCAACACATAACCCATATGACTCACAGAGCTGTATGCGACCAGACGTTTGAAGTCGGTCTGAGCCAGAGCCGCGAACGCGCCATAAATGATGCTGATCACACCGATCGCAACCATCGAGTAAGCTAGGTACTGAGCTCCATACGGACACAGAGGAAACGCGATACGAATGATGCCGTAGCCACCCATTTTCAAAAGCACGCCTGCCAGAATCATACTGATCGGCGTCGGAGCTTCTACGTGAGCGTCGGGTAACCATGTGTGAACCGGAAACGCCGGCAGTTTGATAGCGAAGCCGATGAACAGCATGATGAACGCAGTGATCTGCATCTTAGGGGTCAGCAGATTTCCTGCTGTCGCCGCTTCGGCGAGCCTGATCAGATTAAAGCCATCCGCCTGGACGTCGCTGTTGAAGTAGAACATCAACATCGCCACAAGCATCAAAACGCTTCCCGCCAGTGTGTACAGGAAAAATTTAATGGCCGCATATTCTTTGCGAGGGCCGCCCCAGACACCGATCAGGAAATACATCGGCAGCAGCATGACTTCCCAGAACACGTAGAACAGAAAGAAGTCAAGCGCCAGAAACACACCCATCATGCCTGTTTCCAGCAGCAGAAACAGAACCATGTAACCCTTGATATGTTTCGTGATGCTCCAACTGGCCGCCATCGACAACATGCTGACAAGGCTAGTCAAAAGCACTAGTGGCATGCTGATGCCATCAACTCCCAGCCGATAGTAAACATTCCATGTCGGAATCCACGCCTTCACGACTTCCAGCTGCATTCCCGGCGCGTCGGACTGGAATTCGCCTAACCACAGCACCAGCGTCAGGCCGAAGGTGACGGCGGTTGTCGCAAAGGCAAACAATCGCATCGCTTCCGCATTTTTGCTGTCAAACAGCAGAGCCAGAATGAGCGCGCCGACAGAGGGGGCGAAAATGATGGCTGTCAATAAGAATTCAGGATTCATCGTCTAACCCGGAAAGGTCGTGAACAAAATTGCAAACAGAGCCACAACACCCACAACAATAAACATCACATACTGCCGCAGTCTGCCGGTCTGAATGACTCGTAACGAACGCCCGACGGCAAACGTCGAGTCTCCAAGCAGGTTGACAAAACCATCAACGACAGCTTCATCAAACAGTTTGTCCCATTTGGATATAAAGATCATGACCTCTGCCGAAGCATGAATGATGCCGTCAAAGATCGTCTTATCAATCCACACACAGCAACTTCCGACAACATGCGACGGCTTCATGAACAGCCCGTCATACAGTTCATCAAAGTGCCATTTGTTCGCCAGGAAGCCATGCAGCCCCGACAGTTGACGCTTGATCTCCGCGACGTTGACAAGTGTGGTACCGTACAGCAGCCAGGCGATGAATGTTCCTGAGGCCGCTGCAATCAACGCCAGAGTCCCCGCCGTGCCATGCACTGCATGAATCGCCTCATGCCCTGGCAACGTGAGTTCACCTGAACCTAGTGGCGCAGCAATTCCGTGAGCCACATGAGCTGGCTGATCGCCAGTGATCAAGCGATACAACGGACCCTCTTCACCGCCGATTGCACAGAACGCTGCAAAGAAGGACAATGCCAGCAACGGGCCTGTCATGATCCAGGGCGATTCGTGGCAATGATCGTAGATATGCTGATCGCGAGGCTTACCGGCAAACGTGTAGAACCACAGGCGGAACATGTAGAACGCCGTGATTCCTGCGGTTACCAAAGGCACGATGAACAACAGAAAATGTGACGGGTTGCCCTTCACAAAAGCCAGTGAGGTCGCCACCACTGCGTCTTTAGAAAAGAAGCCGGAAAACGCAAATACCGACGACAAGCTGATCAGCCCCGGAACTGCCAGGCCACTGATTGCAATTACGCCCACCAGCATCGTGAACGCCGTAATTGGCATCTTTCTCCACAACCCGCCCATCTTGGGCATTTCCTGTTCGTGATGGCAGCCGTAGATCACGCTGCCCGAACAAAGGAACATCAATGACTTAAAGAATGCGTGGGTAATCAGATGAAACAGACCGGCACCCCAGCCGAATACGCCCAAGCCGAGCATCATGTAGCCCAACTGGCTGATCGTTGAGTAGGCCAGGACTTTTTTGATGTCTGTCGCTACGATCGCGATCGTGGCGGCCATAAACAACGTGATGCAGCCGACATAGGCAATCGTCAACAGAACTTCCTGGACGAACATCGGATAGAATCGTCCGACCAGATAGACGCCGGCCGCGACCATCGTGGCAGAATGCACCAAAGCACTTACCGGCGTCGGACCTTCCATCGCGTCCGGAAGCCATGTCTGCAAAGGAAACTGTGCGCTCTTACCCACGCAACCCGCGAAGACTCCAAGTCCGGCCACCACGAGCAGCGAATAAGGAATTGTCCGGGTGCCGCCGGGTTCAACAGCCGCCGTCACAACGCCAATTTTAACATCCCCTGATTCTGCATCGCGAAGCACATTCCCGGTTTCATCGCGAGGCAGCATCTGGAACAAACCGGCCTGAACGACTTCGCCTTTGTCATTCAAAGTTTCGCCAAAGCGGAATGTTCCAAAGAACGTCCAAAGTACCATCAGCCCGATCAAGAAGCCGAAGTCGCCGACACGATTCATGACGAACGCTTTGTTGGCCGCGTTACAAGCCGCTTTGCGTTCGGTGTAGAATCCAATCAGCAGGTAGCTGCAGATGCCCACGAGTTCCCAGAAAATGAATACCTGGAAAATATTGCCAGCGAGTACCAGACCCAGCATCGAAAAGCAAAACAGCGACAGAAACGCAAAGAAACGGTAATAGCGACCTGGCCGATGCACATGGTGGCCATTTGACAAATGAGCACTATGATCGACGAGTTCTTCGGTCAACTCTTCTGACATGTAGCCCATTGCAAACACATGAATACAGGTCGCGATGAAGGTCACCATCGTGAACATCACCAGCGTCAGGCTGTCGATGTAGTAGTCCAGCGAAATATCCAGACTTCCAAAGCGGGCGAGATAGTAGAGCGTGCCGGAATAGACCGTCTGGCCAAGCACAACGGGCGGTTCATGTGAATCATGTGAATCATGTGAATCATGTGAATCATGTGAATCATGTGAATCATGTGAATCATGTGAATCATGTGAATCATGTGAATCATGTGAATCATGTGAATCAGCCGGATGATCGGCCACTGCGTGATCCGGTTCAGCATGACCAGCGTCTGCGTGATGATCGGTTTCGTGGGGAACCTTCCAGAAATTATTCGAACTGCCCCAGATCAATAACGCGCTCAGGCTGCAAAAGAAACCCGTGGCGATACAACCCACGGACATCCATGCGGCGACGCGGCTTTTCCGCGATCCCCAGAAGCCACCGAAGATCTCAACGGCAAATCCGGCAAGCGGAAGCAGCCATGCGATCATCAACAGGTTTCTTAGTGTTTCGCCAACCATGGGTATTCCAGAAAACCAGCGTGTGCTTAAATCCAACCAATCCCAAAAGTACCGCCGTGCGTCAGCCTTTCAGCTTGTTCGCTCGATCCACGTCGATCGTCAAATGGTTGTTGTAGAAGTTCAGAGCAATAGCCAGAGCGACCGCAGCTTCGGCAGCCGCAAGTACGATCACAAACAGAGAAAAAATCTGTCCATCCAGCCCGAGATCCGTATATCGCGAGAAGGCAACAAAGTTCACGTTGGCTCCGTTAAGAACCAATTCCACCCCCATCAATACCCCGATGCCATTCCGCTTGGTTGCCATGCAGACAACGCCGCAGACAAACAACACGGCACCAACAAACAGATAGGAATTCAGATCAGCCGTCATGGACGATCACACCTGGAAAAATTTTCGATTTTCGATTTTCGATTTTCGAATCGTAAATCAACCCGGCCCAACGGCCCGTCGTTTGGCTCGAGCCAGATAGGCGGCACCGATCAAGACGACCAGTAAATGCACAGACACAATTTCAAACGGCAACAGGTATCCCGGAGTCAACGTATCCCCGTCGCCGGTAAGATCCTGATCCGGTCGGCTCCCAAGAAAACTCAAACCAATCGGACGCAATGTATTGCCTGTCGCCACCACAGGATTGCCGGTTTCAATCGCCGCCGCTGAAGGTTCCCGCCAGTCGACACCGTTCAACGAAGCAAACACCACAAACAAAAACATCAGTCCAACAAGACTGCCCATAACAATTTCACCGGGCGACGTTGCAATTTTCAAGTAAGGGCCGCTGGCAGTGAGCATCACACCAAACACCAGCAACACCAGCGTTCCGCCAACATAAATCAACAACTGCGCCGCACCAACAAAGTCCGCATTCGCCAAAAAGAATAACGCCGCCGTGCTTCCCAGAGATATCACCAGCCAGAACGCCATTCGCACAACTGTCTGGCTAAACACAACTGCAATCGCCCCTAAACAAGTCGCCAAAGCAAACACGGTAAACAGGAAGGATTCGCCGTTCACTGCACAACTCCTTCACCAATGTTCCCCGTGTCTCCGACGCGGGCCTGCGCCGCACCTGAATACCCCGCGTCGGAGACACGGGCAACACTACTGCCGTCCCGAGTTTCCTGCAACCCCTCAGCCGCCCGGTCTCCGATCGGAGCCGTCCAGGTCGTCCGCCCCATTCCCGTGACCAGTATTATCGGCCACAGCGTCGCACCCAGAAACAGGAAGCAGCTGATCGGAACCAGATACTTCAGGCAGGTGGTCATTACTTGGTCAATTCGCAGCCGAGGCAATGTCCATCGCAACCAGACCTGCACGAACACACCAAAGCTGGCCTTGGCCGCAAACACAGCCGCACCAATCACATTTGCCAAATAACCAACTGCAGCGGAACCTGCAGTGCCATCGATACTCGCATTACGAGCTGCATACAAAGCATCATCAACCGGAGCCAGCCCTGTGTTCCAGCCGCCCAAGAACAGAACCGAAGCAATGCCACACACAGCAAACATGCTGGCGTACTCACCCATAAAGAAAAACGACCAACGCATTCCACTGTATTCCGTATGGAAACCACCCACAAGCTCGCTCTCGGCCTCCGCGAGATCGAACGGAGCTCGTTTGCAACTGGCCGTAGCAACCACGAAGTACACAAAGAATGCAATAAATGTGAATGGGTCATGGAACATGAACCAATTGGTGAACCACCCGCGCTGCATTCCGCCAACTTCGCCAAGATTCAACGACCCAGCGGCAATGACGGGCACCAACGCACAGATCGCAAGTGGAATCTCGTAACTCACCATCTGAGCTGCTTCACGCATTCCGCCGAACAGCGACCATTTGGAACCGCTGGAATAGCCAGCCATAATGATCCCAAAAACTTCCAGCGACAGAATGGCCAGGATGATGAACAAACCACAGTCTGCCGCAACCGCCACCCAACCATGACTGAATGGCAGCACCATGAATGCGGCGAATGACGAGACACAGACGATATAAGGAGCCGACCTGAATAGCATGGAATCTGCTGCAGTCGGGCACAGGTCTTCTTTTTGAACCAGCTTAATTCCGTCAGCGAGCGACTGCAACCAGCCGAAGAGCCCACCGACGCGTGTCGGGCCAAGCCGGTCTTGAATTCGTCCGGAAACTTTCCGCTCCAGCCAGATAAAGGCGAACGGAGAAACCGCAAAGACGTGAACCAACAGCACCGCATGAATGACAGCGGCAATCACATATTGCCATCCACCGAATCGCTGAAAAAATTCGGCTATGGATTGAGCGGCGAACATCATGGATCACACACCCGCAAACAGGTCCAACAGTCCGTGTCAGATTGTGGCAGGCACGAACCACGTACCCATCCTGACGGCGACTGTAATTAAAACCGTCACCGTGATCACAGTCATGCAATCACCATCGCAACGATCGCTCCCACGGAGGCGGCGAAACTATGACAAAACAGATTTCTCTCTGCAACCTACTGCAAACCGCTTTCGCGCGACCAGCCTTCGTTCCACCTCGTGAGACGAACCCGCCACGACTTTCCCGACGCTGGGAACAAATCACTTCGGGCTTACGGCTGCAAGCAGACCTTGACGCCGCTCAGCGTGAAGCCCTGACTCGGTTGCTGCATTTAATCTCGTCGCCTCGAAACTTGATGTGACTTTTGCGGGCGATCGTCGCTCTTGCGGATGTCATTCAGCTCAGTGAATACATCCTCGGCACGCTCCCACAGTTTCTCGAGGTCGGACTGGCAAATATCTGCCCCGTATCCCTCCGATGAAATGAAACCGCGTGCGGTCTCCGGGATCATCCTGCCTGATGCATAATTGTCATTGGCGTCTTGCTGCTGAGCCATACTTTTAGAGGATTCAGACTCATCTGCAGACTGATGTTTCGCCCGAGAGAGCAGGGCGGAGGGCAACTGCGGATCTTCGATCTCGAGCCCAACCAGCCATCTCCTGCCGTCCGAGAGCAAGCTCCCCTCGGCCGAATTGCTTTTGGCAACCGTGAAATTCACGGTGGTACTCCAGAGACTGAATTCCCCGGTGCTGCTGACGGCACGTACCCATACCCGATATTCAGCATTTGCTAACGACGACGACGGTGTGAAGCTGAGTCCCGTCAGATTTGTATCGTAAATCACCCGAACCATAGAACTCATGTTCGTTACCCACAGTTCGTAACGCACGGCACCATCGACAGCCTGCCAATTGAAGGTCGGCGTCGAGTTGTTCACGGCGCCGACCGGGGAGAGCACATTGGGACGACCGCCCACATAAATGTCGATCGGAGCTGACCACTGACCACGCACATTGTTGGCGCCCACTGCAATCGCCCACCAGCGGTATGTGCCGTCAGGCAGGTCGGCCGGAGGCGTCCAGCTCGTCCCAGTGACGCCCTTGGGGTAATAGACTACAACGCCGCTCGTGGAATTACGAACGTAGACTTCATAACTGACAGCACCAGTCACAGCCTGCCACTCAAACGTGGGGGTTCTGTCGAATGTCGGCAGATTGCCTCCGGTAATCAACGGAGCCGGCGCGACATAGAATTCGATCATCGGAGACCAGCCAGCAGCAATCCCATCGGCGGAAATTCCTCGGACCCACGTCCGATATAAACCCAGCGGCATGTCACTGCTCGGAGTGAACGATGTTTCCGTGACGTTCTGATTTCGAATATAGGGATTGAGTCCAGCCAGGTGATCATTAATCCAGATTTCGTATTTGACTGCTCCGGGCAATGGATTCCAGCGAACCGTTGGACGGCTTGTCGATTGCCACCGATCAGATGCGGTGAGTGTCGCTGCTGTGGTGATCGAAAAGTTATACTGTGCCGTCCATGGAGAATTTCCCGCTGGTCCCCTGGCACGGACCCAAAGGTTAAACTTGCCAATACCAATGTCAACATTGGGGGTATAAGAGGTGCCCGTGGAGGTTCCTGTATGGAATGGATTGGTATTCGTGCTTTGGTTTCGGATCCAGATGTCGTAGGAGGTCGCTCCCTCAGAGGCGGTCCAGGAAATCGCGGGCCTTAAAGAACTTACCTGTGCCGAGGGCCCTGTAATGACAGGCAACGGCAATTCATTGTCTGTCACGTTCAGGTTGCTCGTGCCGGACACATAGCTCGTAGCCGACGCAGTGAATGTCACCACCTGTGTGCCATCGACGACCACATCATCGACCGCTGAAATGGCAAACGCAGCGGATGATTGACCGGCAAGAATCGTTACGGTGACGGGTACAGTTGCTTCACTGGTATCGCTGCTGGAAAGCGTCACAACCAGCGCCGAACTCAGATCGTCATCATTACGAGTCACCGTACCGGTGGCAGCACTCACTCCCGCAGTTTCGTAAACGCTGCCGGTGCTGCGTGACACCGTCAAGGTAAGGAGGTCGTTATCCGCTTCGGCGCCGCTGAGACTCACGGTGTTCAGACCGGTGGAAGTCACATTGAACGCGGCCGAACCATTCGCTAAATCCAAATCTTCTGCTGCCGCCAAGGTCACGGTCTGCGTCGTATTCCAGTTGACCGACGTAAACGTCAGACTTGCGCCGCCGCTGACAGACAGATCGGTATCGCCCGAAGCCCGAGCCACGCTGACCGTCACGTTGGCCGCCGGCTGGAACGCCAGCTTCACCGTGAAGGTATTTGTTGCGCCTTCGGTGACTGACACACTGGTCGAGGACACGACCAGAGACTGTGTGTCGTTATCCGCTTCGGTACCGGTGACACTCACGGTGGTCAGTCCGGTGGACGTCACATCAAACACGGCCGAACCATTCGCCAAATCCAAATCTTCCGCTGCCGCCAATGTCACGGTCTGCGTCGTATTCCAGTTGGCCGACGTAAACGTCAGACTTGCTCCGCCACTGACCGACAGATCCGTATCGCCCGAGGCTCGGTCCACACTGACCGTCACGTCACTCGCTGGCTGGAATGCCAGCTTCACCGTGAAGGTATTCGTCAGGCCTTCGGTGATCGACACACTGGTGGAGGACACGACCAGAGACTGTGTGTCATTATCCGCCTCGGTGCCGGTGACACTCACGGTGGTCAGTCCGGTGGATGTCACATTGAACACGGCCGAACCATTCGCCAGATCCACATCTTCCGCTGCCGCCAGAGTCACGGTTTGCGTTGTATTCCAGTTGGCCGACGTAAACGTCAGACTTGCTCCGCCACTGACAGACAGATCGGTATCGCCCGAGGCCCGAGTCACACTGACCGTCATGTCACTCGCCGGCTGAAACGCCAGCTTCACCGTGAAGGTATTTGTTGCACCTTCGGTGACTGACACACTGGTCGAGGACACGACCAAAGACTGTGTGTCGTTGTCGGTCACGTTCAGGTTTATCGTGCCAGAGGTATAGCTCGTGGCCGAGGCTGTGAAAGTCACGACCTGCGTGCCGTCCACGATGGCGTCATCAATTGCGGCGATGGCAAACGTGGCGGACGACTCACCTGCCGGGATCGTAACCGTAGCTGGTACCGTCGCTTCGCTGGTGTCGTTACTGGCGAGGGTCACCACCAACGCCGATGTCAGATCGCCGCTGCGAGTCACTGTGCCGGTTGCGGCACCGGC
>CANJQC010000020.1 GCA_947476295.1 Planctomycetaceae bacterium | reverse complement strand
ATCGAAACGCCAGGAGATTGTGCAGCAGATGCTGGCGGCGCTCGACACTGACGACGATCGCCTCGCGCTCTCTGTGTTAAATTTGATGATCGCGATGGAGGCGGCAAATGCGGAATCTTGACCGTTGCGGCATCGGTCGAATAAAGTTCAGCAGTCACATCACACTTCACAGGGAGATCGAACACATGAAGACAATTCAAGTCGATGCACCAATCGGAACTTTACCAGGTGAACTTTCCGCCCGGTGGCTGCGGGGACAATTGCCGACCGATGGCCAGGACGTTGTACTCGCGGTTCATTCCGAAGGCGGCTCGGTTCTCGAATCGCTAGCCATGTGCGACTTGATTCAGTCGTACAATGGCCGGGTGTCGGCGGTCGTCAGTTCCATGGCACTCAGTGCAGCGAGTTTGGTGACATCCGTCTGTGACTCAGTCAGCATGACCGAGAACGCAATGATGATGGTGCATTGTCCACACAATGAGACCGACACCGAAGTCAGTCCGTCCGACAAGCAATTACTCGGCATGGTGGCCAGGCGGATGACCGACATCTATTCTCGCAAGTCTGGCCAGTCTCCCGCAAGAATCAACCAGATGATGACCGCCGAAACCTGGCTGGATGCGGCATCCGCAGTTCAGTCAGGACTGGCCGACCGAGTGATTCAAGCGAACCAGATGCGGACGATTTCAGCCAGGGCGATTCCTCAAAGGATCGTCGCGCGAATCAAAGCGGCATCACCAGTTGGCACGACAGCAGCGGCACGTTGGAAACATGCAATTCTGGCGTGCGGGTCTGCATCGGCTGCGAACAAACAGAATCCCGGACTTCGCGAACAACTGATCCGCGAAGCGAATTGAGTTCACTTTTACATCACATCACTTTTTTTGGGAGTACAGACAATGGCCGTAACATGTTTTGCGGATGAAATCGCAGAGTCGTTTCACGCGGACCTGGAACAAAGTGAAGGGCTGCTTTGCGACATCGTACGCCAGAACCGAACCCCGACCCCGGCAGAGTACGTTTTTTTTGCTCGCTGTGGGTGGGATGAAGTCAGAACTCGGGATCAGTTCAGACGCATGGCAATAGTGCTGGCTAAGCAGCCAATTGCTGGCAGTCCTGCGGATCGGGAAGCGGCTTTGCTGGAATGCGACACGGCAGCGAAGTTGCTGGAGTCTGAAGGGCCAAAGATTCGCGAGAAACTCGACAAACTTCAGAAGCAACTGGACGGACTCGAACGCGACGCACGGCTATCGGCCAAACGATGCGAGGAACAACGCGACGCTGTTTCAAAATTGCGTGAGTTGGTGCCGTCACATGTTCGCTCGAAAGTGGATAACCAGTTGTCGATCCTGAACACTGAAGGCGTCGGCGGGATACTTCGAGAAGCGAAGGCACGACACCATGAACTGGTTTGCATCCTGAATGTCGGCGGCGTTTACGACCGACCGGAAAAGCATATCGAATACGCTCTTAGAAGGAATCTCCCTGACGCGGTCCGTACGATCGTCGAAGGCAATTCGCGTCGATACGTCTACAGCGATCAGTGGCCAGCGTTGAAGTCTGCGGCGGAAGTTGAGTTCTCCGAAGTGAACGCGAAACTTCCAGAGATTCAGGCGGCATACGATGCTGAACTGTTTGAGATTGAAAAGGGACTCGACTTCTACAGCAACGGTCAGCAGAACGATTGAAGGTATGGCATTGCGTGGCGAAACGCTTTTTACCTGGGACGTTCGACACATCGGCGTTCTGGAATATCGGGATTCTTGCAATCCTGAGGCGTCGTCATTCTAAGCCGTCCCCGTTGTCCTTTCTGCGGGTGACGGCTTTTCTTACACCCGACAGCGTAGTCGGACTGTACGCCGTTCGCTTTGACATTGGCGGGCGGCGTTTTTCGTGCATACAAAGTATCGTCCCGACCGATCCAAACGCCGTACACGCGAAACTGGGGGCACTGATTTCGAGCGGTGCTGTGCTGCAACAGGTTTCGACATGGAAATGCTGGCGTTTTTGTCGTTCCGGCGGTCGAGTCGCGGAGTGCTCGCAAATGGCGATGCAAACCCTGATCGCCGTGGGCGTTGGGACGGGTGCCGTTGCAGGTGCTGGATGACGCGGGTCCGATTGCGATCATTTTGACCAATTTGGTCAGAACTCGGAAGTAGTGGTTGCAGGTGCTGGATGACGCGGGTCCGATTGCGATCCGGTGACAGCGTCACCACCTGTTACATTGTTACGGGTGGTGCAGGTGCTGGATGACGCGGGTCCGATTGCGATTGTTCGATTTTTCTCACTCTGGAATTTTCGAACAAACGTTGCAGGTGCTGGATGACGCAACTGGAAGTCATCCCATTGGCCGATCACTTCCAAATGCCGTGGAAGTCATGTTTCACTTCCATGCCGTGTTCAGTGGTCGCACGGATGTGGTGGCCGACGATGGCAGCGGGTTGATTGCGATACGGTGCCAGCAATGGCATACTGTGTTCTGCGGGATAGGCTTTGACTGATCATTGAAGCTGACAAAACTGGAACCATCACCAGCTTCCCGCATTTCTTCCATGATGGATCACTTTGGATGGGGTGAATGCGATGAGTGACGAAATCAACGTCATCGTGGTGGATCGTGGGCGGAAGTATCTTTACCTGAGATATACCGATCCAATAGACGGCAAGATTCACGAGAAGTCCGCACGGACGACCAGCATGAGGGCCGCACAGCGAGCGGCGGGCGAATGGCTTGCCGAACTGAATTCGACCGGACTGGCTTCATCCGGGTTGGTTCGCTGGGAACAATTCCGGGAAGACTTCCGGGAAAACTATCTCAATCACTACAGTGATTCATACAGCACGAATGTTGATGGAAGTCTGAACGTCATTGAAGACCTGATGAACCCGGACACGCTCACAAGGATCACAGAGAAGTGGTTGTCGCGGTTTCATTCGCTCGCCAAGAAGCGAGACGTTTCCGCCTATACGGTCCGGAAGTATTTCCAGCATTTGCAGACGGCTCTGAAATGGGCGAAAGAACAAGGGTTGATAAAGTCTGTCCCGGTGTTTCCCAAGCAGGCGAAGCAAACGCAGCGAGGGGCAAAGTTGATGAAGGGGCGTCCGATCACTGGCGAGGAATTCGACAGAATGCTCGAAGCCGTCCCAAAGACAATAAAGACGCCTGAGGCGGTCGAATCTCTGCAACATCTTCTGCGGGGTCTCTGGTTGTCAGGATTGCGGCTCGGGGAAGCACTCAGTCTGACGTGGGACCAGTGGGCGGATGGTATTCGCGTCAACGTCGATGAAGACAATGATATCTGCCTGATGATCGACGGGGACAATCAGAAGAATCGACAGGCGTTGACATATCCGGTGGTTGATGACTTTGCTGACTTCCTGCTGAAGACTCGCAAGGATGACCGGCGGGGGTTCGTTTTCAACGCCACGGGTTCGAATGCGAAAGTATCTCGGCGAGTCGATACGGTTTCCACCTGGCTTGTGGACATCGGCAAGGCGGCAAAAATCAAAGTTGATGAGAAAGACGGCTCAGACAAGTTTGCCAGTGCTCACGACATTCGGCGAGCATTTGGAACCCGGTGGGCGAAGATTGTTCCCGCCAGTCTTCTCCAGCAACTCATGAGGCATTCCAGTATTGAGACAACCATGAGTTTTTACGTGAACATCACAGCGAAAGACACAATGTCGGAAGTTAGGCGGCACGTTCGAAAGAATCAGGTGACACCTGAGGCGACAAATTCAGAGTCGAATCAGGAAAGTTGAAATTTAGGTGACACTTCAGGTGACACTTGGCACTTTCAACGAAACAGGGGAAACCAGATTTCTCCGATTCCCCCTGATTTTACTGGCTTTTTGAAAAGCCGCCGATCCGATTTGAACGGACGACCTACGCTTTACGAAAGCGTCGCTCTGCCAACTGAGCTACGGCGGCATACCCCGTAAACCACGGGGATTTAGCGTAATATCCGAAAAAGTTACCTATTTTTCGAACTACTCTCTATACGTACTAATAATAAACATGTGTTCAGTGAGTTTTCCAACCTGCTGGAACCCGATCGGAACGTTTCGGACTAATCTCCCCGAGAAAAGAGAAAAGACACGATGAAGAAATGTAACACAAAAAAATCCATTGGCAAAGGTACGAACGACAACCGCTCAAAACTGTATCCTGGCTTCCCACTAACGCCGTACAATGGCGTCAAGTGGATGAAGAAGATTCGCGGGAGAATCCACTACTTCGGCAGGTGGGGCAATACGGTTGACGGGATTATGGAGCGAATCCCCGGCGATGGCTGGGAAAGCGCTCTTTCGATCGACAAAGCTCAGGCCGAAGCACTCCATGCGGGACGAATCCCGCGCGACATCCGTCGGATTTCTCGTCAAGGATTCGTGCAACGGGGTTTTGACTTCGAAACATGTTGATGACGTTCAGGATGTTCATGGGCTTGCTGGTCTGCGATCAGGGACTCAATTCTCAGTAAAACCCTACGAATCGTCCGATTTCTGAATTCATCAGAACTTCATCATGCGTTAGTCATTGGTTAACATTGCGGCCTCATACTCCGGACCGTCAGGCGTTAGTTTCAGATCAGTCGTTGATCGGAAATTTCTGAGCGATGAATTCGGACAGCAGTGAAGTGCACCACATGCGGCTCCGCAGTATCAGCTCAGATTCCTTTCCGCGGCCAGTCGTCGCGAATCCCTGACCCGGACGAATCGCGTGACGCATGTGCGTCACTGGCGAACTATCTCGTCCAAGGCTTTCTGTGATTTGAGGGAGTACGAAATGTTAAAGAGAGTTATTCATACCGGCATCGCTGCAAGGCCGGTTCGACGTGGTTTCACGCTGATTGAGCTGTTGGTTGTGATCGCGATTATCGCTGTCCTGATTTCTCTGCTGCTGCCGGCTGTGCAGCAGGCCCGCGAAGCAGCTCGCCGGACTCAGTGCAAGAACAATATGAAACAGCTGGGGCTGGCTGTTCACAACTTCGAAAGTACTTTTTCGAAGCTGCCCCACCCGGGACAATGCGACAGCACGGGAGGTGCCGCTACGACTTATATGACCCAGTCAACGCCCACCCTGCTGCTGCCCTATCTGGAGCAGGCAAATGTGTTTGCAAAGATGGATAATGCGCTGACGTTTGCGAATATGGCAACTGCCGGATATACAACGACTGCGCTGCATCCGAACTCCATCGGTGCCGTGTACAATGATGCCAACTACCCAGAGACTGTTGCCGCGGCGAAAACACAGATTCCTGGGTTTGTCTGCCCATCGACACCCGTCGATGCCGGGGCTCGTTCACCGGATGGTTATGGCGTATGGGACTATATGTTCATCGCGGTTTCCGACGTGGAAGACGGTTCACCCAATCCGAATTCATATGCTCTGACACCATCTGGAACACGTCCAACGGTTTCTGCACGCCGAACAGAAGTCACAAAGCAGGGCTGTCTGTCCTGCGACGACAAAACAGGAGCCGGGTTCAGACGAATCACCGACGGCACAACTAACACGTTACTGTGTATTGAAGACTGCGGTCGTGCTCATCCGACGTCCGGAGTCTTTGCATCGCTGTCAAGTCGGCCATCACCGATTCCGACAGAAGGTCCACAGTGGTCCGGCGGAGCGTCGGGTGGTCGCCGCATGTACGCATGGGCCGATCCGGATTCCGGTACCAACGGCTTCTCGGGGCCCAGCAACGCTCTGGCTCCTGCGTCTCGAGTCATCGGCATCAATCAGAACAAAACTCCGCTGGGTGGACCAGCGTCATGTCTGTGGACAACCAATAACTGTGGTCCCAATGATGAACCATTCAGCTGGCACGCCGGTGGAGTCAACGCCCTGATGGGCGACGGGTCAGTGCGGTTCATTAGCGAAAACATCGATGCATTGACACTGAAGTGGCTCACCGGAGCCAGTGACGGTGTGGTTCTCGGCGAATTCTGATCGAACAGAATGGTGCTATTCAAGGCGCTTCGGAACCTGCCAGTCCATCACTGATGGACTGGCAGTTGTTGGTGGCCCTCACCTTTCTCTGCCTTTTTCAGAGCAGTCAGCTGGTCTCTCCAGTAATCCACTTCAGGCCTGCGGTGAACGCCCGCTGCGGCGATGAAGCCAGAGCTCTGAAGAATCCGGCTGCGGCAGAAATAATGTCGTCATGACGATTTCCTGATTTGATGTTCCTAAACTTTGTGAGGTCTTGTTCTCGCTATGCGAAATTCTTCCGTCTTACAGTTTCTGGTTATCTCGGTATGTAGTGTGTTCTTGGTCGGATGTGGCGGTTCTGTTACAACCCCCAATCCGGAGCCCACGGCAGTTACAGGCACAGTCATTCAGAAAGGCCAGCCGGTGGCCAACGTTGTTCTGAACTTTCAGCCGACGGGAGCCGGGGCACTTCCCGCAGTAGTTCCGTTGAAGGATGGAAAGTTCGAAGCACAGATTAGCCCGGGCCGCTACACTTGGTATCTCTCAGAGGGATCTGGTGCCGAATCTCGAAAAGCATTTGCCACCATCAGCGAAGAATTCCAAGCCGGATCACTGGATCGACAGATCGACGTTGAGCCTGGCAAGCCGCTTCAACTGGAAGTCAACTAAGATCTGAATTTCGAATTGCTGGAGAACTGCAGTGTGATGGAAGTGAAACGTCAGAAATAAGCCTCGTCAGAAGAATCTGTGGGCAGATTTCGGCTCAGGAAGTTTTCCTAGCTGGTGAAACAAGGCAATTTGAATGTTTACAAAGGAACAACGGATCTCGTTTTAGATCACTGCGTTGCCTCGCAGTCTGGCACATTCGGCCAGCGCCACACCGCTTGCCGACGGCACCCTCTATCGCTTTCCAAGTGATTGTTCCAGCATTGTCAACGCTTGCCAAAGGTTGGCCTGCGTCCACAGCAGTGGCGTAATGTCGTTTGGAATCCATTCGCCGTTTTCGCAGAAGTACGATTCCGGGCAGCGATACTGTGGAAACCGACTTCGGGCCGGTGTCAACTGCGACAGAGATCGATGAGTCGCTTCAATCTGCAGTTGCAGTGACGCGGGATCACGGTCGGCCAGATACCGTTGTCCGTGAATGCACGCGATGATCGAATCGAAGATGCACCATTGAGCTTCCATGCCGGGCTTCAGCAGTTTATCCCGTGCATCCAGATCATCGCTGAAATCTGCGGTCCTCGCTTCTGCAGACATCAACGTCCGATAGTCTGCACACCAATAGGAATCGCCCGGATAGCGACGAATGCCGTACGGTCCCTGCAATTGCATCTTCACGTCGGCGAGGATCGTGTCTTCCAGTGCTCGATCTTTCAGAACGTTGAGCGGATAAATCAGAAACAGCAACGCGGCATCATAGCGGCGATTCTGAAGGGGGTCTGATTGAATACATTCCGCAGGGAGAATCTCATGCAGGGCCTTGCGGCATTCGACCAACAGACCGTCCACATCCGTGATCGTGATGGGATGACTCCCGCTAGCCAGGTGCCTGCTCACAGCAGACCGCTGCATCAGTTCGCGCAGCAAGGATAGTCCAGCCACCACACAGCCAATGCTGGACGCCGCAACTTTGCGTACTTCTTCCCAATGACCACTATCTGCATCCTGCCAGACTTCGACGACTTGCCAGTAGCGCACCAATTGGGCCAGCAGCGCCCAGTCAACCGCATCGGTCGCCAAATCACCGCGAATGATCAGCTGACATGAAAGCCACAGGAAATATCCCAGCGCGTCGTTCTGCGCATGTGCCCATTTTTCAGTATTCTCTGTCAGATGCGTGCCGTCGAAACGAATGTGCGGCCGGTTCATCGGATCTGACGCATCGGCGGTTCCGTCAATGATTTCTGTAAATCGGTGCCGATACTTCGAAAAGAATTCAGTGATGGACTGAATGCACGCGCGAGGAATTGAGGCATCGTTCAGCACGGCCAGATGCGCCCATGCGATCTGGATGTTGTCCCGGACCCAGACGTTGTGGTATCCCGACAATTCAAAATCGCCGCCCTCGCCTGCAGCGGCGGAGAAGAGTCCATTCGGCAGCGTCGGAAACAGAAACGTTCCCTGCTTTTCAAGAAACTGAGTCAGCTCACGCACGTCTTTCGCCGTCGTTGATTTCTGAATCCAGTCCACCGGTGCTGACTTCGCCCAATCCATTGTCTCATGTCTCCTTCAAGGCGAGAGAGGGACGTATGTCCCTTGATGCATCCATTGAGAAAATGGTCGCACGTTTCTGGTCACTTTGCTGTGGTAAATGTTTAACCCGAGCCAACGGCGAGGCGTTGGATTGAAGGAGCCATCGCCGCAGGCTCGGGATAAACGAGAGAGGCCGATTCTTCAGGGAAGATGTGGGTAATGACAAGGATTGACACCTCCGGCTCTCTGGTACGTTTTCTACTACTGCCAGCCCAACTGCCGTCGCGCAGGTCCTTGAGTCAAAGTGACTCATGAGAGGTATTGTGGTCGAATCCGAGATTTCCTGCACGCCCGAATATGACACAATCATGAAAGCGGAATTGGCCAGCTCCAGCCGGATGAAAAACCACCGTCGACGTAGAGTGTCTGACCTGTCATGAATGCCGACGCTTTTGAAGCCAGAAAGATGGCGGTGCCGATCATATCGTCTGGCTGGCCGAGTCTTCCGAGTGGCGAGTTAGCAGCGTTCCATGCCTGCATGGCGGGATCGGACCAAAGTTTTTTCGTCAGATCCGTGAGGACAAAACCCGGAGCAAGGCTGTTGACGCGAATTCCGTGACGGCCCCATTCCAAAGCCAGTCCGCGCGTCATGCCCTGCATCCCGAATTTGCTCATCGCATACGGCAGCACGCCCTTGAGCGGCATCCAGGTGTTGAGCGATTCAATGTTGATCTGTGTGCCCGATCGGCGTTCGATCATGTGCCGTCCCACTTCCAGCGACATCAGAAAGGCACCTCGCAGATTTGTGTCGAGCACAAAGTCATAGTCGGCGGCAGTGAATGTTTCCGCTCGCTGACGGCGATTGACGCCTGCAACGTTGATCAAAGTATCGATGTGTTCCATTTGATCAATCGCCGCAGCAACTGTGGACTTGATCTGTTCCGGATCACTGACGTCACAGGTCATGCCTGAGACAGACATTCCTGCCTCCTGCATTTCATTCACCGCGGCGTCGATCGATTCCTGACTGCGGCTGCAGATCAAAACCTTCGCCCCGCGTGCTGCAAATCCCTCGGCAATCGCGCGCCCGATCCCGCGACTGCCACCTGTGATCAGAATATGCTGACCTGAGACCGAAAAGAGTTGATCGGACACAATGTGATTCCTTGTTTAGATTCTTAGTCTTCAAATTGGTTTGTTTTTCCGTTTAACCCGATGCCGCAGGCGAGGCTGCATTCGATGAACTCCTCGCCTGCGGCTGTGCGGTAAACCTGTCTCACAGAGACTCAGCTGTGTGAGTCGCGTGAAAAATCCGCGACACTCTGCGAACATGATACGCGGCAGGCAGGCGATCCTACATCAGGCGAGCAGTATTCTGAACATTCCGTGGCTCTGATTCAAAGCACTTTTTCATGCATCAGTACATCGCGGCTTTTGGTTACTTCGTCATGATATTTCTGGCGTGGCTGATGAGTTCCCACAAGCAGCGTTTTCCATGGCGTGTTGTGTTGGGAGGAACGCTGCTGCAGGTGACGTTCGCCTGGCTCACAATCAAGACCAAGCCGGGACGTATCTTCTTTGAAAAAGCTGGTCTGTGCTTTAATACGCTCATGGATTTTGTTGATGTCGGCAATGAGAAAGTGTTTGGTGAAAATTTCCGCGATCATTACTTTGCATTTAAAGTTCTGCCCACGATCATCTTCTTCTCAGCGCTGATGTCGGTGTTGTATCATCTGGGGGTGATGCAGTTTGTTGTTCGCATTCTGGGCTATGTCATGCAGGTGACCCTCGGAACATCGGGAGCCGAAAGCCTCTCAGCATCTGCCAATATCTTTGTCGGACAGACAGAAGCACCGCTGGTTGTACGACCATACGTCGCGAGAATGACACGTTCTGAACTTATGGCGGTCATGGTTGGGGGTTTCGCAACAGTGGCTGGCGGTGTGATGGCGCTGTATGTCGGCTGGGGCATCGATGCCGGGCACCTGATGACAGCGTCCGTCATTTCCGCGCCCGCAGGTTTGTTGATCGCAAAAGTTATGCAGCCCGAAGTCGACACTCCGGAAACGCTGGGTGTTTCAAAACACGCCATGCCGCGAGAAACGTCCAACCTGATTGAAGCAGCGACCACAGGAGCTACGGACGGTCTTATGCTGGCACTTAATGTCGGTGCGATGCTGATTGCATTCTTCGGACTCATTGCGATGCTGGATTACGGTCTGACTCAGGGATCGGCGTGGATATTTGATTTGTTGGGACATCAGGACTGGCAACCGCTCACAATGTCGCGAATTCTGGGAGTCGTATTTTCGCCCATCTCATGGTTCATGGGTGTCGAATGGAAAGAATGTGCTTCCGTAGGTCAATTGCTGGGCATCAAAATGGTGGCCACGGAGCTCGTTGCTTATGCTCAGCTTGATGTGATGATGGGCGATGTCGATGCCGGCATTGCGCCAACATTGTCGAAGCGAGCCATCATCATTTCCACTTACGCCCTGTGCGGATTTTCCAACTTTGCTTCAATCGGCATTCAGATCGGTGGCATCGGAGCCATAGCCCCGGGGCGCCGCACAGATTTGACGCAACTCGGAATGCGCGCCATGCTGGGCGGAACTCTCGCGTGCTGCATGACTGCGTGCATCGCCGGGATCCTGACGGATTGAATTGCGGTGGCAGCTGAGATGCAATCATCCATGAACGGCACGGCACCAGCGGATTGTTGATTATGAACCGCTAACAAAACCTCCGTGGCCGCGTTTTATCGAGCGTGGTCGAGATACAAGGAAGCTCCGATGGTCAAGTTACCACCTGCGGTGGAAAAAGTCACCAGTGCGCCGGCTCCGGCGTTGCGACTGATTCCTATTCGACAATGATCTCGCGCACTGTCTTGCCGCTGGGGATCATGGGCAGGACGTGCTCCTGATACGGGCAGACGACGTCAAGCAGATATGGACCTTTGTGGCTGATCATTTCCGCGATTGCCTTTGGGTATTCGGCCTTACTGCGGATTTGTCGAGCCTTGACGCCGTAGCTTTCAGCGATTCCGACAAAGTTCGGAAAGGTGTCGGTCGGCATTGTACCGTCGCCTTCACCGAGTGCTTCCGGATGATCGGACGGGCCAAGATACGTGTGAGCTCGCCGACCGGAATTGAATCGGTCTTCCCACTGCACAACCATGCCCAGATGTTGATTGTTCAGCAACAGAATTTTTACCGGAAGTTTTTCGCAGTGCAGCGTTGCGAGTTCCTGGATATTCATCTGGAAAGAACCGTCGCCATCGATATCAAATACCAGCGAATCCGGATGCGCGGACTGTACGCCCATCGCGGCAGGCAGACCGAACCCCATGGTTCCCAGACCAGAACTGCTCAACCAGCGACGTGGCTTGTTGAACTTGTAGAACTGTGCCGCCCACATCTGGTGCTGGCCCACGCCCACGGTCACGTAACAGTCCATGTTCTGCGTCTGCCGCCACAGTTCATCGATTGCGTATTGCTGCAGAATTGCATCTCCAGCGGTCGCGTAGGCCAGCGGAAATTTGTCCTTCCAGCCGTCGATCATGTGACGCCATTCGGTCAGATCCGGAATGTCCGCGTCGTCCAGAGCGGCGTTGAGAGCGATCAATGTTTCGCGGACATCGGCATGGATCGGGATATGCGCTTCCTTATTTTTATTGATCTCAGACGGATCAATATCCACATGCACAATTTTTCCGTGCTTTGCAAATTCTTCCAGCTTCCCGGTTACGCGATCATCAAATCGCACACCGAACGCCAAAAGCAAGTCCGACTGGTCCACCGCATAATTCGCATAGACCGTGCCATGCATTCCCAGCATGTGCAGCGACTGGGGATGAGTCCCCGGGAAGACCCCCAGACCCATTACCGTCATCGTGACCGGAATCCCCGTTCGCAACGCAAATTTTGTCAGCTCTTCTGCTGCTTCGCTCTGAATACAACCACCACCCACGTACAGCACCGGTCGGCGGGAACGACGAATCGCTGCGAGTATCTGCCGAATCTGTTCAGGAGCAACGGAAGGTACCTCGGGATGATAGCCCGGCAGATTCATCGGCGGATCGAAATTCACTTCGCTCAATGGCATCGTTTCCAGCTGGACGTCTTTGGGGAAGTCGATGAGCACGGGACCAGGTCGTCCGGTTGACGCGATGTGGAAGGATTCCTTCACAATCCTCGCAACGTCCCGGATGCTGGTGATCATGTAGTGATGTTTAGTGATCGCGCGGCAGACCTCGACCATCGGGGTTTCCTGGAACGCATCAGTGCCAATGACTGCCTGAGGAACCTGTCCGGTGATCGCGATCAACGGAATACTATCCAGTTTGGCGTCGGCAATCCCGGTCACTAGATTGGTCGCTCCTGGCCCGCTGGTGGCCATGACCACGCCGGTCTTGCCTGTGGATCGGGCGATTCCCTGAGCCGCAAAACAGCCGCCTTGTTCGTGCCGAGGCAGAATCGTGCGAATGTTGTCGCGTTGCTCACGCAGGGCCTGATGCAAGGGCATGCTGCAGCCCCCCGGATATGCGTAAATCGTGTCTGTCCCCAGCCGAACGAGCATCTCGATCAGAATCTGGGCACCGTTAATTGTCTGAGTTGCTTTTTCAACGGTAGCCAACGTCGTGACTTTCTTTATCGAGTGTTCAAAATTGGAGAGACATGCATGTCCATCTCACGGAAAACGACGAAGGACACTGGTGCCTATCGTACAATATAGGAAGGCTGACGGAAATATTCTTCTTACGAATTTGAAGTCCTACGATGCCGTCAGCCACGGCAATGCTGCCCCAGCTGGAGGAAGTCGCACGATATCAACGCCGGTCACTTCCTGATGGCCCCTAATTTTCTGGATCGATTCGGCCGACGGTTCATTGTCCAAATTCAACACCGCCACCGATGCGCCGCCAGGACGCTCCTGCTTGCGTCCGAGTGCCATCTGAGCAATGTTGACATTGTGTTCCCCGAAGACCGTGCCGATGAAACCGATGAGACCCGGCACGTCTCGATGTCGGTAAATCAGCAGCAGACCGTCGAGGTAGGCTTCGAAATGGTACTCGTTCAGGCGAACAAGACGCAGGAACTGGTTTCCGAAAATCGTCCCGGATGCTTCGAACTTTCCCTGATCGGTCGTCAGAACCACAGAAACCATGGATGCAAAATTTTCGCAGTCACCACTTGCGGATTCAACAATATGAATCCCGCGCGCCTGAGCGACGGATGTGGCGTTGATGATATTTACGCTTTCGTCCAGAGCGGCCTCCAGCAGTCCGGCCGTCATGGCGTTTGTGAGCAGGCGAGTTTTCTTGCTTGCTGCTTCACCGCGGTAAATGATTTCTGCGCCCTTCAGACTCTGCCCTTTAATCATTTGCGCAGAAAGCAGACCAAGGCGATAGGAAAGATTCAGATAGTTCTTCAGTTCACCCATCTCAGAAGCTGAAACAGGTGCCATGTTGACAGCACAACGAATCTCGCTGCGTTTCAGATACGCGACGACGAGTTCTGCCGCTTCAATGGCCACCATTTCCTGAGCTTCTTCCGTGGACGCACCCAGATGTGGCGTGGCTAACACCTGTGGCAGGTCGATCAGACGGCGATCCTTTGGCGGTTCTTCAACGAACACGTCCAGAGCCGCACCTGCAACATGGCCTGATTCAATCGCATCCGCCAGATCTTTTTCATCAACAATACCACCGCGGGCACAGTTGATGATGCGAACACCCTTCTTCATCTTCGCCATACGAGCCGCGTTGATGATACTTCGAGTTTCCGCAGTCAGCGGCGTGTGTACGGTGAGATAATCGCACTTGCCGACAATGTCATCGACGTCGCGATACAGTTCAATGCCATACTCTTTGGCTTTCTCTTCCGAAAAGAACGGGTCGTAGCCAACGACCGTCATTTCGAATGCCACCGCGCGTTGCGCAACGCTAAGGCCAATTCGCCCGAGACCGACCACGGCCAGGGTCTTGCCAGCCAACTGAGTGCCTTGAAATGATTTTCGGTCCCATTTACCAGACTTCATGCTGGCATGAGCCGGGCCTATATTGCGGGATAAAGCCAGCATCATGGCGAACGTATGCTCGGCCGTGCTGATCGTATTGCCGGTGGGCGTGTTCATGACCAGGATGCCAGCACGCGTCGCTGCTTCCAAGTTGATGTTGTCCACACCAACCCCGGCGCGGGCGATACATTTCAGGCGATCTTGGCCATCCAGAAGCTCGGCGGTCAACGTCGTTCCGCTCCGAATGATAATACCATCCGCTGTCTTCAGCTCTTCGCGGACTTGTGCAGGCGTAAGACCGCTCTTGACGACGACTTCGATACCTTCAGTTTGTTCCAGAATCTTCAGGCCAGCCTTAGACAGGCTGTCAGTGATCAGCACTCGATACACGTTGGGGCACTTTGCAGTTTGAACTTAGGACAAAGATCGATCAATCGATGGTTTCAGGCAGAGCCACTCTCCGCAATTGCTCGCGGTTTTTAATCGGAAACGAGTCTAATCACAAGACGCGGAGTTTGTCGGTCGAGTTCACGCGGTGTTTTCGGCGGTCTCAATTTCGGGGACCACGAATCATGCAGACTCAGAATGCCCCCCACCGCAGCGTAAAAACTTCGCAGCCTTGGCTCGGCATGTTCGGATTGAGTATCGCAGTGTTGATGGTTGTCTCAAATGCAGGATGACGAGACACCACGCAGCCAAGGTTTGGTGGCCCGCGAGCTACCTCGAAAAACCACTTTCGACAATACGCTCGCAATATGAACACACGTGCTCATAATTAATGCACAACTTGAAATTCCTAGTATCGCGACGGTGCACAATCGACTGAACAGATTGATTTAAACTGTTTAATATCAACATGTTGCATCAAACAAAACATTGTCACCTGCACATTCGGGCACGTCGTTTGCAAAACCCTAGAGCAGGTCACTTCGTTTGCATGGCGGCGAACGATGCGAGAGTGAAGGAGCAACATCGGGTGGTTGATGCGAGCAAAAAGCTTCCCAGCCTCCTGATGGGTTCAACGTCCGGTTCTGGCTGAATGAAGTGCCTTTTCTTAGGGCAATTCTGCCATGAACGCCTAAACGAACAAAGCTCATGCTGCGACGCAGTGCTAAGTGCTGATCGTCAGACACCATGATTCAAGTCTGAAAGCAAGGGGAAAAGCGATGATGGGCAGATTGTGCGATAGGTTCAGGCCGGCCTTCCTGGTGCTGGCAGGTGTGTGCCTCTTTCTCCAAAACGACGAGGTTCTTTTGGCCCAGGATCCCGCTGCAGAGCCAGCAGCGACTGAGGCACCAGTCGCAGACGTGGCGCCCGTAACGGAGGAGGCAGCGGCGGCTCCTGAATTGCCAGCATATTTTTCTGGTACCAACCCGGATCCTGCTGCTCCAATCTGGCCGGATGCTGGTGGTGGCGCAGCAGGCTATTGGATCACCCCGTCGGCTGGGCCTGTCGGGGACGGCGATCCTAAAGAAATGACGCCAGAGAAATTGTATGACCGGTCTGCCCATAACATGTTTTCCATTAACATGGTTTGGGTTCTGATCGCTGGTTTTCTTGTCATGTTCATGCAGGCTGGATTCATGCTGGTAGAAGTGGGTCTGTGTCGCGCGAAGAACGGTGCCCATACCGCTGCGATGAATCTCATGATCTATCCGCTTGGTTGCCTTGCATTTTGGGCATACGGGTTTGCCATTGGCTGGGGAAACTGGTTCAACGGTCCGGTTGCACCGGGCTGGTATTCAGCACTTGGTCCAGGGACTTCTATCCTGAATGAAGGAATTGGCATTGGCGGAGATCCTGCTGCCCCTGGGATTTTCACATATGGTCTGATGGGCACAAAAGGCTTTTTTCTGAACGGGATGGATGACGTCAGCGTCCTTGCTCTGTTCTTTTTCATGATGGTATTCATGGACACCACTGCCACGATTCCGACTGGTGCGATGGCGGAGCGTTGGAGCTGGAAAAACTTTTGCCTCTATGGCTTGTGGGTTGCGCTTCCGTACAGTTTGTTTGCGAACTGGGTTTGGGGCGGCGGCTGGTTGGCTCAGGCAGGGAAGAACTGGGGCCTTGGTCACGGGGTTGTAGACTTCGCAGGTTCTGGTGTGGTGCATGCAATGGGTGGAGCGATCGCTCTCGCTGGCGCTTGGATTATTGGTCCCCGAATAGGGAAATATGTGGATGGCAAACCAGTCCCGATGACAGCACATCACATCCCGATGGTCGTGGCGGGAACATTCATTCTCTGTTTTGGATGGTTCGGTTTTAATCCGGGTTCAACGCTTTCAGGCACCGACCTGCGAATCAGCGCTGTTGTGGTGAATACGATGCTCGCCGGCGTCGCCGGATGTATTTCGACAATGCTCTACATGATGATGATCAAGATGAAGCCAGATCCGACAATGATGTGCAACGGAATGCTGGCTGGGCTTGTGGCGATTACTGCTCCGTGTGCGTTCGTTGACACATGGGCCGCAGTGGTCATTGGTGGTATTGCCGGTGTGCTCGTGGTCCTCAGTGTCTTCTTCTGGGAACGTCGAGGAATTGACGATCCGTGCGGTGCAATTTCCGTGCATGGTGTTAACGGGACCTGGGGCGTGATCGCTCTTGGGATTTTCGCAAACGGCAAGTATGGGATGGGTTGGAACGGTGTTGTCCGGTCTGCATTCGATGCAACAGGTGACACGGACGGAGTGTTGACTGACGGAGTTCGTGGTGCCCTGTACGGTGATGTGTCACAATTGTGGGCGCAGTTGCTGTGTGTTGGCGTGGTTTGGGCCTTTGGCTTCTCGATGGCCTTTGTCTGGTTCAAGATCAGCAACCTGATCGCACCACTGCGAGTCAGCGCACAAGATGAAATCACCGGTCTCGATGGTCCGGAAATGGGTGCTCATGCCTATCCCGACTTTACGCTGCATGCCAACTAGGTATTCTTCATTTCAGTTTCGTAGGACGCAGGACTTGATAAACATCCGCAGTCAAAACACTGGGGAGGTTCCTTGTTTCCGGAGCGGTTTCTTGAAATTGAATCGATTACAATTTGTGAGCCTGAACGACCACGGAAGTGATTCTGGAGAAATTGGCGAGCCGCCGGAACCCGTCTCAAATTTCAGTCAACTCTTCAAGAAACGCCCTTCCCAAATAACCACGCAACAATGAAAGAGAAAACAGGTGATGACTAGAGTGTCCTGGAGCAATATCCGAACTGTAACTTATACGGTTCTGGCCACGTTTATCTTGTTGGGAACTTCGACAATCACAATCGGACAGGAGACGCCGGCTGCAGAGCCTGCTTCCGCTGATACCGCGAGCACATTGTCTACAGAAACAGAGTCAGCAGCAGCAGCTTCAACAGAATCGACACCACCAGTTCCTGCCCCACATCTGGAGGGCACGATTGATACCGGCTCAACGACATGGCTTCTGGTCAGTTCCGCACTCGTGTTCTTCATGATGCCGGGGCTTGCTTTGTTCTATGGCGGCATGGTTCGCGCAAAAAATGTGTTGAATATGTTCATGTGCGTCATGGTTTGTGTTCCGATCGTGACGATTCAGTGGGTTTTTTGCGGCTACAGTCTCACATTTGCTGTTCCTTCAGCGATCTCGGTCGATGCGGGAAAAAATGATGACGGTTCCGACAAACCTCGCATCAGCTACCTTGGCTTCGACCCGGGATTGATCATGCTTCGGTCGTTTTCCGGAGTTGATCCTAAAGTTCCGGAAAATTACGTCGGCAGGATCGTCACGACTGGTGACACAGTTGGGGCTGGCAACACGGGCGTTCCTGAGTTGCTTTTTTCAATGTTTCAGATGATGTTTGCCATCATCACTCCTGCCTTGATTGTGGGTGCGATTGCCGAGCGCGTGAAGTTCAGTGCGTGGTGCATCTTTGTGGTACTGTGGGCGACTCTCGTTTATGACCCCGTAGCGCACTGGGTGTGGAATGTCAGCGGTTGGTTATTCCAGAAAGGCGTGCTGGACTTTGCTGGTGGAACAGTCGTGCATGTGCTTGCTGGAACATCTGCCTTGGCCTTGATTTTGATCCTGCCCAAGCGTCGTGGATTTCCAAAGGGACCGTTCCTTCCTCACAGCATCGGCTGGACTCTGATGGGTGCTGGCTTTCTGATGGTCGGCTGGTTTGGGTTCAATGCCGGTTCCGCGATTGCCGTCGGCAAAGATTTCCTGCCTGTCGCCGGAACTGTGGCAGTGATGGCATTCGCAACCACAGCGATCGCTGGTGCGGCTGCCACTGGATCATGGATGGTCGCTGAGTGGATTCATGTTGGGAAGCCAACCGCAATTGGCGTTGCTTCCGGAATGGTGGCAGGCCTTGTGGTCATTACACCGTGTGCGGGCCACGTCAGCCCCGGCAGCGCTTTAGTGATCGGCTTGATTGGCGGATTCGTATGCTTCCTAGGCGTGCAGCTGAAACAGGTGCTCAAGTACGACGATTCACTTGACGTCGTCGGAGTCCATGGTGTCGGCGGAGCATTGGGTGCATTGTTGGTTGGCTACTTCGTGATTCGACCAGCGACAGTGATCGGTGGCATTGACCAGATCATGCTGCAGGCGACCGGAATCCTTGCTGCTGGCGTCTACGGATTCGTGATGACCGTTGTGCTGGGCCTGATCATTCACAAGACGATCGGATTCACTGTGACCGAACATGAAGAAGAGGAAGGCCTCGACGTAACCGAGCACGGCGAAACTGCGTATCGGCTAACCTGAACGCGGACGTTTCGTTGCGGCAACGAATGGATTCCTCAGACTTGTGGGCGCGAATGGGTTAAACCAGCAAGATCTAACGCGGGGCACTCTTTATCAGGGTGCCCCGTTTTTTTACGCCTGTGATCCGCAAACGGGAGCCATTTTATTCTGCCGGAAAAATTGTGGCAGAACTTATTCGGCAAAACGCCGTCGAAAGAATAGAATTTCGCAGTCAACGGTTGTTGCAGGGCCCGTGATTTGACGGAGAGGCCAGTTGGATGCGATGTTTTTTTTCAGGATTCAGCCTGCTTATACTGGTAAGTGTTGCGATCGCAGAGCACACGTGTGCCAATGACGTCACTGCTCAGAATTTCGATCGTCACATCGCACCACTCATTGCGCAGCGGTGCCTGAACTGTCATAGCGGGGATGAGCCTAAAGGGCAACTGGATCTGTCGTCTCGCGATCGAGCCTTGGGGGGAGGCGAATCAGGCATCGCGATTGCGCCGGGGGATCTTGATCAGAGCCTGCTCTGGGAGTATGTCGATTCCGATCAGATGCCGCCAAAGAAGCCGCTTTCTGCGGCTGAGAAGGCGGTTTTCAAGACATGGATCGCAGGAGGAGCGAGATGGGGCACGGAAACAATTGATCCGTTTCGCTTTTCTACTGACGCCCGCGCTGGCCTGGATTGGTGGTCTCTGCAGCCGATGCGTAGTCCTCAACCACCCGACACGACTCGCCCCGGCTGGACATCAAATCCGATCGATGCATTCGTCGATGCAAAGCTCAACGATGCCGGGCTGGCTCCGTCCATTGAAGCTGATAAGCGAACGCTCATTCGCCGCCTGTCATTCGATCTGCGGGGACTTCCGCCAACGCCGGATGAGATCAACACATTTCTGACCGACACATCCGATCATGCCTGGGAAAATCTGGTGGACTGTTTTCTCGCGTCACCGCATTATGGTGAACGCTGGGCGCGGCACTGGCTGGATCTTGTGCGCTTCGGTGAAAGTAATGGCTTCGAATACGATCAACCTCGCAACAACGCATGGCCTTATCGAGACTGGGTCATCAATGCATTCAATCAGGACATGCCGTATGACGAATTTGTCCGCATGCAACTGGCGGGCGACATCCTGCATCCGGAAGACGTCAACGCGATCACGGCAACTGGATTCCTTGTCGCAGGTCCGCACAACACCACACTGCCCGCTAACGACAAGATGCGGATGTCAATGGCTCAGGATGAGATCGAAGATCTGGTTGGCATCGTCGGTCAGACATTCCTCGGCCTGACCGCCAATTGTGCTCGATGCCACAATCATAAATTCGATCCGATTTCGCAGAAAGAATACTACCAGCTCGCAGCGACTCTGACCGGCGTGACTCATGGCGAACGAAGTGTCCAGGTGGCATTGTCGGCGGAGCAACAGCAGCGCCTGGCAGATATCGAGTCTGAACTTTCACAAATCCGCACCGCGCAGGACGCGATTGAACATTCCGCTCGCAGTCTGATTCTGGCGGAACGTGAGAATGGCACGGCGGCATCTCCGGAACCACCGCAGGCCTTTGCCACCTGGGAATTCGACGGTGACTTAAAAGACAGTGTTGGATCACTCAATGCAACCGCGCACGGCAGCGCGAAGATTGAAGATGGCTGCCTCGTCCTAGACGGCAAAGATGCGTGGCTCGCGACGCAACCTTGTACTGTCGATTTGAAGGAAAAGACGCTCGAAGCATGGGTGCAGCTTGATAATCTGGACCAGAGCGGCGGTGGCGTGATCAGCGTGCAGACGCTGGATGGCGCGACGTTCGATGCAATCGTCTTTGGCGAGCGTGAACCAAAAACGTGGATGGCAGGCAGCAACGGTTTTTTCCGCACGATGCCGTTTAATGGTATTGAGGAGGCCAACGCAAAAGAACGGGCTGTGCATTTTGCGATCGTCTATCAAAAAGACGGCACGATCACTGGCTATCGCGACGGGATGCCGTACGGCACGTCGTATCGCCCCGGCGACCTGCATTCTTTCGCGGCGGAACAGTTTCAGATCATCTTTGGCTTACGGCACAGTCCTGTCGGAGGTAATCGAATGCTGGCCGGTCGGATTCAGCGGGCTCAGCTTTACAACCGTGCGTTGACTGCAGACGAAGTCGCGGTATCTGCGGGTGTCGCCGATCGGAATTATGTGTCCGGCGCGCAGATGCGGGCACGACTTTCTCCCGAGCAACGCGCCAATCACGAACAGTTGATCGCCAACCTCGCGACGTTGCAGGCAGAAAAAGATGGCCTGAAAAGTTCTGAACTGCAGAAACTTTATACGTGCGTCTCAAACAACCCCGGCGTCACCAGAGTCCTGAATCGCGGCGATGTCGGCAGTCCGGCTGAAGAAGTTTCGCCAGCCGGACTGAGTGCTGTGACAGGGGGTCCAAAAGACTTTGGACTTGCTCCGGATGCCAGCGATGCAGATCGTCGGCTGAAACTTGCCGAATGGGTGACGCATTCTGATAACTCGCTGTTGGCCCGTGTGATGGTGAACCGGCTTTGGCAGTATCATTTCGGGCAGGGCATGGTCACAACGCCCAGCGACTTTGGTTTCAACGGCGGCAAGCCCAGTCATGCGGACTTGCTCGACTGGCTTGCTCAGGCATTTTGCAACGGAGGCTATCGCCTGAAACCGATGCACCGCCTGATGGTCACGTCGGCAACCTACCGACAGTCTTCGGAATTCCGCGCAGCCTCTGCGCAGATTGATGCCGACAATCGGTTGCTCTGGCGAAAAACATCACTGCGGCTCGAAGCTGAGGAGATCCGGGACGCAGTGCTGATCGCGACGGGAAAGCTGAATCCCGCTATTGGCGGTGTGGGATATCGGGATGTACGACATTTCGAATTCAAAGGCAGCAACTTTTATGAATCGGTCAATGAGACCGGGCCGGAAGTCCGTCGTCGAACCATCTATCGGTTCTCTCCGCGCGGAGGCCGCAATCCGTTTCTTGATACTTTTGATTGTCCCGATCCATCAGTCACAACTCCCAAACGAGCCGCCACGACGACGCCGCTTCAGGCGTTGGCTCTGCTGAACAACGCTTTGGTTTTTACATTGGCAGATGATTTTGCTGATCGAATGCGGCGGGAAGCCGGTGAGTCAACGGCGGCGCAAGTCAAATTGGTCTATCTGGTGGCGTATGGCCGTGAACCTGAAGAACACGAGGTTCAACTTGCAAGCCGCTTTGTGGACACACACGGCCTGCCGTCGTTTTGTCGTGTCATCCTGAACAGCAATGAGTTCCTGTACGTGCGCTGATCGCTGAAGGTTTTTCCCTTATGATAAATCAACCCCGGAGTCGGCGTGGCTTCGTCAGTTTCGCCGGGAATTCACTCACCGGAACGGCCTTGGCATCGTTGTTGATGAGTGGTCGGAACAGCCGCGCGGATGGAGTGCCTGGTGAGGCACACGGTTTACCGCATCACGATGCAAAAGCCAAACGTGTCATTCACTTGTGCCTGTGCGGTGGCGTCAGTCATATTGATTCATTTGACTACAAACCGGAACTCGCCGCATTTCACGGAAAGTCACTGCAAGCCGACGAACGACCTGCGACATTCTTCAATCAGATCGGCTTGATTCGAAAGAACGACTGGGAATTCAAACAACGCGGCGAAAGTGGTCTCTGGGTATCGGACTTGTTTCCTCACCTCGCTGAAGTCGCTGATGAGTTGACGGTCATTCGATCGATGGTAGCAGAATCGGCAAATCATACGCCCGCCACATTCGAAGAGAATTCCGGTTTTCGCCTCAATGGATTTCCCGTGATGGGATCATGGATATCGTATGGCCTGGGCTGCGAGACCGACGAACTGCCATCGTACGTCGTGCTGCCCGACGCACGAGGCTTGCCCGCTGGCGGCACAATCAACTGGTCCAACGGTTTTCTGCCCGCTCAGCATCAGGGCGTGGCATTTCAGACCAAAGGCCAGGCCATCCACGACCTGTTTCCAGCACGCCAGCTTTCTCACGCACATGAACTCGCCAGCCGCGATTTGCTGTCCCGGATCAACCGCGCGCATCTTGAAACGGTGGGTGCTGAAGACGCCCTGCTCGCCCGCATGCGCAGCTATGAACTGGCCGCAAAAATGCAACTCGCCGTGCCGACGATCACCGATCTCAATCAGGAAACCGCCGCAACGCGCGCGATGTACGGACTGGACAACGAAGCCACTGCGGACTTCGGCAGTCGCTGCCTGCTCACACGTCGCCTGCTGGAAAAAGGCGTGCGGTTTGTGCAACTGTTTTCAGGCGGGTCGTTCGGATCTCCGCGGATCAACTGGGATGGTCACGAAGACGTCAGGGAAAACCACACCCGCGAAGCCGCTCGGCTGGATCAACCAGTCGCGGCCCTCTTGCGAGACCTCCGCCAACGCGGAATGCTCGACGACACGCTGGTGTTGTGTACCACGGAATTCGGGCGCACCCCGTTCACGCAGTCGGCGCTTGATCAGATCGGGGCCGGACGTGATCACAATATGTACGGCTTTTCGATCTGGATGGCAGGTGCCGGTCTGAAGCACGGTCTGGCGTATGGTGCAACCGATGAGATCGGCTGGAAAGCCGTCGAGAAACCCGTCCATTGGTACGACTACCACGCCACGGTCCTGCATCTTCTGGGCATCGACCACGAACGCCTCACCTATTACCACAACGGCATCCAGCGCCGACTCACCAATGTGCATGGCGAAGTCGTGCATGATATTCTGACGTAACGCGGACCTTCGCCCGATAAACTTTCCACCGTCCCGCCACATAGATCGGTGGTGCGTGTTAGTTTGAGAACCGCACAAGCAGGCTATTTGCCGCGAATGCGTTTCAGGAAGCGGTGCGCGACGTCATTAATCATTGATTTCAGCAGGCTGATGCGGTCTTCTCGAATTAACGGATGTTCATGCCACCGGGATGGCTGGTAGCCGCAGGCCAACATGCCACATTGAGCAATTTCTTCGATGGCCTGAACCTGAGCGGCGGTCAATTCAGACTGATAGCGCCCAACTCGGCTGGGGGCGATCGGTTCCGTGAGTCGTGTGTGATGCGACACTCTGGCCACCTTCTCAAATCCGGTGTTTTGTTGTGATCCGATCGCTGTGTGCCGCGCAAGTGCTGCAATGGCATCCGTTTCTGTCAGATTCAGAAACGTTGCCAGGCGGGTCATTGTCCGTTCAGGCGCTGTGCAGAGATCTTCGTAGCGGCATTCCATTCGACGGTCTGCGGCAACGACTCGCTCGGCCATCAGCCAGCAACCCAACAACAAATGCCATTCCATCGCGGCAATAACCACATCATCCGCTCCGAAGCGCATCTTGAGAACAGAACAGACGACATCTCGAGGATCTCGCACGACATGAATGAACCGCGCGTTCGGCATGAGTTCCTGAATGGCTGGAATTGCCAGCACGTAGAGCGGAGTGTTGTCTCCGATGAATGATAATTCTTGCCAGGGGACTTCGGAATCTAATTGCCAGACGTAGTGAATAAAGGCGGCACCGCCGGAGAGTTGATAACGCTGACCGAAGTCGCGAAAGCCTTCGATGCTGCATTTGTTCCTCCACTGCTCCTTGTCCAGCCACAAATTAACTTCCTTAATCAGCCGCGCCAGAGCTTCCGGGTTATTGATGTCCTGCAGCAGTGCCATGTTTTGAGCGATGTATCCAGTCTCTTTGGCGATCTGAATTCCCGGCAGGTGACTCAGCAACGACGCAGTGATCGTCGTGCCTGATCGACCGCTGCCAAGAATGAAGACGGGTATTGGATGCTGAGACATGGATATTCGGTTTTTCCGGACCAAAGAGCCAACACATCTGCCTATACGCTCGTTGGCTTCACCAAACGAGAATCAGGCTGCTTTGCGTTGATGATTGACAACACCGGTTTGATCAATTCTGCTCCATTCATGTTCCCAGGTCATTTCGTCGCCGGACATCAGGGCACTGGCGTTGCGGGAGAACTGGTCAAAGAGTATGTCGTCCTCTGAAAGTTTCTGCATCTGAGTCGCAAGCTGTTGTGGATTCAGATCGCCGTCGATGAGCAATCCCACTCGCCGGCCACCAATCCACAGTGGAAACTCTCCTACCCGCGTGGCAATCACCGGCATACCAAGCGCCAGGTATTCAAACAACTTTGTGCAATTGGTTCCAACAAGGTTGTAACGTGGCGTGTTAGCCAGCAGCGCCAGTCCGCAGCAGCGATGTGTAGCGGTAAATTTTTGAAATTCGGCTGGCGTCACACCGTTGTGAATCGTAACGCCTGGCATTGTCCGCAGCCGCTGGATCAGACTCGCGTCTCCTTCGCCAAAGACATGTAGTTCGGAATTTTTCTGGATGTCTTGCGGCAGCAGCTGGAACGCTTCCGCTGCCGCTCCAACACCTTTTTCGGCAAAGACACAACCAATATAAACGAAGCATAGCTTGCCCGATGGTGATCGCGTCCGCCCCGATTCACGCCAGACGGACGCCGGGTAATTGTGAATTTCCAGAACCGACGACTGCCAGCGTTCAAGGTGGCGTTTGAGTGTCTGCTTGTCCATGTGAATACACGTCACAAGCGAAACCCATGGCAGGCAGATGCGATGAATCCATCGCACAAGCAGGCTGAACAGACGACATTTCAGCCGTGAGCCGCCGCCCTCGAGCGTGTTAATTTCATAGTGATCGTGTTCGTCATAAAGCACCGGGACTCGGCGAATCAATCCGATGGCAACCGCCAGCGGAAGAACGAACCAGTGAAAGCACATTACCGATGACAACTGCGCCCCGCTGACCCGTCCGATATCCACCGAGAATCGACCAACGCGACTTGGCAGGGTCGGGTTCTCGGACTTATCCAGAACCCACTCGCCCCGTGGTAGCGCCCATGTTCTGATGCCCAGACCTTTTGACTGAATGCCTTCAAGAAACATCGCCATGCGTTTGTTAACAATCCGTGAGCCGTTCACGCAGAGTATATAATGACAGGCTGTCGGTACCATTGGAGTCATCTGGAGTCATCCGTGGTCGCCAGAACGGATTCTGAACGTCCGGAATCTCCTGAGGTGAAAAAACCGGATAGGAGAGTGAATGGGCGGAGATTATCAGCGGCAGAAAATTGTGGCCAGAGAAGTTGTCATTACCGATGATCCTGCCGCACGACGATGGTCAGCCGTTTACGTCCGCGAAGAGAATCAAGGTACTATCAGTAATTCCCGCTGGCTTGCATTGTGCAGGAAAAGACGGGATTTTGGGAGTTGTCGTTCGAAAACAAAGATGAAAAATTGTGGGGTGAATGGAAAGATTAGATGAAATTCATCAAGGATGGGGATTAAACATGGCGGGGCAGTCTGTCAGACACACGGCGACCGGGGTCATGGTATGGTATCCCGGTGGGGCGGAATTCACTTTTTGAATCATGGTGAGGTTTCTCGGAGGTTGTAGATTCGAGTGCAGATCTCCCATAATCTCCACAGATTGCTCAGAAGTGGAATTCTACGAGCTGTGAGTCGTAAAAACGTTACGGATCTCATCGGTGGCCTGTGCGGGGTTATAGGCTTGACTGGCATGCAAAACACACTGCCTTGATTGGACTTTGATACTGTGGCTCGTAAGGCTGGAAAAAAAAGCAAACCTGTTCATCGGCCCCGCTATGTTCCACCAGCAAACACTGCTGCCGTTGCAGCACGGGATTCTGACGATGCCGTGCCAATGCTGGAAACCATTCGGTTGTTGATGAGCAACCGCCCGGGGTTTGTTGGATTCGTGCTTAGTGTGTTGCAGCTTGCTGGACACACTACCTGGATTCTGCTCATCTGGTATCTGCAAACGACCGGCCAGGCGAAATCATTGACGACGGATTCATTTCAGTCTTGGCTTGTCGTCGGTATCCTTGGTGTCAGCCTGTTACTAACCGCAGTGGCGCTTTTCATATGTTTATTTTACGGGCTGAGACAACAACCGCGTTCACTGGCGGTGATTGGTTTCTTTCTGTCGTTCTTCGCAGGTGTCCTAGCCACAGCACTCGTCTTTATGACAGCCATCCGCTGGATGAGTCTAGGCAATTTGTAGGGTGAAACACATACGTTGGACATTCATGTCCAACATATGGCCAGTCAACGTTGTCGATGCAAAGCTGAAAATCCCACATGAGTACTGAACGTCCGTCTGACACCAACCTCGCGACGTCGGAGTCGCCGGACACAGCCAATATTGTGGGCTGGGCCGGGATTGGGTTTGCTCTGATTGCCGCCGGATTGTATGGCGTGTTGTTTTACATGTTGTATAGACTGCCGTCGTCACGCAATGAACTGGAAGAGTTGCGAACCAACGCACCTGCGTTGACTCGGCTGCTCGTTGTCGCAGCCAGCGCCGCGTTGCTCAATGTCGTCGGTGTGATCCTGAGTCTCACCGGTTTTCTTGCCCCCAGACGACCTCGCACGATGTCCGTCATCGGCACGGCATTTTCGGCGATCATGCTGATCGCGGTCTTCTCAGTGGTCGTCGTGAGTCTGTTGATGTCGCCGAGGCCGTAGGAGGCTTTCGGTGTCAGAAACGTTACTTCACGCGGGAAATTCCAAGAATCGCCTGTTGGATCAGGACGGAGCCCATCGCCGATCCACTATAAGTCACGTCCGTCTGCATTTTATCCGGTTGAGAATCATCATGCGATACGAACACGTCTGCATCGAAGCCGTCGCACACATGGTGCCGCCGCATGTTGTCACATCGGAAGAGATCGAAACCCGCCTCGCGACTGTTTACGAACGATTGTGTTTGCCTGCCGGACGCCTCGAACTGATGACCGGCATCCGTGAACGACGCTTCTTTGATCCCGGAACATTGCCCGGCACCATCAGCATAGACACAGCCCGGGCCGCCCTTGAAAAATCCGGCATCGATCGTCGTCATTTTGGAATCCTCATTCATGGTTCCGTTTGCCGCGATCAAATGGAACCGGCGACTGCGGCCCGCGTCCACGACGGAGTCCACCTTCCCGCAGAAGCACTGATAATGGATGTGAGTAATGCGTGCCTTGGACTTCTGAATGGCATGCTGATCATCGCCGATCAGATTGAATTGGGGCGGATTCGGGCAGGAATCGTGGTCGGCACGGAAAACGGTCGGGATCTGGTGGAGGGCACGATTGACAGCCTGCTGAATGATAAGACGCTGACACGACAAAGCATAAAACCAGCATTTGCGTCGTTGACGATTGGATCAGGATCCGCAGCGATTGTGCTGTGTGATCGAAAACTCAGCCGCACGGGATACCGACTGCTCGGCGGATCGTTTCTGTCAGATTCATCCGGGCATAGATTGTGTGCTGGTGGTGTTAAAGCAGTAAAGCACGGCGATGGTCGGCCTAGGATGGAAACCGATTCTGAAGCATTGCTTCACGCGGGAATAAAACTGGCGGAACAAACCTGGAGCCGCACAAAATCAGTGCTTGGCTGGAGCAACGAAGACGTCACTCGCGTCTTTTCTCATCAGGTCGGGAAACAACACCGCACGCTTTTAATGGAACGATTGCACCTCGACCCCGCGCTTGACTTCCCAACCGTCGAACTCCTCGGCAACACTGGAGCCGCCGCGTTGCCGATGGCTCTTTCAATGGGCCTTGAACAGTTTCCTCCAAACTCTGGCGATCGTTTAGCACTTCTCGGCATCGGCAGCGGCCTGAATTCCGTGATGCTGGGCATTGAATGTGGTTAATATGAACATCATCGAAATCAGCAACGAACAGGGTTCTCGCGCGAGGATTGCTGTCGATCTGGGTTTCAACTGTTTCTCCTTCACGGCAGTCACGACGTCGGGGGCCAGCGTGGACGTGTTGTCGGCGGCTGAAGGGTTTGAATCGGGCGGGCATCCTGTCAGTCGGAGCGGTATTCCATTGCTGTTTCCTTACCCAAATCGAATCGCAGGGGGGCGATATTCATGGGATGGCCAGGACTATCAACTAACCCCGGATCTGGTCCCATTTGACAAGACCGGGAATGCAATTCACGGCTTTTGTATGGATCGCCCGTGGCGCATTGTGTCGCAATCAGAATCGTCCGTGACAGCTGTCTTCCGAACCAGCGTGGATGCTCCGGAACGGTTGGCTCTGTGGCCTGCCGATGCCGAGATTGAAGTCGCCTACGAGCTGCGCGGTTCCGGTCTGCGGTCCGTGATTACGGTTCGCAATCCGTCTGATGACTCACTTCCTTGGGGCTTCGGGACTCATGCCTATTTCCGGTTGCCGCTGAGTCAAACTTCGTCCGCCAATCAATGCACGGTGTACGCTCCTACAGCACGGACGTGGGAACTGAATCAATGCCTTCCATCCGGAAAAATCCAGAAGGCTCCCGCTGGGGCGGAGCTGTCGTCTGCTCCCAAATTCGGCGGTCTCAACCTGGACGCTGTTTATACCGCGATCACCGCTGAGAACGACAAGGTCACTTGCAGAATCACAGATCCGTCAGCAAAGCTGATGGTTGAACAGAGATGCTCAGCTAAATTCCGCGAAATCGTTGCATTCACGCCGCCGTGGGCGACAGCGGTATGTCTGGAACCGTATACATGCATGACCAATGCCATCAATCTGCAGCAACAGGGCATCGACGCCGGTCTGCAAATCCTGCCCCCAGGCCAAACTTGGACGGGCAGAATTGACATTGAAGTCTTGACGTCTGAATGAGATCAGATCACGCCGCCATGGACGCGGTAAGGCGTTTCGGTGTCGGGCAGGTCAAGGAACCAGATACGTTCCCAGATTTCCGGGATGTGTCGCAGACTTTCCGACGAAAAAATCAACTGGCGGGCTCGCAAATCCGGATTCGGGCTCCAGATGGGCAGAGCACATCCGGCGGACAGCGCAGAAGATGCCAGCAAAAGTCCTACCATCAGTCGTAATCGAAGCTTCATCGCAACGTCCTTCCCTGGACCCGTTTTCCATGAAGTTCAATCTTCATGGATGCCACAGCAATTTGGAATCAGATGAGTTCTGAATCATGGGGTCCGCAAAAAACGGAGTCCCATCACAGGCTCTTCACTCGAAAACCATGATCCATTGCGATGCAGTGGAGACCCAAGATCACAGGGCTCCGGCCAGGCAAATTCAGCGGATTGAACTTCCACCACTGTTCGCTGGCGGATTCTGTAATCCAGACGTTCCGTGTCGGTAGGCTTGACCACTGGATGCTGCCAGCTTTCGAGCCAACTCACGTTCTTCCAGTTCACGAACCTTGGCTTCCATCTCTTTGCCAGGCTTGAAGGTCACGACAAATTTTGCCGGCACCTCGACCTGACCGCCCGTTCGTGGGTTACGTGCTTTCCGAGCGGCACGCATTTTGACTTCGAAGACGCCGAAGTTCCGGAGCTCAATACGGCGTTCTTCAACCAGCGTTTCAACGATTGCGTCAAAGGTCTTCTGAACGATTTCCTTGGTTCGCAGCTGCGTTAAACCTAACTCATCTGAAATCGCTTTGACGATCTCTTTTTTGGTCACGATCTGTGCCTCCGAAGCAAGAGTTCCTGCATAGCTGCTTTCACCTGTTGTCGCTACAACTGTAGGATCTGTCAGGACTTACTGTCAAGACACGCATGGTTAAGGAATGGTTCCCAGCCGAATTGGCCATTCACAACCCAAAGATTTGCTCCGGATTGCCAAATCGCAATCGATCATGATTTCAAAGTGAATTGCCAAAGAACGCGCCCGGAGTCGCAATGCTCCGATGCCTTTCCTCCTTATCGGGTCGTGAAAACTGGAATCTTAGGGAAATTTGACATAATCGATACAGTTTGACAGGACGGGATGGCAGCGTAGATCACTACAGGGGCTTTGTGTAATTTAGGGTGTTCCTATGGCAGGGCGGGAGACAAATCCGGGGCTGTTGTCTGCCCTTCCCTTGCTTGCCAAAAGCGCCGGAACGATTTGTGGACGCGGCATGTGAAACTCGTGAAAGCGTGGTGCAAAGAACATCTGCCAGTCTCCGTACAGGCTCAACGACGTCTCGCCTTTTCCCCTCAAATGCCGTAAAAAAATCTCACCTGATCAACATCCCAACGCAACTCCAACTTTGCTGCTGCCTAGGGTGACACCCGCCGCTTGCGGTCTGTTGATTTAGTCAGCCGATGGGCGATAGCCCCGGTTATTGGCTCGAAAAATACACGCAAAACAACCGAGGCTAGCGTCCTTCGGCTAATTAACTCGACTAAATCAACAACCCGCTTGCCGAAAATTCACGACATCACCAGTCCTGCGGGGCGCGACTTTAGTCGTTCGGAGAGTCGAGGCATGAGGCCGTAGGAGAGAGCGAGCAGCTTTATCGGGTGGATGGTCGGGATCGTGGCGGCCTGTTCCATCTGCATACGGCAGGAGCTGCAATCTGTGACGCCGGCGACCGCATCGATGGTCTGCATTTCGCGGATGAGTCCGGCACCGATTTCAATCGACGTCCGGAAATTGGCCGCCGCAATTCCAAATGTGCCAGCCATGCCTGTGCAGCCTTTCTCAATCGTTAACACGGTGAGTTCGGGGATCAGCGCCAGCAGTTCCAGCATGGGGGTACCTTTGCGAAGTGCTTTCACATGACAGGGGGTATGCCAGGCAATTCGCATGGGCAGCGGAGCAAAGTCCTGCTTGAGCTTGCCACGCCGATTCAGGTCAGCGAGAAACGCTCCGGCATCAATCGTCTGCTGCGCCACAATTTCCGCATCGTCGTTTGGCACGAGCATCGGATATTCCTGAGTCAGGCACAGCGCTGCGGTCGGTTCGGTACAGACGATAGCGTAACCTTCTCTCGCTGGTTCGATCAGTTCACGGATATTTTGTTCCGCGAGAATTCGGGCACCGGCAAGATCGCCGTTGCTGAACATAGCCATTCCGCAGCCAGTTTGAGCAGGCGGAATGAAAACGCGATAGCCATTATGTTCGAGGACTCGGACAAACGCCTCTGCAAGTTCCGGATCGTGACTATTAGCGAAGTAATCCACAAAATAGACGACTGTCGGTTTGTTGCTGCCCGGCGTGCCGATGTTTTCATTCCTCAGCACGCGCTGCGATTCCAGAAAAGGCGTTTGTGTGAATCGAGGAAGACGTCGCTGAGCCGATATGCCAAGAAATCGCTGCAGGATTCTGCGGAACAACGAATTATTGAGGAGTCGATTTGTGACGAACGACACTCGCGATGCCATGCGTGCGTATGAATGGATGCGCGACAACAGCCATGCCGTCTTGCTGAGCCCATGTGCCTGAACATGCTGAGCGCGGGCTTCAATCAGCAGATGTGGAATGTTGACTTCGGAAGGGCATTCGAGTTGACACTGTTTGCAGTTAAAGCAACTGGCAAGCAGCCGCGAATTGACTTCCTGTGCCAGTAATTCCTGCACACTGTTCGTACTCAAACTGTTACGCATGACGTTTGCCTTGGCACGCGGCGAAACTTCTTCGTCGCCGTTTTCTTCGGCAAACGGACACATGCGCTGTGGACTGACAGGCGTGCGACAGGTACCGCAGCCATTGCAGCGGACGGCGTCATTGATGGCTTCTTCCGCCGTCCATGCAAGCTGCATGACTGGCAACAGAGGCTTTGACTGTGATGCTGAGACTTCATCGACCATTGGTCGAGTTCGACGCAGATACTTGACAGTCAGAGACGGCTCATTGCTGATGATCTTGTCGGGATTCATCAGCCGCTGTGGATCAAATGCATCCTTGATTTGCTGAAACACACGATACAACGCGCCGTACTGTGTGCGAATGAATGCAGTACGAGATAGGCCGTCTCCGTGTTCACCGGAGATCGTTCCCCCGAAGTCACGCACCTTGCGATAAAGATCCCGGGCAATGGCTTCCATGACCGTTTCGTCACCGCGATTTGGAACCGGCATGATCGGTCGGAAGTGAAGTTGTCCGGATGCGGCGTGTGCATACAAAGTGGCAGTGACTTCGTGTCGTTGAAACACACGCTGTGCGACGGGTAGAAATTCAGCAAGACGCTCCGGCGGTACGGCCACATCTTCGACAAACGGTAACGGTCTTGATTGGCCTTTCAGACTGGCGAGCAGCGAAACAACTTTCAATGGCAGGGCCCACAACGATTCGACATCGTCGTACGTTGATGCCTGTCGAGTCAGTTGAAATTCAATTCGACGATCTTTCAGCAGCCGTTGCAAATCTTCCAGCCGTTGCAGAACTTCACGCTCACTGGCACCGGGAAACTCGATAATCAGCCCTGCTTCAGCATTCGGCAGAATGAGGTCATGAAACCGCTGATCCGCACCACGTCCCAGACTCAACAGTCTTCGATCCAGCAGGTCGCAGGCACTTGGTTCAAGCGGCAGGATGAGCTGCATCGCTTGGATCGCGCATTCGAGCGAGCCGAACATCAGGATTGCAGCTGAGCGATACGTCGGCAGCGACATCGTAAACAATGTCGCTTCTGTAAATATTCCCAGCGTGCCCTCGGAACCGACCAGCATTCGCCCAAGGTCCAGGCGATCGTCCTGCAACATGCCACGCAATCGATAACCGCTGCAGTTTCTCAACAACCGCGGCTGAAGTTCACGGATCAGTGGATCATTTTCGCGCAGAATCTGTGTAAGCTGCCGCAGGAGCAGTTTGCGTCGTGTGGTGGAAGTCATCGTTGACACCCGCAGCGTTTCAGACTGCGATGACTGTGAGAGGATTACCGCACAGTCACGATTCAGAGAAACCGCATCTGAACTCGTTTCGGGGTCCGACAGGAGTTCGCGTCCCAGCTCCAGACGCTGACCACCGGACAGCACGCATTCGATGCTTTCCACATGATCACGTGCCGAACCAACTCGCACCGCATGCGAACCAGCAGCGTCAACACCCAGCATTCCCCCTACAGTCGTAATGTGGCTGTTCGATGGGTCAGGAGCGAAGTACCGACCACTTTCGCGCAACTGCGCGTTGAGTCTCTCGCGGGCAATACCGGGCTGGACGCGAACACGATCTGCAGAGATCGAAACGATCTGATTCATGTGTCGGGAAAAATCGATCACAATCCCGCTGCCAATCGCGCCACCGGCCAGTCCGGAACCAGCACCGCGCGCGATCAACGGAATGTTGTTGTCGGAGGAATACGCAGCTAATATTTCGACATCACGGGTCTGACGCGGGAATGCGACTGCCAGTGGTTCGATTTCGTACAGACTTGCGTCCGTTGAGTAAGCAGCGACAGCCACGCGATCGACCCGGAGTTCCCCTTCGATCGCGTCGTTGAGGTCCTCAACAAGTCTTCGACGCCGTTCTTCCACTGATGCCCGTTCTCCGTTTCAAGGTGTGGCTTCGCGTTGACGCAAATCCTGTTGACGATAACGTTCCGCTGTTTCAAGGTCGAAACGCGGATGCTCTTCGTTGATCGTCGTCCTGCGGTGCCTTGCTGCACAGCGATAGCAAACCAGCATGTCGCCCATCATCATGTAGAGTACCATGTCAAGCAACCCAGCGAACATCAGAATGCCAATGGCAATCGCAGGTTGATAAAATGCCCACGCCACGCAACTGAGAATGGTCGCAGTCCCCACAAGCGCCAGTCCCAGCGCAGGCGGAAAATCTTTCTGACGCCACAGATCCTGGCATCCACACACGCGGCAACGGCACAGATGTCCGTCCGTGAAGTCTTTGCTGCCCTTGTCGCGACTCCACTGACATTCGCCGCAGCGCACCGCAGCATCCATCGGGTCAGGAGCCGACAGTTGTCGCTTATGACAGACCGGACACTGAAAAATAATGTGGGTTGTTATGGTAATGGCCCCTAAGGATCCCGGGACTTGGTGCGGACGAGAACAGGAAGATCGACGTTCTGTGGAATTGCTGCCGTAAGTTTCTTTCAGTACGGTATCCGCAGATCACGTTCCAGCAAAGCGGCCGTCATTTCACCCATGAAAACGAGAATCAGAGCGGCGAAGAGTACACCCGTGGCCGACTGTGTGTTGCGGTATCTCAGGATTCTGGCGACAACCAGTGCCGTCGCAAATGGAACCAGAATTCCGCCGACGATTCGAACGATCAGCCACAACAAATGCACCAGGTCATGTGAGGCAAATCCAAATCGACCAAAAGAGATGCACGTCATCAGTAATCGCCCGACCGCAGCAAAGGCCAGAGCTTTAGTAAACCAAGACAGCGGCCCAATCGACATCGTCGGTGTCGTGAGATACCAATGTCCCAGCAACATCGCTGTCAATGTCGCTCCCAGAACTGCTGACGATGCCAAGTCTGACAGCAGCAGTTGGACGGAGTCGAAGTTGAGTCCGCTCGCACACGAGTCGGTGACCACGGAAGACAGGCACAGGGTCGCAACTGAATAAATCGCTATGGCACCCGGCAGTCGTCGCCCCAGCTTCCATACGATGTGCCCGGCAAACGCAATGACTGCGGCGACAATCTGCGCGATGCGGATGAACTTAGTCCCGGCTTGTGTCCCAGTGCCGGAAGTCATCACGCTGGGATTCAGCACATCAGCATCCGAATTTGTATCCTGGGCCTCACTTAGCGGTCGCACTGTCAGCACCAGCAGTACGCAAAGTCCCAGCGCGACCAGCATCTGAATCCGAAAGAAGCCGTCCGTTACTTCCTTACGCGGCATCATCAGCCACATCAGCGAGATGCCGGTAACCAGTTTCAGGACAAAGCATTCAATCATGACTGGCCATCACTTGCCATTGATGAGCGCCATTGCTTCCGCGCGGCTGGCAAGATTGTTGCGGAACATTCCGCGCACTGCACTGGTGACAGTCAATGCTCCGGGCTTCTTAACGCCGCGAATTGTCATGCAGGTATGTTCCGCTTCAACGACGACAATCACACCGTGGGCCGTGAGTTCGTTTTCAATCAGGTCGGCGATCATGTGCGTCATGCGTTCCTGAACCTGCGGGCGCCGAGCGATCTCATCCACAACCCTCGCGAGTTTGCTGAGTCCGGTGACTCTGCCGCGTGGAATGTAGCCGACATGTGCCTTGCCCATGAAGGGCAGCAGATGATGTTCGCACATGCTGTTGAATGAAATATCCCGTACCAGCACCATTTCATCGTACTGCTCTTCGAAAACCTTCTGCAGATGTCGTCCGGGGTCGACATGCAGTCCGCCGAAAATCTCTGCGTACATGCGGGCAACTCGGGCCGGAGTTTCTTTTAAACCGTCGCGATCAGGATTCTCACCCACCGACAGCAGAATTTCCCGAACCGCAGCTTCAATTCGCGGCTGATCCACAACGCGAGCCTCCGGAGGAATCGCTCCCCCAGCCAGAATCCTGTTCATGTCAGTCATTCAGATTCCCTACCGTCGAACGGATTAAACCGCAGTCGCAGACACTCTCAACTGGGGATTCTATGATCCCCGTGCGTTCCGAACACCATAAGGCCTCATGAATCGCCGGAACGGGAAAGTTTCGCAGGAAAGGCACGATTCATCAGTGATACAGGCTCAGCCGCGACATCGCTACAGTCGAAGGCGAACCGGAGATGAGGCCGTTTGGAACCGTTGTCGTCTGGCGTTCAATCATATCCGGCGGCATAAATCGGTCCAGACGCGGTCGAAATACCACCAGCAGAAAGAGTGGCATGTACCATTGAACGTACGTGCCTATGTCGTCCGGATACCACATCTGCGCAGCGACAACCAATGCTGTTGAATTCGCCAGCAGGTTTTCCAGGTTTCTCGGTCGAGGCAGTACGGTCATGGCAGTCAGCATCACAAAGAAAATCGCCGCCATCGGGATGCGGATAAACAGATGACTCACGGACGTCTGTGAAACACTCAACGTGTCATCCAGCAGACGATAAACGGTCCAGTTTGTACTCGTCACGACGCGGTTGAAAAATGAATCCGCATCACCACTGATCATCATGAGACAGGTGGCCAGCACGACCACGACACCCAGCACGGACACACCAAATCGAATGGCACCTCGGCGGCCGTAGAACACGGCCCACAACGGCAGCAGAAAGACGGCAAAGAACAGTGTTCCACACGCCAAGCCCAGCAGCACACCGGCGACCGTTGGCTTTCGGTAACTGGCGATCGCCCAGATAAGGCACGCCGCCGGCAACACATGACTCAGCTTATGCACGTTTGCAGCGGTACACGGCAGCAGCAGGTACAGACAACTCATCGCGACACCCAACTGAATACTGGCGAAGTGCTGACGACCAATGAACAGCAACCCTAGGATCACCACCATGTGCGCGCCGACCACCAGAATCCTCGCGACGAGCAGTTCCGTGTCGCGGGTTTCACCGGTATTGACGGATACTGAATTTGGCAACGTTCCGGACAACTGAGCCACCGCAGCCCCGCCCGCAGCGATCAGTGTTTCCGTCGGTGCCGGGTCGTCACTCCGCACGTCGGTTCGGCTTACTTCCACCTCGCGTCGTTGTAATAACGCTCGACCATGTTCAATTGCTTTCACGTTTGTCACCGGAGCAGGCTTCAGGAATACGCCGAACGCCAAAATAGCAAATGCCGGAATGCACAGGAATGTCAGTCCCGCCTGGTTCAGATTCTGATCCAGTCGAGGACGGCGCGTGAGTGATTCATCGAAAATCAACCGTACGACCAGCAATACGGCCAGCGCGACAAGTGCCAGTGAACTCCATGTGTACGCCGGATGATGAACGCGAACCATCGGACGCTCAGCAGAGGCGGGCTGCGATGCGGAATCACTTCGCACATCAGACTGCGTGACTTCAGCGGAATGCGACTCAGCTAAAGGCATCGCTGAGCGCTCAGAGTCAGCGGTTTGCACAAACCATGGCACATCGCGAAAATGGCTGGAGACAACGACTGCAGCCGCGATCAACAGTGTCAGCAACAAATCCAGATTTCGGATAGTTAGCGCACGTGAAAACCGAAAATATACTGCGATGACGAGCAGCGAAGCATACGCCAGCCACGGAAGATCCGCGACGGGCGCTAACGGAAATTGTGTGTCCATTGCTTTAGAACGTTCGAACGAACGCCACCATGACTTCAACAGGACGACTCATTGCCCGATGATAGTGACACCCGACCAAACAAAACGCGCAGCCACCATGTTGCACGGGCCCAGAACCCTCCGTCCCCACGGAAGTAATGCCAACCGGATTTGAAGCAGCGGAAATTTGTCCTTCAGACGCCTAGGATCATTCTTTGCAAGGCTGAATGAAGATTTTTACTGCATCTTGTCCAATCACCACGTCCCCTCATTGGACGCATTTTTTCGCAACTTAGCAACTGAATACGGTCTCTTTTTACGAATCCCATGATTTTTTTCTAAAGTCGCCGCTCATATCTTGACAAGCTGTGACTTCTGTGTCGCTCCGGCAGGGATGGGCATCTGATACGACGAACATCTGCTCGGCCCAATGGGGGAATACTATCTATTGTCGTTTTTGCGGCGGGCTTTGTTTCCGCCGGCATTCGATTCGTCGTCCAAATCAATTTTACGGCGGGATTTTTTTCCACCGCCGCTCAGTGCGCTACCGCGACTCATGCCACCTCCGTATCCGCCACCGCCCATTATGCCACCACCGCCGCCTTCTTCGTCGTCAACATTATAGATTTGGCCGGCAGCAAATGTGTCTTCCTGCTTCAGGTGCTCGTAGAGCTTCAGAATGTCCTGACAGAATACACTGTCCTGATCTTCGGTGCGCAATTGACCTCCGTTGGAGACCGAATCACCGACATAACGAGTCACGATTGCACCATTACTGTCAACAACGGTGATTCGATCCGACAGTTGTTTGCGACCACGCGTGGCATCGATGTGGGATTTTAGTTCAGGGCTGTCGCTGCTGTTGAGTTTGATTGAAGGCACGATTGCTGCCAATAGATCGGGAGACTTAAATTCGACCTCTTGAGCCTCAAGCACAGACATTGACAAGTCCACAACTTCCATTTTCAACTTTCCGCCGATGCGCGAACCAACTCGCACTTCCAGATTAGCCATTACGGGTGTTCCTGCCTTCTCGTTTTCATAAAACATGCCAATCTTGACTGACTGCAGATTGTCGGCACGTTGCGCGTAGTAACGATACGATTGAGGCACATATGCAGGAGCAGTCGGTTCGCTCCAGTCGGAAAAGATTTTTTCCTGAGTCGCCAAGTCCGGCTGTTCAAGTTCATCCACCGGGTAGTTGAAATTGGGATTGTTCATGATCAGGCGAACACGATAAATGTATGAGTTGCCGCGATCACATGTGAAGTCCATAAACCGCACAAGGAGAACTCGGCCTGTGGACATGGACTTGTTAATCAGCTTCTTGAGTTCTTCCTTATTGTCATACTTCGACTTATTCTTTGAATCTTTCTTGCCCTGCGACATTTCTTCGAACAGGTCATCTGTCACGCCCGTGGAATCGTCTACCACTCTGTTTAAGTCCGAGCCATTCAGCATAAACTGTGTAAAGCCAGCCTTTCTGGATTGATTCGGCATCATTTTCTTGCGTTTTTCTGCTTCTTCAAGCAGTTTCGCTTGGTAACGATCAAGCAACAGTTGTTCTTCTTCGTCCAGCTTGAAATCGTCCAATTTTGAGTGTGATGCATTCTTGAGCGTCCATTTCCCAGCTGCCAGACGGGGCAGAGGCATGGTCAATTCGCTCCTTGTCACACTGGGATTGACCACTTCTAGGTCGTAAGCAAGAGACTTCCCAAGGATCTCCCCGATTTCGTCCGTGGAAATACTTTCCCATTCACCGGACCACGGGGCAGTCCCCGCCACAGCTTTCTTACGTTCAATCTGAAAGCCGTTAAAGTCGATCGCCTGCGTCACCTGTGGGTCAGTTTGAGGCAGATGGAGCGATTGAGAGACAGAGCGAATCTGGTCCAGAAGCGGGAAGATCATGCGGACTGACACTCCGCTATGGTAACGGACTTTGCGATCATTGGACGTCATACCGCCGTAAGGATTGTAGCTCTCTGTTCCATAGCCCCCTGCCGCGTAGCCTGTCGCCTGATACGCTTCTTCTTCATCATCTTTGTCTCTGTTTCCCCCCATGCCTAGCAAAAACCTGCCCCCCCCTCCGCCAGTTCCACCCAGCCCGCGACCCGCCACACCACCCGCCACACCACCCGCCACACCACCCGCCACACCAAAGATGTCTTTGACTTCTTCACCAACTTCCGGTTCCAGCCCGTCGTCGATTTTTTTTGGATTCGTGATCTCTTCGACAACTTCCTCTTCCGCATCAGGTTTCTCAGCCATGACCATCGATATGGCGTTTGATTCCGGATCTGTTGGCGCAAGTACGATGATTGCTGCGCGGCGTTCACGTGGGAGATGAATCGGTGGATGCCACGGGTTTCTTGTAGAAAACTTTTCAAGGTCTTCTGCTTCAGACTGCATCTGTTCGGCGAGTGCGAGTACATCGGGGGTGCCTGCAAAGGCGGCTTTCTTGTCGTCTGTGAACGCATTCGCCTGCCATGCGGATCGAGTTGCCTCCGTTACTACCTTGAGATTACTAGGTTGTTTTGTGGACGGCGACCAGCTTGCAGTCGCAAGTCCAGTCAAGCCCAGCAAAACAATTACACCCGCGCCAAATTTTTCTCCATGATTCAACAGCAACGCCTTGAAATCAAAGCCTCTTAATTTTGCCATGGCTAGGTTTCCTCACACTTTCATGAAATCTGCATCGGATCCGCAGCAGTCAGCTGTTGATCGTGAATCGAATCGTCTGAAAAACTCTTTACGGCGCTGGTGTCCCACCTGGAATTGTCTCCCCCGGAGTACCATCGACAGTTGTCGGTAATTCCGTTGGTTGAGCTGGCACCGGCACTTCCGACACACCGCCCTCAGCTGGTGCTTTGTCAGCTGGTGCGTCCTGAACGGGAATGCCTGTACTGCCTGTATTGGATTTATCCGGCGTTGCGCTCGGTTCAGGGGTCTCTGAACCGGGGTTCAAATCTCCTGAAGCATTTGTGGTACCAGCTTTGGTATCCTCCGGAGATGCTGTGCCAGCTTCCTTGGCGTCGGTCTCCTCTGTCTTCGCCTGCATCTCGGTTTCTTCAGGTGTCATATAAAGCGTCATCAATCCTCCGATATGCACTTCAACCAAGAGTGGGTCAGCCATGGCCGCATTAAACAACTCTGCCCCTTTAGCCGCCTCGACCCCTGCTAACATTGAATCTGATGCCTGAGGGAGGCCACTGGAATCCTCCTTATCACGGCCTCTACGACCACCTTTACCGAAACCACCTCCAGATCCCTGCATGCCACCAAATGCATTTCCTCCACCAATTCCCTGAGGGCCTGCCATGCTCTGCTGGGCACCGAGCCCCATGAGATTACCTCCCCCGGATAACAATCCACCGCCATCATCGCTATCGGGGTTCGTCGTGCCACCGCTCATACTTGTCATGCCTTGGGTCGCAGTGCGAGAAAGAATCTCGACACGCACAATCTCTACCGGAAAATCAGAGTTCGTCAATTTCGCCAGCAGATCCGGTAGCCTTTCATCCCGTATCACAACGTCCAGCAGGAACGCGCGAGTTTTGTAGCCTATGTCCACTTCCGCTCCATCGACATACCGAACTTCGGATTTCACCGAAGCACCTCCTAAACCCCCTCCAAAGCCGCCATCGTCGCTGTCCACATCTCGAGTGCCGTTGCCGCCTTGTGCGAAGGCTACGGCGCCCGGCCCGCCACCGAATTCCTCCGCCAGGATATCCCCGCCTGCACTCCCCTGGAACGCTGTCCCCGGATGCGCCTGGATTCCCGGTGCCACCATTCCTATATTTCCTGAGTAGTCATCGTCATCAACGTCGCGCTGTCCTCCCATACCCCCCATACCTCCACCTCCACCGCCACCGCCACCTCCCGAGCTGCTGAAGGAACGTGCGGCTGTCTTGCGATCACCGCCTCGCAGCTTCAGCTTTCTGATTTCACGCACTTGGGATTCCGTGATTCGTGTCGCGGAATCGTTGGTCCGAGAGATGGATGTCAAAAGTGCCTTGAGGAGCCAAATGTCTTCCTGACTGGACCAAATCTCGTTCGACGAAGGCAGGTTGACCTGCCATTTGTTGTACGCCTGACGCGTAATTCGACTGCCGTCAACCGTGACAAGACCTTCGCCGTTGTAGGGCTGAAAAGGTTTGACAATGTCCAAAAGATCTTCAATCTGCTGCTCGTAGACAGACACCCAGCGTTCACGCGTTTCCTTTGAATCGACTTCATCGAAATATTTTATCAACTGCATACTGCTGCGAATTTGTTCCGGCCATTCCCGGGCAGCCTGCTGACGGTTCCACAGTTTCAATGAAGCTGTCTTGTAAGCTACGGCGTCCTGGTCATTCTCTTTCTTTCCGCTGGCCACCCAAAGTTCATTCGGTTCTGTCTTTCCTTTTTCGGCTAAGGCGAATGAAGCATCCACCGACGTTTTTCTCGCTGCTGTCTTTGTGGCAATGTCCCCACTAGCGTTCCACCAGCCTACAAGCACAAAGATCAGCGCCAGTCCGAAACAAATCCAGTATCGCTGCTTCAAAATCGGTTTAAGTTTTTCCATGACTCACACTCCCGCCTAACGCTTCTTTAGACTTCAGAATTGAATGAACTCACAATGGCCGGCAGTCACTTTTTCTTGGTTTCTGCGGCCGCTCCTTCTGCAGCAATGGCGGAACGCGGGTCTGCCGGCAGTCTGGCTTTTTCCAGCGTCGGAATCCACACAAATTGAACGACAAAATCAGTTCTGTCAATCACCAGTATTCTTTCTTTTTCTGAGTCGGCCAGTAACGGACCTTTCAGTTCGGGCCGACCAATGCCCGGGATGCCACCGACTGCGCCAGGAAAGCCGCCGGGACTTCCGCTATATCCTGATGAAACATCTTCTTCGTCATCAACGTCTCTCCGGGACATCATACCGCCCAGACCATCTCCTCCTGATCCCGAAGCGAATGACCTGTTACCCATGTTCATCCCGGAACCGTACCCACCTGCCCCGCGTGGTCCGCCGGTGAGTGCTCCGCCAGCACGTTGATTTGGGTCGTATTGGGTTTGGTTTGTGATCGAAAACGAGAGAATCGGATGGGAGATTCCTATCTTGCCTACCGGCACAGAAACGCCACCGGAATTCAATTCCCACTGGCGAAGATTCTTCACCAGCGTGTTATCAAGATACAGTCGGCCTTTCATCGTAAATTCAGCGTTCTCGTTGTTGTGCAGATGATACCCTTTCAGGGTGACGATGTATCCTGCTTTGCTTTCGGGCGGCTTGCGGTCACGGGGATCAAAATCTACAAGACGGGATTCCGGTTTGGCATCAGAAAACGCCTTATGAAATGCTGAAACATCGGCCACTCTCATCGTGGTGAATGACTCAATGCGCACTCTGTTCTGCAGAGTGATATCCGACTGATCCGATGCATCACCGTCGTCACGCGGCAAACATTCATTGACGGCTTTAAAAAGTTCCAACCAGATTGCACGCTTTTCCAAGGGTGCCACAAGGCGATCAATGTTCTCAAGAATTTTCTTGTGCTCCCCTTCGGTCGCTCCATATGCCGACTTCTGAGCGGCAATCTGGCTTTGGACAGAATCCGTGAATTTCTGCTGCTCGCCCCATTTATTTTCGCTGTACGACCCAAGCACTGACGCGCTAACTAACGTGCTCAGACCCATCGCCAAGAGCAGGCCCGCCGCTGCCGCAATTGCCCACGGTTTCTTGCTGCGGATCTTCCGATCCATGGCGATCTCAGGCGGCAGGAGCGTTGTGCGAATCCGCGTTTTGCCAATGGCCTGCAGAGCCAATCCATACGGCACGGCAAACGTCATCATGTTGTCGATGAAAAGCGGATCCGTGAGGACGGCATCTCCCGTGACCCCGTCTAGGCCTTCCAGTCGCTCCACTTCATACTGTAGATTCTGCTGGAGGAATTTTTGCAGACCGGCCAGTCGGAAACCATTGCCGACGCCAATGATCTTTCGAATCTTTGCAGACCGATTCACACTACCAAAGTATCCGATCGACCGCTGTATTTCGGAAACATAATCATTGAACACCGGCCTCATTGCCTGGAACACAGCTTTTGGATCCGGTGCCTTTGTTGCGTTACATTTGAGATGTTCGGCTTTTGCAAACGTGAGCTTCATTTCACGAGTCAGCGCTCGAGTAAAATGGTTGCCGCCGATCGGGACGTTACGAATCCAGATGTTGCGTCCGTTCGATACCAACAGCGTTGTATTATCAGCCCCCATGTCCAGGACAATATAGTAATCCTCTGCGGCCGGAGGTTCCGGTGTCGCAGCCGTTTTACGGAAACCCAACACGTCATATGACAAATAATTGTACAGCGCAAGCGGTGCGATCTGGACAATCTCCACCTCTTTGCCGTTGTTTGTGAAGGGCTTCAGAGCGTCATAGACCAGTTCTCGCTTCATTGCGAACAGGCCGACTTCGGCCTCCAGCATAAAGCCGCTCTCTTCGACGCCACCCCCAACCGGCTGATAGTCCCAGATCACGTCGTTCAGATCGAACGGAATCTGTTGCCGTGCTTCGTATCGCACGATTTCAGCCACCTTGCTGGATTCCACGGGCGGCAGTTTGATGAACTTCGCAAGCGAACTCTGCCCTGGCACGCTGATTGCGATCAAATCACCATCAATTTTATTCCGGTCGAGGAACGTTTTCATCGCCTCACGAATCAGTTCTTCCGGGATCGCATCCGGCTGACTCAGGATTTTAGGGTGAGGTATATAGTCAAAAGCTACCGCGACCACGCGCTCGCCGTCGTCCGAGACGCGAAGTTTCATCGCTTTCAAGCCCGCCTGACCAATATCAATGCCCCACGCGCTGACTGGTTCCGCCATGATACGCCTCGATTTATTTTCAGATTTATGTGACAGGAGTTCAACCGGGATCCTCTGTGCGGCAAAATTACCAGCAACTTCGCGGTCCCGTCAACCAATTTTGAAACACCAAACCGCCGCAATCCCCGGAAAGATGAGGTTTGGCCTGACTTATAGTCGTTTTGGAACTCGAAAATCCGGGTTCTTCAGCTCTCGGTTGGATTGTCTGACGAGTTTTGTCACTTTGAAGTTCCGTGAAACTCGGAAATTCTGAATATTCCGGCCACAATGCCGGAAATGCGTGACGTTAATACAGTGTGCTCGTTTTTATACCGGCAAGCTCACGCATGCCGCTCGCCAAGTCTCTCACTCATGACCGCGCGGAGTATAAAAAACAATGCAAGCGATGGACGTTAATGTTTATTCGTACACCGTATGAGCACCCTTCTTTCACTCAAATTGCCCTTCACCACGAACCTGCCGCCCCATGTCTGTCTCCCAAGATTTTTCTGAAATCAGCGTGCTGATTCCAGGATATTCCATCGAAGACCTGCCGACCGACCTGCCAGAAGAGGACGCCGCAAGTCTGCTCAACGCCATCGCTTGTGCATGGCATCCGCGCTTGCTTCAACGATCCAATAGTATCCCGCTTTTTCGCCAGGCCGAATCACTCACCGGCTACCCTGGTCGTCGCATCGTCCTTGTTCCTTCGGCGTCCGAATCATGGATGCCGCACGAATGGCGTGCTGTCTTTCGCGAACAGGGGCATATTGTGTTGGCAGGATGTTCGAAACGAGAAGACTGGCTTGCGGCGATTGACGCAGCATTGGCAGATGAAGCCAGTTCTTCGGATGAGGCCGACATTTCAGACCCGGAAGCCAGCTCAGATGCCCGGCGCTGCCCGGTTGCTGAAGCATCCCAGCCCACGCAAATCACTGCGACAACGCCCGTACTGGTCGATCATTTCCTGTCGCTCGGCATTGTCATGCTACAAGTGCAACTGCTGAGTCGCCGCCGCCATCATTTTGTGGACGCCGACAATATCCTGCTGAGCCGCGAGGTTCACCTGGCGTCAGAGGCATCTCTCATCGGTGACGAAGTCACCGTTAAGCTGCATTTGATGCGATGCTTCGAACATCTTCGTGACACGCGGGAGAAGTTCTATCCGATGAACTGTTACCTGCTGGATTTCTGTATTCCCGGTGACGACGAGCAAACCTCCGGGATTTGCAGCCTCATTTCTTCCGCCACCCCGGCGACGCGACTCAATCTGTTCGTGACAGGCCGTGAGCTTGCGACATGGGTTCAGAAGGACGCTTCACTCGCAACGCAGCTGAAGCAGGCGATAACCGATGGCACGCTGACTCTGCTCACCGGTCACGACGCGGAAATTCGCCCGTCGCTGAATTCTATGGCGGCGACCCTGACCGACATCGAACGCTGCCGCCGGACATTCACCGACATCATCGGTTCACCGCCCCGCCACTGGGCTCGCCGCCGCTACGGCATGACAGCGTCTCTGCCAGCGCTGCTGACGTACTTTGGTTTTGAATCTGCCCTGCATTTTGCACTCGATGATGGGCTGTATCCTGACAAGGAACGTTGTCAGTTCGATTGGCAGGCTCCAGACGGATCGCAAGTTCCCGCCGCGTCGCGAATCCCACTGGCCATCGACAGTGCTGCCGGATTTTTGCGATTTGCCGATCGCTACAACGAAAGCATGCAGGACGATAATACCGCCGCTCTGTTTCTCGCTCGCCTGCCGTCATTGAAGACGCCGTGGTTGCGAGATTTGCAGATCGCCACGGGCTACGCTCCGGTACTTGGCGAATTCACAACAATGGCGGCATTGGTGCATGTGTGCGACGGTAGCCGCATGACCGAACGCTACCAGCACTCTGAATACCTTGCGCCGTATCTGATTCAGTCGTCGGTGCTCAAAACCGAAGCCCCCGTGTCCGGCCCGGCGCTGCTGCGTCTGTTTCAACAACGCGTGGAATCTCTGCGCACGCTGTTCGTCATGACTCGTCTGGTCAAAGCTGAAGAAAACGTCGATGTCATCAACGCCCTGTTTGCGCAGATCGAAACGGAACTCGCCGCACTTGAGCTTCAGCATGTCGATACAGCGACGATGTTGTCTGCCAAGGATGCGGCTCTTCAGGCTGCATCCGCATCAATCCATGCACAACTCACATCGTGTTCTGACCGGCTGACATCGTCGCTCCGTTCTCGCATCCCGCAGCAGCCCGCCGAAATCCGAGGGCTGTTGATTGCCAATACCATTCCGTTTGGTCGTATCGTCGATGTGGCATGGCCGGATTCGTGGAAACGTCCGGCGGCTGCGAACTCGATCGAACTTGCTGAACGCACGGGCGACAAAGTACGACTGCTGGTCAAGCTGCCGCCGGGTGGTTTCGCCTGGTTGAGCGAAAGCAGATCCGGCCAGCCACCACAGTCGATTCTCGAACCAATTCCTCGTGAACCGCCGCTCGCCGAATCATTGACACTGCGCAATCGTCACTTCGAAGTCACGCTCAGCGACCGTACGGGCGGCATCGCAGCGGTGACATACCATCAGCAGCGCGGGAATCGCCTGAGCCAGCAGGTCTGCTTTCGCTACGAACGCGAACAGACGCTCCTCGACGATGGAAGCGGTGAAGTTCGTAAGTCTGCGTACGCAACGACTCACCTGTTGGAGCACCGGATTCTTCATGCAGGCATGGTGTTTGCCTCGATTGAAACAACCGGTGAACTGCGTTCGCCCGCTGATGGTTCAACGCTGGCTAAAGTGCGCCAGGTGACGTCGATCGATCGAGCCCAGCCCAGAATTCATGTGACGCTGATTTTTGATCAACTTGTCACGCAAGTCACAGGTAACCCATGGCTGACTTACTTTGGGTGTCGCTTTGCGTGGGACAACGAATCCGCTACCGTCACGCGCAGCGTCATGGGGCACGCAGCGGGATTTCGCTCCGAACGTTTTGAATCACCGGACTACGTGGAAGTCAGCGATCCGGATCATCGTGTCGTTATTGCAAGTCATGGACGACCTTATCATCGCCGATCAGGGCCGCGAATGTTTGATAGTCTGCTGGTTGTCGAAAGCGAGCCGTCTCGAGAGTTTCAGTTTACGATCGATTTTGACCAAGCGTTCCCTCTGCGAACTGCAGTCGATGCCATGACTGCGGCCATTATCACGGAGACATCCGGCACCACACCAGCTTCAACGGCAAGCAGCTGGGTGCTGGGACTTTCGGCTCGAAACGTGGAACTTGTTCATTCCAGAGTGCGGGCGGCAACCGCCGATCGGGGTGAAGAGTTATCTTTGCTGTTGACCGAAACCGAAGGGCTGTCAGTCAAATGTCTGATCCGGACAGCCCGTCGTCCAACGGCAGCGTTTGTCGTGAATGCAGACCGCTCACAAAAAGTAGTCGCCGAGATTACAGATGAGGGTATCGTCGTGCCGCTGAATGCGTATCAAATCAAAGAAGTGCTCCTTGCACTATAGGATTTTTTCGAACATGATCATCACGATTGACGGACCAGCGGGCTCCGGGAAAAGCACTGTGGCCCGGCTACTCGCTCAACGGCTCAACGTTGGTTTCCTTGACACCGGAGCGATGTATCGTGCCGTTGCCCTGGCCGTGCTGAATGCGGCGACCGATGAAAACGATCGGTCGGCAGTCGCTCAGATCGCTCGTGGCCTCACGATTTCGTTCGATAAAGATCGTTTGCTGCTGAATAAACAGGACGTCACGTCGGAAGTCCGCACGCCGGAAGTCACGGCGATATCTTCCATCATCGCATCGAACCCGATAGTCCGTGAGCGTCTGGTCGAACTGCAGCGGGACATCGGTAAACTCGGGAGCATGGTGACTGAAGGCCGTGATCAGGGAACCGTCGTATTCCCGGATGCCGAACATAAGTTTTTCGTCAAAGCCGACCTAGAAGCCCGGGCTCGTCGTCGGCAACGCGAGTTAGCTTACAAAGGCGTCGTTCAGTCAATCCGCGTTGTCATGGACCAGCTTCGCCAACGTGACGAACGAGACGAAACCCGCGAGCACGCGCCGATGATCCCTGCCAAAAATGCCATTGTCGTGGACACCTCAGACCTCTCGATTGCACAGGTTGTGGAAATGCTGATTGACAGGATTCAGGGCAGGAAACCCTGAAGTGTGGCTCAGTGCAGCAGCGAGGAGCAGGATTCATGCAGATCCAGGAGTCAAGTGACGAAGTCGAGCTATCGAATTGGTTGTAAAACATGCTGAATGAATACGAAGAATATTTCGATGTCGTTAATGAGGACGATCAGGCTGTGGCGAAGCTGCCTCGTTCCGAAGTGCATCGGAGGAAGTTGCGGCATCGGGCGGTACATGTGTTTTTGTTTCGACAGGATGAGTGTCTGCTGATCCATAAGCGGGCGGACTCCAAGGAGGAATTTCCATCGGTCTGGACATCGTCGTGTTCCGGGCATGTGAGTGCCGGGGAAGACTATGATGCGACTGCCGTCCGGGAATTGTTCGAAGAACTCGGCATTGAATCTGCGGTCGAGCGGCTGCAGAAGTTTTCTGCCTGCGATGATACCTCTCAGGAATTTACGGTATTGTACCGGTGCTGCTCAGACGTCGCCGTGACGCCGGATTCCAGCGAGATTGCCGACGTGCTGTGGATGCCGGTCGATTCGATTCAGGACTGGATAACCCGATCGCCAAATGATTTTTCGCCGGCGTTTCGTTTGCTGTTTGCCTGTTTCATGGCGCAGTTTAGAATTGCGGAAAGCCGCCCACACAGGCAACCGTAATTGCCGCAATGACCAATTGCAGGATGTCACGTTCTCTCTGTCCGCTGGCGGTGCCGGGGCGTGACAAATTCTGAATTGATACGAGTTGGCGACGGTCGCTTTTCGATTCATCCGCGCTCAACTGTGCTCAATATGCACAGTCGGAGCATTCGGCAGGCGCGACTCAATGCGTGCCCGACGTCCTGACAGGCAGGACAGGACCGCGACGAAGCAATCGTACGCGGGAGTGGCATAAAATATCTGATCGATGGCACTCACACTCCCGATAAACCGTGTGTTCATCGTCAGGTATTTTGTCTGCCGGAGCTGATGCTCTGTCGCCAATCACACTCATGGATGTGACCTCAACAATGACTCTGACTTCCGGCACGCTGATAATTTGTTTCGCTGCAGGCGGAGCGAACTTCAGTCTCATCGAATTTCAGCCAAACACCCAGGTTAACCATGTCCATTGAAGAACTGCTTGAACAGATGGAGCAGTATCGATTACGCAGGGAGCAGCGAGACTATCGACCGGAGTGGTTGAAGGGTTTTGTGCATCAGGCGTCGGCCCTGTTCGAGCCTCTCACGCACGTTGGACGAGTCGGTTACGACTGCCAATTCGACGAGCGGGCTTGGACGGTATGTATGTATCTGGGAACAACTGAGATTGTAGGCGGAGCGAAGGATGGCAGAATCGATCATGCCAGTTTTCGCGTCGATCTGACCCAGTTCAATATGCTCTTTGAATCCATTAGCCGTTTTGAATGGTATTCCGTGGCAGAGTCTTGTGAACTGCCCGAACCTGATTGTATTCGCTCGCTCATCAGCATTCACGGTACCGTCGCGAACGGGAACGAAGTTCGCTTGGAACTCCTGTCCGTTCCTCCGCAAATGGTCAAGCCAGGGTTACATTATCGGCCTGACGGCATGATTTACGAAACACGTTGACATCACTCAGACTGCGCCGCAGTCAAACCGTATCGGGTCGGGCGAAGGCACTCCGGCAGAGCACTCAACTCTGTCGGAGTGCTTTTTTTACGAATCGCCCAAGCACGCAAAGACTTGCGGGTTCGATTGTCACGCGGACGGGAAGCGATGAGCAGGGATCGCCGTCGATTTGGACGCCGGAAATCGGGGCGGCTGTTGCGGATTCAAGCGTTACTCTGGTCGCAGTGAATTTTGTGCATTCAGAGGCGTGAATCGACAGTCCCAGTTTCAATCGAAGGGCATGCCAGAGAATATGCCAGCGAGTTGCGCCATGATAAATGCGAACGTTGAGCAGTCCGTCGTCCGAAATTGCTTCGGGGGCAAATTTCAGTCCAAATCCGTATCGCGGAATGTTGGTGACGATGACGTGCGTGCCTGTCGCGATATGCCCTGCGTCCGGCGTTGAGACGCGAATGAGCTGCGGACTTGATGAAAGAAATGCGCGCAGTGTTGGAAGGGCGTAACCCATGCGGCGAATAGTTCCCGTCCGCGACTGATGAATCGCATGGACGATTTCTCCGTCAACGCCAGCGCTCAGCATCAGCAGGAATCGTCGTCCGTTCGCAGTCGCGGTATCAAACATCTGGATCTGGCCGGAGGCAATCACGACAGCGAGCGAGCGACCACAGCGAGGCAGATTCAAGTACCCTGCCAGCAGATTCTCTGTCCCCAGCGGCAACACGGCGATCGGGCAGCCTGGATGGCGATTGGCAACATCAGCCACCGTCCCGTCTCCGCCTGCCGCAACAATGCATCGCAACAGCCCTGCTTTCTCTGAGATCGAAAGGAAGGCGTCCAGCTTCGGTCGCGACCGAAACATGCGAACACGATATTCCGCCTTCCGCAGTGCGCGAATCAGAATGAGCAATTCCTTTCGCCCGGCACCTGATCCGGAACGAGGATTACGCTGTATCACAACGAGTCGTCTGTCATCTGAAATTGCTAAAGTATCCACAGCGTTCAAGACCGTTTGAGCATCAAGTGTCGGTTTTTCCGGTGAGGACTCGGACATGAATGTCCAAGCTACTTAAATCGAATCCTTGGATGCCAATTACTTCTCGAACCGCCCTCTATCCTTTTTCGTTTCGCGATCACGATTCCGTGAGTTCCAGGTACGGATCGAGCCCCATATTTTCGTACTGATCCAGTCGCATGCGTTCCTGCTTGAGCAGATGTTTGCGCTGCTTGCGGTGAGTCTTCTCTAGAAATCGCTGAACCTTGAGAAAATAGCGGTTCCATAATCGACCAAGTTCTCCTTGCCGGTTGGCAATCCCCATGCGCTGCTTACGCAGGCGTTCTTTCGGTTCACGGGATCGCAAAAGTTCGTCTTCAAGACTGAGGAAAAACTGGTACGAACCCGGATCGCCCTGACGCGCAGAACGACCGACAAGCTGGCGGTCGATGCGTTTTGAACTGTGGATCTCCGTTGCAATCACATGCAGACCGCCAGCTTTCCGAACGTCATCATCCAGAATAATGTCCGTTCCGCGGCCAGCCATGTTGGTCGCAATTGTGACACGGCCCGCCTCGCCGGCTCCGGAGATAATTTTCGCTTCCTGTTCATGATAGCGGGCATTCAGGATCTGAAACGGGATGCGCTTATCCTTCAGCAACAACCCGAGGGCTTCTGATGCTTCCACCGACGGCGTGCCGACAAGGACCGATCTTCCGAGTTTTATCATTCGCTGAATCTGTTCCACAATGGCTTCGCGTTTGGCGTCCTGCATTTTAAAAATGCGCGTTGTCATGCCTTTGCGGATGCATTTTTTGTTGGTCGGGATCTTTGTCACTTTCAGGCGATACGTTTTCTTCAGTTCTCCACGCGCCGGCAATGCGGTCCCTGTCATTCCAGCCAGATGGGAATAATGTCGGAAATAACTTTGTACGGTGATTCGCGCGGCTTCCCCGGTCGCCGCCGTGATAGGAATTAATTCCTTCGCTTCGATCGCCTGATGCAGTCCGTCCTGCCACTTGCGACCATCCATGATACGTCCCGTACCCTCATCGACGATCACGACTTTGTTTTCCACGATGACGTAATCGCGGTCCAGTTCAAAGGCATGTCGAGCGGTCAGTGCTTTTTCGACCTGCGCATAGATGCGTTCGGTATCTATTGAACTCAGCAGCGATGGCTTGGACATCAGCACGACTTTACGGCAACCAGCATCGGTGAGCCATGCGGTGCGACGCTCTGGTTCGTAAACGTAGTCGCGTCTCGGTTCCAACTGAAAAGTTGCGCGATTGCTCCAGCGAAACAAATTAACGGTTGCCGGCTCGTTTGGTTGCGTCAAGCCGATAATGAGTGGCGTGCGAGCCTCATCGATCAGAATACTGTCCGCTTCGTCGATCAGTGCGAAATAATGACCGCGTTGAACCGGTTCTTCTGCCCCCTGAAGCGTCCGGATATAACGGCGAACCTGAGTTCCACCATCGTCCGACATTGCTCCTTTTCGCAGTCGGTCGCGGAGAAAGTCAAAGCCCATTTCCTTGCTGGTCCCGTAGGTGATATCTGATGCATAATTTGTGCGGCGTTCGTCAGCTTCCATGGAATCCAGAATCTTGCCCACGGTTAGGCCAAGTTTGGCATGCACAGGGCCCATGGTGTCGGCGTCGCGATTCGCCAGATAATCATTGACTGTCACGATATGGCAACCTTGTCCCGGCAACGCCCGCAGGAAGGAGGGCATCGTGGCAGTCAATGTCTTTCCTTCGCCTGTCTGCATTTCTGCGATATGGCCTTCGAAAAGCGCAATGGCCCCCATGATCTGCACTTCGAAATGCTGCATGCCCAGGACCCGCCGCGCAGACTCGCGTATCAGCGCGTAGGATTCGGGCAGCAATTTTTCCAGAGCGACGCCCGCCCTTGCTTCCCATCGTACTTTGCGACCCCGCGTCATCAGCTCTTCGTCAGTCAGACTTTGAAGCGAATCGCTGAGCCTGATAATTTCGCGGGCCGTCGCGCGCCAACGCGAACGCCGTGCGGCAGAGGGAATAAAGCCCATCTTCAGGCCGTGATATAACTTGTCAGAAAGGCTCATGGGCGAGATTATATCAGTTCGCTTCCCCCGGAAAAAGACATTATTCCCGATAGGATTCGCCCGGATGCAGTCGCCGATTTCGGTAGGTCCTGCCTGCCGGGCTCATCCTTACCCACATTTTTTGAGCGCGGCATGGTAACCGAGGAGAGCGAGGATGAGGGTTTCGAGCCCACGCCAGATGGTCTGCCAACCGGGTTTCACCGTCGGACTTGCGACCGAGGAAGCCACCAAGGCCGGCGAGAGCCCTCATGAATTCTCGCACTGTGTTGATCGCTCGTGGCCGACCTGTGAT